>CAYSIP010000150.1:0-6852 GCA_964431055.1 uncultured Corynebacterium sp. | reverse complement strand
CGAACAGTCGCGCGCCGGAGCCGTATTCCCTGACCTGGGTGGTCTCGCACTGGGAGTAGAGGCCGCGTCGGCACATCCAGCACGATCCGCAGACGATGGTGAAGGGCACCACGACGCGGTCACCCTCCTTGAGGTTGGATGCCGGCCCAGCCTCCACGACGCGTCCCATCGGTTCGTGGCCGATGATGTCGCCCTTGTCCATGAACGGGCCGAGCACCTCGTACAGGTGCAGGTCCGAACCGCAGATCGCGGTCGAGGTCACCTCGATGATCGCGTCATTGTCGGCTTGCAGCGTCGGATCCGGGACGGTCTCGACGCTTACCTTTCGCTTTCCTTGCCAGGTCAGTGCTTTCACTTCGATTCCTCCTGCATCAGGTGGTACTCGGGTGTGCTGGGAGCTGGCGGAAGCTCCCCGACGTGCGTTCGACGGTATGAAGTTGTGGGTGTCGGGTCAGGCCGACCGGGATCAGGCGGTACTTTCCCGCATCAGAGCGTGAAGGAGGTCAAGAGCGCGTTCCTCCGTGTGCGCGAGGATCTCCTCGGGTTCACCGGGGAAGTGGTGCAGTTCGGTGCGCAGTACCCCGCGGACCAGGACGGCGATCCAGGTGGTGCCGGGCGGATTACCCTCCTGGCTGCCGGGCCCGCCAGCGCCGGAGGCGGCGACCGTCGCGTCGGCGGTCATCAGCTTCGCGACACCCTCGGCCATCGCACGCACGGCGGCCTCGGTGATCACGGGCTGCCCCTCGGGCACCCTCAGAACCTCGTATTTGATCCTGGTCTCGTAGCTGACCACCCCACCGGCGAACCACTCGGAGGAGTCCGGGGCGGCGGCCAGTTGGCTGGACAGCTTTCCACCGGTCAGCGACTCCGCGACGGCCACGGTGAAACCATGTTCATTCGCCAGCTTCGAGATCTTCTCGGCGGTGTCGGCGGCGGCTGATTCGATGGCGGCGGGGTCGGTCATGACGGGTCGCTTCCGTTTCTCATGGTGGCCCAGGGGGACTGGCGAGGCGCATGAGGCATCGCCGGGCCCCTGGGCGGGGTGGGGCGGGTGGACTAGTAGTTGGCCGGGGCGTCGCTGCCCGGGAAGGACTCCTCGCCCCACTCGTCGGCCTTCTCGTCCTTGGTCTTCGGTCCCTGCTGGTGCTTCTCGGCGTCCTTACCGGAGTGGGTGGCGGCGTCCTCGTCGGTCCGCTCCGGGTCCGAGTTCTTGTTCTTGTCGGTGCTCATGGCGGTGTCCTTTCCATTGGCGTTCCAGTGTTCATGGCGGTGAGCGTAGCTGCGAGACCTAGTCCCAGAAGGTGTCCCGGTCATCACGGAGCGCTCGGGTACGAGCGTACTTATGAACTTCGTCGAGTGCCGAGATTTGCTTCTCTGAAGCCTCAACCAGGCGGTCGAAGACCTCCGGGTCCAGGTTGAGCTGCTCGGCGTGTTCCCGCAGGGTCTGCCAACCGCCCATCTTCCCCAGGATCGCACCCCGCATGAGCTCGGTCTCCAGCAACATGGTCATGGGGGAGCGGCTGACGATGCGACCGTTGCCCTTGAGCCGGCCGACCCGCTCCCCGGCCCAGGCCACCGCCTGCCGGTAGGGCATCTGCTTGAGCCCCAGGTCGTGGATGAGGTTGCGGAGGAAGGTCCGCTCGGCGCGGATCTCGTTGGCCAGTTCCGACAACTGGGCGAAGACGGGGGTGTCCACGAAGTCATCGGCCATGCGCTGGATCCGGTTCGCTCCTGCGGTGGCCCCGGTCAGGTGATCGGAGAGATAGAGGTTGAGCAGGTCGCTGGTGACCTCCTCCGGCACCTGTTCGTCGTCCTCCCGGCCGGCCCCCGCGTCAGCGCCCGTCTCGGCGGCCTCACCCACGCCGGGCACCAGCTTCTGGTCATCATCGCGCGGGCGCATGACCGGGGAGGCAGCCAGTCCGTCACCCTCGACCATGGCGTCGAGCAGCTCGCGCAGGGCGTCGGCGGCGCTGTGGCGAGGTTCCCAACCGAGCACCTCCTTGGCCCGGGAGTTGTCCATCATCGGCACCTGCATGCCCATGTCGATCCAACCCGCGTCGGCGTTGATCGCCCCGGACTTGTGGGCGGCGACGACCGCACCACGCACCACGGCCGGGGGCAGTTCGAAGAAGCGGCCGTGGTCGATGATGTCGGCCAGCTCCTGCGGGCCGAGGATGTCGTCGGCGCAGACGTTGAAGGCGCCCGGCGCCTTCTTGACGACGGCCGCCGCGTACGCCCTCCCCACGTCATCGGCGTGGAGAGCCTGCAACTGCAACCCCTTCGGCAGCGGCAGTGCCGGCAGCCGTCCGGCGCTCAGCGCCTGGACCGGCACCCAGGAACCCAGGAAATAACGCTGGATGGCAGAGGCGGCGTCGCCCTGGAAGATCAGACCGGGGCGCAGGCGGGTGACGACGATGTCGGGGTGTTCGGCGACGAACCGGTCGAGCACCCGTTCCTGGTCGGCCTTGTCGACGCTGTAGTGGGAGGATTCAATCCCGGTGGTGGGCCAGTCCTCGTCACGCCGGGGCGGGTTGTCGTCGGTGGCGCGGGCGTCGTCGGTCGAGTACGCGCCGACGGATGAGGCGACCACGAGGTGTGGCACCCCGGCGGCGGCGACGGCCTCGGTGACGCGTTCCGTGCCCTGGACGTTGACCCGGCGCAGCAGGTCGCGCTGATCGTTGGGTTGGATCAGCCAGGCGAGGTGGATCACGGCGTCGACGCCGTCGAACAGCTCCGTGAGCTCGGCGACGACGTCGTGGGTGGTGCTGGCGGCGGCGATGTCGACCGACTCCCAGCGGCAATCGGCGTAGGGCTCGGCGGTGGCGTCGGGCAGGCGACGGGCGACGCCGATGATCTCCGTGACCTCGGTGGTTTCGTGGAGCGCCCGGAGGACCGCGGTACCCGCGTTCCCGGTGGCTCCGATGACTGCGACTCGCATGGGGATCTCCTTCAGCGGTGGTGGGTCAGATGGTTCGGTCGGAAAGAGGCTCACTTCCGAAACTACCGTCAATCAGGTCGGAGGTTAGGACGCTTCCCCTGGTCATTCCGCCGGACGGGGACCCTGGATCAGAGGTGAGCCCCCCCGTTCAGCACGGTTGTGGGCAGGTTCTGAGGAACCGGGGGAAGGGTGACGCCAGTGGGTGGCGGGTTCTGTGCGGACATCGGCTCTGTTCTCCTCGTGACCGGGCTGTGGGGCGCCATGATTCGTCGCCTCCCGCCAACTCCGAGAAAACGCTAAGGGCAGGTGGTTTTCAAGGAGTCAGACCGTTCGCGCAGGCCATTGTGGTGAAAGAATCTCAGGTGCTGCACCGGTCGTGCGACACTCGGTCTTTTCCGTGGACGGATTGACCCCGGGGGGAGGAGGGTGGGACCGTGGCGGCCGTCCCGCAGACGGCGAGGTCCGCCTCGGACGTGGGTTCTGCCGTGGGTGCTGTGGTCTGGCTGCCGGTGGTGGGGTACCTGTTCTCTACCCCCGTGCGGGCGAGAGCTGGGAAACGACTGAGAAGAAAAGGTGGGCGGCGGGAAAGAACGGGAGGACCGGGTGGCTGAGCTGCTGGACATGGTCTCCATGCCACGGTCCACGATGCGGCGCTATCCCAATGAGTTGTCGGGAGGTCAGCGCCAGCGCATCGCCATCGCGCGCGTTGGCTCTCAACCCGGAGGTCATCGTCCTCGACGAGGAGGTCTCCGCCCTCGACGTACGGGTCCAGAACCAGATCATCGAACTGCTGGCCCAGCTGCAGGGCGATCTCGGCCTGTCCTATCTGTTCATCACCCATGACCTCGCGGTGGTCCGGCAGACGGCCGACGATGTCGTGGGTGATGAAGCAGGGCAAGGTGGTGGAACAGGGTACTGCGGACAAGATCTTCGGTGATCCGCGTGAGGACTACACCCGCAACCTCATCGACTCGGTGCCGGGCCTGGGCGTCGAGCTCGGCACGTGGGAGAACCTGGTCTAGCGTCCCCGGGGCCGTCGGCTACAGGATCTCATCGACGGCCTCGATGGGGCGGGCCATCCGCACGCCCTTGTCGGTGACCACGAACGGGCGCTGGATGAGCCGTGGATGGGTGACCATCGCGGCCAGCAGCTCGTCGTCGGGCGTGTCGGGGGACAGTCCGAGCTCCTTGTACTCAGCCTCGCGGGTGCGGACGGCCTCGTGGACGGTGAGCCCGGCGGCGTCGATCAACCGGCGCAGCTCGTCGGCCTCTGGAGGGGTCTCCAGGTACTTGACGATCTCCGGCTCCACACCGGCCTCGCGTAGCCGTTCAAGGGTCTTGCGGGAGGTGGAGCAACGGGGGTTGTGATAGATGGTGGCAGTCATGGGACCTATTCTGCCGGAACCAGTTCCACCCTGTCGGCCCAGGTCAGTTCGATGCCCAGGGCCCGCAACCATTCCATGGGGTCGTCGTCGTAGCGGGTGATGCCCTCCACTGCGGCCAGGGTGGCGTCGATGGCGCGTTCCGCATCCTCGGCGGTGATCAGTCCCGCGGAGGTGGCGGCGGCGAGCTCGTCGATGTCGAGCACGTCGATCGGCTGCCCGGTGACGGAGACCAGGTCGACGTAGAGGTCACGGGTCGACCAGACACAACCATTGACGTTGATGTCAGCGATGTCGAAGTAGAAGTCCTGCTCCTCGTCCACTCCGGCGCGGAAGTGGAAGATGTTGGCGCGCAGGCCGAGTTCCGGCAGGAGCCAGGACTCAAGGTAGCCGAATTTGGGATGGTTGGCGCCGCGGGCCATGTAGAGGCCGAAATCGGTGAGCCGGTAGGTGTCGACCTCGCGGAGGAAACCCTTCGGGTCGATGTTGATGCGGTCGGAGGTGTTGAAGGTCTCCTCCTTGACCGGGTGCAGATCAGCAGTCACTGTTACCTCGCGTTGATGATGGCGGCGGTGGGAAGGAAAGAGCAGGTCGTGTCCTGGGTGCGGACGTCGCCCGACAGAATGGCGACCACCGTGCCGGCGCCCGTGTCGGCGGTGCCGGAGAGGGTTGCGGGTCCGTCCGGATTGATCCCGTTGTTGACCAGCGGGGTGATTCCGGACTGCAGGGTGTTCACGTTGAACCACTGGACCCGCATCCCACCCTGCTCGGTGGCGGCGGGGGTGGTGCCCAGGGCGGTGAACAGGAAGACGGTCTGGCCGGCCTCAGCCCCGGGGGCGGGGATGTCGGCCGGTCCCGGAACGGCGATGCCGGAGCCGACGGAGTTGAGGCCCTCGCCCATGCAGTCGCCGGAGACGGTCGGCCAGTAGAACTGGGTGAAGGTCGGTGCCTGATCGGGGAGTGGGGGACCGCCGTCACCGTTGACGCCGGCGAAGAAGGCCGCCGCCGAGAGGATGGCGTCGGAGACCTCGCCCGGCAACCAGGGCTGCCGGGCGAAGGCCTGGACCTGGTCGAGGGTCTGCTGCGTCGGCCTGCCCAACTCATCGAGCGGTGAGGAGGACTGCGGCAGGGGCGCGGGCTGCGCTGCTGCCACGGCGACGGTGCCGGAGCAGGTCAGCAGGGCTGCTCCCAGTGCCACGGCTGCACGGCGGAGGGTATTCACCACGGAAGGGCCTTCCCACTTCAAGGTCCGGTCGGCGACCGGCCATCACATCAGTAACACGATTCACACTGGTTTCTTGAACCACAGTATTCACTTCGACCCGACAGTCAACCCATCGACCCTCGGTGTTCCGTCATCTTGCTCGTCGACCCCTGACATCGAAACGTTACATAGGGGGACGAAAGTTCCTTCATCCTCACTCTTTTCGCGGTTCTGATCCGCCCCGACAGGGCCCGCACCCCCGTGCAGCCGGGGTCGGGGACCTTCTGCGGAGGGGGAAAACTTTTCCGTCTGACTGGGGAGGATGGTCACATCGCCCGCGTGGGGGCCCGGCCCTCCCGTTGTGAAGGTGCGCCAGACCCCGCCGGGGAGTATCGTGATATGCCGTTCATCCTCGCGGCCACCAACACGGTGCGAGAGCCCCGACAGCGGCCCCGCGCCGGTCGGGAAAGCCCCGCGATTTTCTTCCAGTAGGAGTACCCCGCTAGTGACCCATCCTGAGTTCCGTAACGTTGCCATCGTCGCCCACGTCGACCACGGCAAGACCACCCTCGTCAACGCGATGCTGGAGCAGTCCGGCGTCTTCAGCGACCACGGCGAGGTCGCTGACCGGGTGATGGACTCCGGCGACCTGGAAAGGGAGAAGGGCATCACCATCCTGGCCAAGAACACGGCCATCCGCCGTAAGGGCCAGGGCAAGGACGGCAATGATCTGATCATCAACGTCATCGACACCCCGGGCCACGCCGACTTCGGTGGCGAGGTCGAGCGCGCCCTGTCCATGGTCGACGGTGTCGTCCTGCTGGTCGACGCCTCCGAGGGCCCGCTGCCGCAGACCCGCTTCGTGCTGGGCAAGGCCCTGGCCGCCAAGATGCCGGTGGTCATCTGCGTCAACAAGACCGATCGTGCGGACGCCCGCATTGACGAGGTCGTCGAGGAGTCTCAGGACCTGCTCCTCGAGCTCGCCTCCTCCCTCGATGACCCGGAGGCCGCCGCGGCCGCCGAGACCCTGCTCGACCTGCCGGTGCTCTACACCTCCGGCCGTGAAGGCAAGGCCTCCACCGAGAACCCCGGCAACGGCAATGTCCCGGACAACGACGATCTCCAGCCCCTGTTCGACGTCCTCTACGAGGTGCTGCCGGAGCCGTCCGCGGAAATCGACGCCCCGCTGCAGGCGCACGTCACCAACCTGGACTCGTCCTCCTTCCTCGGCCGCATCGGCCTGGTCCGCATCTTCGCCGGCTCCCTCAAGAAGGGCCAGCAGGTCGCCTGGATCCACTACGACGACGAGGGCAACCAGCACACCAAGA
>CAYSIP010000149.1:0-6876 GCA_964431055.1 uncultured Corynebacterium sp. | reverse complement strand
TGCTGGACCTGATCGACGCCGGAAAGATGACCGTGGCCTCCGCCACCTCCTTCGCACTCTCGCCCGAGTACGCCGAGAAGATGAACCGCGAGGCCCAGGGCTACCGCAAGCAGATCGTCCTGCGTCCGCAGCAGGTCTCCAACCATCCCGAGGTCATCCGCCGCGTCGGGCTCATCGCCTCCAATGGTCTGATCGAGGCCGACATCTACGGAAACGTCAACTCCACGCACGTTGGTGGCACCCGCGTGATGAACGGCATCGGCGGCTCGGGCGACTTCACCCGCAAC
Source organism: uncultured Corynebacterium sp. (assembly GCA_964431055.1). Taxonomy (GTDB): domain Bacteria; phylum Actinomycetota; class Actinomycetes; order Mycobacteriales; family Mycobacteriaceae; genus Corynebacterium. Next base: position 6,589 of record CAYSIP010000149.1, on the reverse strand, counting down.
GCCTACATCTCCTCCTTCATCACCCCGTCGGTGGCCAAGGACGGCGCGATCTCCGCGATCGTGCCGTTCGCCTCGCACATCGACCACACCGAGCACGACGCCATGGTCGTCGTCTCGGAGTACGGTTACGCCGACCTGCGCGGTCTGGCCCCGCGCGACCGCGTCGCCAAGATGATCTCCATCGCCCACCCGGACTACCGTCCGCTGCTGGAGGAGTACTACGAGCGAGCACTCAAGGGCAAGCACCTGCACACCCCGCACGACCTGGCCACCGCCTTCGACTTCCACGTCAACCTGGCGGAAAAGGGCTCGATGAAGGGTTAGTCAGCACAGCGGAAACCGTCCTTTCCCGGGGCGGCCAGGGGCCGGAGGTTGCACCGCAACCCCCGGTCCTTCCGCATTTCACGCTTGTCGACGCCCGCGTCCTGGGCACCGGGGGTGGTCAGGGGGGAGGGTTATCTGGTGTCGCGTCAACTGCTGGCGCGGAACGGGATCACACGCCACAATGGAACGTGATGGCACTCACGCAGAGTGTCGCGTGCCCCCGGTTTACGGGGGCACACTGCCTGCATGATGACCCGATAGAACCTACAACCCGAGGTGACAATCAATGACTGACCGGATTGCGAGTTCCGAGCTGCGTTCCAAGCTGATGTCCGCTGATGAGGCGGCCCAGTTCATCAACAACGGTGACACAGTCGGCATGTCCGGCTTCACCGGCGCCGCCTACCCCAAGGCGCTGCCGACCGCGATCGCGAATAAGGCGAAGGACATCCACGGCAGGGGTGACGAGTTCAAGATCAATCTCCTGACCGGCGCCTCCACCGCCCCCGACTGTGACGGCGTGATGGCCGAGGCCAATGCGATCAACTACCGCATGCCGTACCAGTCGGACCCGAGCATGCGGAACAGCATCAACGCCGGTGAGATGAAGTACCAGGACATCCACCTCTCGCACTCCGGCCTGCAGGTCGAACAGGGCTTCCACGGTGAGCTCGACGTCGCCGTCATCGAGGTCGCCCGCATCACCGAGGAGGGGCACCTCATCCCGTCCTCGGGTGTCGGCAACAACCTGGAGTACCTTGAGGCGGCTCACCGCATCATCCTCGAGGTCAACTCCTGGCAGTCCCTTGACCTGGAGGGCATGGCGGACATCTACCGTGTACCGCACCTGCCCAACCGGACCCCGATCCCGATCAACAACGTCGGCGACCGCATCGGCGAGAGCTTCGTCCAGATCGACACCAACAAGGTCGTCGCCGTCGTCGAGACCGACGCTCCGGACCGTAACTCCCCGTTCAAGGAGCCGGACGAGGTCTCCAAGCAGATCGCCGGCAACTTCCTCGACTTCCTCGAGGGTGAGGTCGCCGCGGGACGACTGGCCTACGACCGGTTCATCATGCAGTCGGGCGTGGGCAATGTGCCCAACGCCGTGATGACGGGTCTGCTGGACTCGAAGTTCGAGAATGTCCAGGCCTACACCGAGGTCGTCCAGGACGGCATGCTGGACCTGATCGACGCCGGAAAGATGACCGTGGCCTCCGCCACCTCCTTCGCCCTGTCCCCGGAGTACGCGGACAAGATGAACCGCGAGGCCAAGAAGTACCGCAACCACCTGGTGCTGCGCCCCCTGCAGATCTCCAACTCGCCGGAGGTCATCCGCCGCATGGGCCTGATCTCCTCGAACGGCATGATCGAGGCGGACATCTACGGCAACGTCAACTCCACCCACGTCAACGGCACCCGCATCATGAACGGTATCGGTGGCTCGGGCGACTTCACCCGCAACGCATACGCCTCCACCTTCATCAGCGCCTCGGACGCCAAGGGCGGCGCCATCTCCACCATCGTGCCGTTCGCCTCGCACATCGACCACACCGAGCACGACGCCATGGTCATCATCACCGAGCAGGGTTACGCCGACCTGCGCGGCCTGGCCCCGCGTGACCGTGTGAAGAAGATGATCGCGGTGGCGCACCCGGACTACCGTCCGTTGCTGGAGGAGTACTACGAGCGCGCTTCGAAGAACAAGCACCTCCAGACCCCGCACGACCTGAAGACGGCCTTCGACTTCCACATCAACATGGAGGAAAAGGGTTCGATGAAGGGTTGATCCCCGAGCTCCGGCTGCTGTGCGCCGCTCCCCTCCGGTCATCTGGTGGATCAGGCGTCGGGGCGGGGGCGTCGTCCGGAGTGTCCGATTCCGGGCGGCCAGGGGCGCCGCGGGCGTCGAAAAGAGGGGTCGGTTTCCCTCCTCCGCTACCGGGGCAGTAGAATCTTTTCCGCAGAGGCCAGAGAGCCGACGCACGGGCCTTTAGCTCAGTTGGTAGAGCTACGGACTTTTAATCCGCAGGTCGCGGGTTCGAGCCCCGCAGGGCCCACCCTCCGTACCCCGTCCACCGCCCTGGTGGACGGGGTTTCTTCTTCCTTTCACTCGGCGTGCTCCTGTTAGGCCCCTGACCACTACATATAGGTACACGCAATGTCTTTATGTGGTATCATAAGAGTCGGGGTCGGCCTTTCACGGACGGTCCCTCACTCGTTGAGAAGGGAATGACAATTGGATACTGATTATCTGACGATCACCCAGTTCGCGGAACTCATGGGGGTCAGCCGCTCCACCGTCAAGGGATGGCGCGAGGACGGCATCACCCCTCCCGAGATTCCGGGCGAGGACGGCAAAGTCGTCCGCTTCAACAAGTCGGACGTGCTCGCGTGGGCGGAAGGCCGGAAGGTCGCGTAGCCGCCCTTGAGCCGATCCGGGTGACACGACAGGCCCCGATGCGATCCATCGCATCAGGGCCTGTCGCATTTCCCGACCGCCCACGCCGCAAGGATTCGGACTCCCCTGGGAGGGGTATACGCTTCTCTCAAATTTTGGGCTGAATACTTTAAGAAATGAAGAGGCCATGGGCTCCCTGACCCGCACGATGTTCAAACCCAAGATCCGCCGGGCGACGGTGACGCACGCCGATCTCCACTACGTCGGTTCCGTCACCGTAGACCAGGACTTTCTCGAAGCCGCGGACATCCTCCCCGGTAAGCTCGTCTCCATCGTCGACGTGACCAACGGCACCCGACTGGAGACCTACACCATCGCCGGCGAGCGCGGCTCCGGCGTGCTGGGCATCAACGGGGCGGCCGCGCATCTCATCGACGTGGGCGACACCGTCATCCTCATCACCTACGCCCAGATGGGCACCGAGCAGGCCCCGGACTTCAACCCCTCGATCGTCCACGTCGACGCCGGCAACCGGATCATCAGGCTCGGTAACGACCCGGCCGAAGCGCTGGCTGACGGCCTGCAGCGCCCGCCGCACGCCCTGCGGTCTCACTGAGCCGGGGGAGTCGCTGCCGGTTCAGCGCGTCAGGATTTGACCATGCGCTGGATGGCCTTCATGGCCTCCTCTATCTTCGCGTCGGCGACCTCGCCGTCCTCGGCGGCCGCACCGGTGACGCAGTGGCGGATGTGGTCCTCCAGCAGCGCCAGGGCGACGTTTTCCAGCGCGGAGGTCACCGCAGAGACCTGGGTGAGGATGTCGATGCAGTACTGGTCCTCGTCGACCATCCGGTGGATGCCCCGGGCCTGGCCCTCGATCCGCTTCAGGCGGGCCAGGTACTTCGCCTTGTTCTCGTTGTAACCGTGGACGTGGGCGTCGTGGCAGGCGCAGGTGGCCTTAGTGTCGGCGGCGTCGGCGCCGATGATGCTCGGGGTGCTCATGTTCCTACTCGCTTCTCTGGTGACGGGGGTCAGGCCCGGTCGAGGATCCGGGTGGTGCTGCAGGCCGGCTTGAGGATCAACCGGCGGAGCGGCCGCGCGTTCAGCGCCATGACGACGGTGGGAAGTGACATCAGGATGGCGCCGACGCTCATGGGGAGGACGAACCCTACCGGTGTCAGGATACCTGCGGCAAGAGACGCCGAGATTGGGTTGTAACCGACCTCCCACCCCGGGTTCTGGGTCATCCTCCGGTAGCTGACCTGCGACAGCTCCAGGGCCGGGGTGGTGGGCATTCCCGCGATCCGTGTGGCCAGCGGCGTGCCCGGCAGTGACATGGTGCACCCCGACGGGCTCCTCGTGCTCCCGGTGCGTGATGTCCATGCCTCGACCATATACCCGAAGGGGGTATGCGGAAAGGGGAGGCGGCCGCCATCTGCCACGGAGATCGCTTCTGAGCTGCGGTTTTGCGTCCCCGTGAAAATGAAGTATATTTCTATCTCAGTCGCTATGGCCCCTGCGTGCTCTGGCGAATGTTCATCAGGCCCCCATCGTCTAGAGGCCTAGGACACCGCCCTTTCACGGCGGCGACACGGGTTCGAATCCCGTTGGGGGTACGAGGTTGCAGCTTCGGCGGCAACATCACAAATAGAAGCAAGGCCCTGTGGCGCAGTTGGTTAGCGCGCCGCCCTGTCACGGCGGAGGTCGCGGGTTCAAGTCCCGTCAGGGTCGCTCCTTGAGGGCGTCGGCACCGGAAACGGTGTCGGCGCCCTTTTTTGTTGCGTCGAAGTCCGCCGGGGTCGCCCTGCCGGCCGTCCCTGGGTGGGTGGGTTTGCGGTAACGGTTACCGGACGGGGAAAGATGGTTTGAACTGGCGATTTGTGGGATATGCGGCCGTCTGTGTAAAGTAACTTCTCGTGCAACCGGGTCAGCCCGGAACACAAGAATGGCCCTGTGGCGCAGTTGGTTAGCGCGCCGCCCTGTCACGGCGGAGGTCGCGGGTTCAAGTCCCGTCAGGGTCGCCGAGATTGTCTACACTGACGATTTCCGGCCAGATAGCTCAGTCGGTAGAGCGTCCGCCTGAAAAGTGGAAGGTCGCCAGTTCGATCCTGGCTCTGGCCACACTTCACCCCCTTTCCGTCCAGTACGGGAAGGGGGTTTGTGCTGTCCGTTCCCGCCAGGCACCTGTGCTTCAGAGCCCGGATGAACTAAATACTCCCCCGGGAGGGTTAAAAGGGGGATACTGGCGTGTACACCCATCCCCGTTCCCGAAGAGGAGAGCCGTATGTCCGACCCGAATATCTCGGTCGATCACGACGAGAATGCCCGTCGTTTCATCGTGACCGTCGACGGCCGTGAAGCCGGTTACTGCTCCTACGTCACCCGGCCCGGTGATGTCCGCGACCTCAACCACACGGTGGTCGACCAGGCGTTCCGTGGGAGGGGTCTGTCTTCTCCGCTGATAAAGGCAGCTCTGGACGACGCCCGGACCGCAGGCCTGAAGATTCGACCGAGCTGCTCCGCAGTTGAGCACTTCATCAACAAGAACGAGGATTATCGCGACCTCGTGGCCTGATGGCCTCACCGGCCCCCGGGCGGCGCGTCCAAGTGCGCTTTCCGGATGGCCCGCCGAAAGCATGACCCCGGCCTCTCGCTCCTTCTGACGGAGGGGGAAGGCCGGGGTCCGGGTGTCTGTCGGGGGCGGTGGATCAAATGTAGTAGTCGGGGTCGACCAGCTTGATCTGCTCCTCCTTGCGGCGCGGACGGTTCTTCGCGGGGATGCCGGTCGCGATGTGCTCCGGGGGGACGTCCTTGGTCACCACGGCGTTCGCGCCGACGGCGGAACCCGCTCCGATGGTGATGGGGCCGAGGACCTTCGCACCGGCGCCGATGGTCACATTGTCCTCGAGGGTTGGGTGGCGCTTGGTCTGGGTCAGCACCTGCCCGCCCAGGGTCACGCCGTGGTAGAGCATGACGCCGTCACCGATCTCGGCGGTCTCACCGATGACCACGCCCATTCCGTGGTCGATGAAGAAGCGACGGCCGATTGTCGCGCCTGGGTGGATCTCGATGCCCGTGAAAAATCGGTTGGCCTGCGCCAGGATGCGGGCCGGGCCGCGCAGATCCCTCTTCCACAGCCAGTGCGACACCCGGTGGCACCAGATCGCGTGAAGCCCGGAGTAGACGATGGCGTTCTCGACGTCGCCGCGGGCGGCGGGATCATGTTCGCGGGCGTTCTTGAGGTCTTCCCGGATCATCTTCACGAGGCTGTACATGGATGACGAGTCTAACAGCGCCCCCGAGGACCCACGGGGGGCGGCGACAAATATTATTCAGCTTTCTCTGAGCCTTCCCTGCCCGGAAAGCGAAGATGCCCGCCCCCGGAGAAGGGGACGGGCACCATGAAGGGTCGCGGATCAGTCGCGGATGTCCTCGTAGAGGATCGTGGAGACGTAGCGCTCGCCGAAGTCGCAGACGATGGTCACGATGGTCTTGCCCTCATTCTCCGGCCGCTTGGCCAGGTCCAGGGCGACCTTGATGTTCGCGCCGGTGGAGATGCCGCCGAGGATGCCGTCCTTGACCGCCAGTTCGCGTGAGAACTTGACGGCGTCCTCGTTGGAGACGGTGAGGACTTCGTCGAGGACCTTGCGGTCCAGAACCCCCGGGATGAAGTTGGCGCCGATGCCCTGGATCTTGTGCGGGCCGGCCTTGCCGGTGGACAGCAGCGGGGAGGCCTCGGGCTCGACGGCGTAGACCTTCGCGTCCGGCTTGCGCTCCTTGAGCACCTGGCCCACACCGGTGACGGTGCCGCCGGTGCCGACGCCGGCGACGAAGATGTCGACATTGCCGTCGGTGTCGCGCCAGATCTCC
>CAYSIP010000148.1:0-6895 GCA_964431055.1 uncultured Corynebacterium sp. | reverse complement strand
TGTCCTACGGCGAGGTCTACACCGCCATCCAGTCGGGCGTGCTCGACGGCGCGGAGAACAACGAGGTCAGCTACGTCACCCAGAACCACCACGAGGTCGCCCCCTTCTGGAACCGGACCGAGCACCTCGTAGGTCTGGATTACATGGTGATGCGCCACGACCTGCTCGACGCCATGAGCGACGGGGACCGTGGGATCTTCCTCGAAGAGTGGGACAGGACCATGGCCGAGCACACGGAGCTGTGGGACGAGGAGACCCGTCGTGTCACCGAGGCCGCGGAGGCCGCCGGCGCCACCTTCCACGACGTCGACGCGGACGCCTTCGACGAGGCGCTCGCCCCCATCCGGGACGAGTTCCTCACCACCGACTTCCAGCGCGAACTCTTCGAGGACGTCCGCGCCGCCGATCCGGGACAGGGGGCCTGAGCATGACCACCTTCAAGAGCGCGCTCTCGCGCCTCCTGGGATCCCTCAGCACCATCCTGTTCGCGGTGCTCGTGTGCGTGACGGTGTGGCAGGTCATCACCCGCCAGGTGCTCAACTCCCCGTCCACCTGGTCAGAGGAGCTGTCCAAGATCCTGTTCGTGTGGCTGTCGTTCATGGGCGCCGCGTTCCTCTTCGGCGAGCGCGGGCATATCGCCGTGGACTTCCTCGCCCGCAAACTCCCGCCCTCGGGGCAGAAGACGTTGGCGACCTTCGTGCAGCTGGCGATCATCTTCTTCGCCCTGGTCGCAATGGTGTGGGGCGGTTACCTCGCCTCCTCGATCGCCTGGAACCAGAACCTCACGGCCCTGCCCTTCACCATCGGATGGGTGTACCTGGTCATCCCGATCACCGGCGTGTTCATCGCCGTTTTCGCGGTCATCGACCTCGTCGCCGTGGCCACGGGCAAGGAAGACCCCTACCCGCACGTCGACGAAAGCGATGAACCCATGCACATGGAGGACGCGGAGAAACAAAGCCACCTGCTGGCCGCTGACACCGCCGGCACGGCCGAAGGGGGCCGGAAATAATGCTCTCCCCAGCTGCGGTCGCCGCATTCATCCTCCTGATCGGCATTGTCCTGCTGATCATGGCCTCGGTCCCCATCGCCGTGGCCATCGGCATCCCCTCCCTGCTCGCCGCCATGGCCGTGCTCGGCCCGGAGAACGCCGCCCAGGCGGTCGTCCAACGAATGTTCACCGGCACGAACTCCTTCAGCCTCCTGGCCATCCCGTTCTTCGTGCTGGCCGGCGCGCTGATGAACTCAGGCGGCATCGCCGCCCGGCTCATCGACGCCGCGAAGGTCCTCGTCGGTCGCCTGCCCGCCTCCATGGCACAGACCAACATCGTCGCCAACGGCATGTTCGGCGCTGTCTCCGGCGCGGCGGTCGCCGCCGCCTCGGCCGTCGGCACGGTCATGACCCCGCGCATGCGTGAGGACGGTTACTCCCGCGCCTACTCCGCAGCCGTTAACGTCGCCTCCGCGCCGTCCGGCATGCTCATCCCGCCGTCGAACACCTTCATCGTCTACTCGCTGGTGTCCTCGACGTCGATCGCCGCGCTGTTCATGGCCGGCGTCGGACCCGGCTTGTTGTGGCTGCTCGCCTGCTTGATCGTGGGCACGCTCCTGGCGCGCCGTGAGAACTACAGGCGCGTCACCGAACACCCGTCCCTGTCCGTGGCACTGGTGACGCTGTGGCGGGCCGTGCCCTCCCTGTTGATGATCGTCATCGTCATCGGAGGCATCCTCTTCGGCTGGTTCACCCCCACTGAGTCCGCGGCCATCGCCGTGGTCTACTGCCTGGTCCTGGGCTTCGCCTACCGCTCCATCACGGTCCGCGATCTGCCGGATATTCTGCTGCGCGCCACCCGCACCACCTCCATCGTGATGCTGCTGGTCGCCGTGTCCTCCGCCCTGTCGTGGGTGATGGCCTTCGCCCGCATCCCCCAGATGATCTCCTCCGGCCTGCTGGCGATCTCCGATTCCAAGGTCGTCATCCTGCTGATCATGATGTTCATCCTGCTGCTGATCGGCACCGTGATGGATCCGACGCCGGCGATCCTGATCTTCGTCCCGATCTTCTTGCCCGTTGTCACCGAACTCGGTGTGGACCCCGTCCACTTCGGCGCCATGGTCGTGATGAACCTGTCTCTGGGCGTGATCACCCCGCCGGTGGGCAACGTCCTCTTCGTGGGCGCGCAAGTGGCTGGCCTACGCATCGAGACCGTGATCGCCAAACTCTGGCCGTTCCTGGCGGCCATTCTGGTCGCCCTGTTCATCGTCGTCTTCGTTCCGCAGATCTCCCTGTGGCTGCCGGAGACGATGGGGTTGGTGTCGAATTGACCTGCAAAGTTTGATTGGAAAGTTGAGAGTCGTTCCCGGAGCAGACGGGAACGACTTCTTCTTTTATTGCGGTTGTTGCTGCTGGAAATGCGTGGATCGAGCGATGAACGCATTCCGACTCCGTTCGACGGCTCAGGACATTTCCCGCGAAGTGCGGTTACCTGAAACTGCGCGACCTCATAGGATTAGTTCCTATGTCCAGTAGCGATGTCATCCAGCAGCTCCGTGATTTTGCGCGAGAGCGCGATTGGGGTCAGTTCCACACCGAGGAGAATCTTGCCAAGAGCATCAGCATCGAAGCTGGGGAACTCCTCGAGTGTTTTCAGTGGGAGAAAGACGCTGATCCGGAGAAGGTGAAGCTCGAGCTCGCAGACGTTCTCACTTACGCATATTTTCTGGCGGACCGGTTGGGTATGAAACCTGAGGACATCATTCTGGAAAAGCTCGAAATCACCAACAGAAAGTATCCCGTCGAGACATCCTTCGGAAGGTCGGACAAATATGACCAGCTATGAGATCCAGGAATATCTCTTCAGCTCAGATTCAATCTCCACGCTGCCGGATAGATCGCGTCTCACGAATTGGCCGGTCGTTTACGTCATTAACGGCCCAGGGGCTGCACCTGGTTCTCGGGGGAGCATCTATCTGGGGGAAACACTGAACTTCACTACCCGCATGCGCCAACATATGGGCACCGAAGAAAAGCTTGAGAAGCTGCGGACGGTGCGGGTGGTGCTTGATGAGACTTTCAACAAGTCTGTGTGCCTTGACCTCGAATCGCACCTCATCAAGTTGGCCGCCGGTGATGGAACGAATGAGGTTCTCAACCGCAATATCGGTGTGGTCGACGCGGACTACTACAACCGTGAGAAATATCGGCAGGTCTTTGACCGGATCTTTGAGGATCTGAAGGAAAAGGGCGTCTTCCAGCGCACGATACCGCAGATCATCAACTCAGAACTGTTCAAGCTCTCCCCGTTCAAGGCCCTCACGGAGGACCAGGCGATCGCGGTCGTCGACATCATGGAGGGTCTCGTTGAAGACCTGGGCCAGGAATCCGATTCGGGCAATCTGGTTTTCGTTGAAGGAGATCCTGGGACCGGCAAGACCGTGGTCGCGATCTACCTCATGAAGTTGATCAGCGATATCGGGGACGCACGCGATGTCGGGGAGGTGGACATGGACACTGTCTTCTCCGAGTTCTTTGTTTCTGACACCCGTCAGATCTTCCGGGGATTGAAGATTGGTCTGGTCGTTCCCCAGCAATCCCTGCGGGAATCCATCACGAACGTCTTCGAAAAGACCCCTGGTCTCAGTGGAGACATGGTGCTGTCGCCGTGGAGCGTTCCCACGGAACCCGGTATCTTCGACGTGCTCATCGTCGATGAAGCTCACCGTCTGAACCAGCGATCTTCTCAGGCCTCGGGAGGGCGGAACGCTGAATTTGAGCGGATCAACATGCAGCTGTTCGGCGGGGAAAAGCCTCTCGCTTCTCAACTGGACTGGCTTCGGGCCAAGTCGCGGCAGGTCATTCTCATGTTGGACACCAAACAGACGGTGCGTCCCCAGGATCTGCCGACGGAGGAGTACAAGGAATTTCTTGAAGGGGTAGAGGGAAAGAGACCACGAAGCTACCGCCTCCACACTCAGATGCGGAGTCTGGGAGGAAATGACTACATTCAATACGTCTACGACGTGCTCTCTCCCACTCCGCCTCCTGGACCGCTTAATTTCGGGGAATACCAAGTGGGGCTGGTCGATTCGCCGGCCACGCTGGTGGAGTTAATCGGGGAGCGGGAAGCCAGTCACACACTGGCGCGTCTTGTCGCCGGTTATGCCTGGAGATGGAAGAGCAAGAAGGACCGCCAGGCAATCGACATCGACCTCGGCGAAGGCGTTCAACTGCAGTGGAACAAGAAGCTGGTGGATTGGGTCGGTTCGAAGGGGTCCATCAATGAGGTGGGATCCATCCACACCATCCAGGGTTACGACCTCAACTTCGCCGGGGTCATCATCGGGGAAGATCTGAAATATGACCCACTCGCTGGCCGTCTCTACATTGACCGGAAGAATTACCACGATTCACTCGGCAAGCAGAGTAATAGGATGAGGGACCGTCCGACGACGGACGACCTCTTGTTCACCTTCATCACCAACATCTACGCGGTGCTGATGACGAGGGGAATCCGGGGTACTTTCATCCACGTCGTCAATCCAGAGCTGCGGGAGTACATGGGCCGTTTTTTCCCGACTCTGGGCTGAGAGAGTGCGCGGATATCGGGTCGGCGTGCAGTGGCGAAAATGCACGCGGTGGGCGGGCGGCCCCACATACCCGGAATACCTGCATCACTGACCGTAGTAATCCTCAGCACCGGACTCCTGGGTCAGGGGTTTTCCGCCTTGCACAAGGCAAGGACCGTCGCCCCTCTCCTTCAACTCTGGTCGCTGAAGCTGAAGAACCACACGATGTGCTCCCGCAGCGCCACGGCGGCCTCCTTGCCCCGGCGTTCCCGCACCGCCGCCAGGATCTCCCGGTGGTGCTCCTGCAGGGTGCGGCTGATCTCGGACCAGTCCTCCACGCCCGCCACCGTCTCCTGCACATAACCGATGGTGGCCTGGCGCAGGGAACCCATGATGGTCTCCACCACGACGTTGTCGGCGAGGGAGGCCAGCAGGATGTGGAACTGGGCGTCGTGGGCGTGGAATTCTTTCGCCGGCAGCTCCGGATCGTCCATCAACTCCAACAGCTCGGCGGCGCGCTCGAGGATCTCCGCACGTTCGGCGGTATCCGGCGCGGCCGCGGCCTCCACGGCGGACTGGGTCTCCAGCAGCAGGCGGGTCTGCACCAGGTCGCGCACGGGCAGCGACTTCGTGGCCACGTGCATCCGCAGCGCCCAGGCCAGGGCGGCGGAGGGCTCGGAGATCACCACCGCACCTGCCGCGGGGCCTGAACCGGTGGAGGAGCGGACCAGTCCCATGGCGTCGAGGATGCGGATCGCCTCCCGGACCGAGGCCCGTGAGATGCCGAATTTCTCGGCGAGAACCCGCTCGCTGGGTAGTTTATCGCCGAGCGTGATCTCACCGGCTCGCAGCTGGGCCTCGAGCCAGTCGAGGACGACCGTGTAGGTGCGGGGGGTGGCGCTCATGGGCTTCTCCTGGGGGTCGGGGCGGGCCCATCCAGTTTAGGAACTTTGGATCCAACTGCCCGAGGGGGCCGGTTCACGGAGCTCACAGGTTCGGCAGCATCCCGGACAGGACGTCGGACTGCAGGAAGACCAGGGTGCACAGCAGGAGCAGCAGGCCGAGGGACCAGCCGATGACCGAGCGGAAGATCTCCGATTCCTTGCCCTCCATGTTCACGGCCGTCGCCGCGATGGCCAGGGACTGCGGGGAGATCATCTTGCCCACCACGCCACCGGAGGTGTTGGCGGCGGTCATCAGGTACGGATCCAGGCCGGTCTCCAGGGCGGCGGTCTTCTGCAGGTTGGAGAACAGCGCGTTGGCGGAGGTGTCGGAACCGGTCACCGCGGTACCCAGCCAGCCCAGGACGGGGGAGAGGAAGGCGAAGATCGCGCCGAGGCCGGCGACCCAGGTGCCGATGGAGATGGTCTGGCCCGAGAAGTTCATGACGTAGGCCAGGGAGAGCACGCTCACGATGGTCAGGGCGGAGAAGCGCATCTTCCAGAAGGAACGTCCGATCTCAGCGAGGGCGTTGCCCATGGCGAGCGGGAAGCGTCCGCCGCCGTTGAACACCGAGTAGATGATCGCCACGAGCAGGCCGGAGATCAACAGCAGGGTGCCGGGGCTCGACAGCCACTGGAAGTTGTAGATGGTGCTGGTCACCGGTTCGCCGGCGGAGGTGAGCAGGCGTCCGTCGAGACCCGGCCAGGGGATTTTGACGTCCGTGGAAGTCAGGGCTGCGGGGATGTTCACACCCAGCCTCCACAGCTTGGCGATGCCGAAGACCACGACGACGAGGATGTAGGGCAGCAGCGCCATCCAGACGCGCACCGGGGTCAGGGCCTCCGCGGGCGGGGGCTTGTCGACGCCGAGGCGGGTGCGGACCTCGTCAGCACCCTTGGGGCGCCAGAAACGTAGCAGGATGACCGCCGCGCCCAGGCCGACGAGGGAGGCGACGACGTCGGTCAGTTCGTAGGAGAAGAACGTGGCGGACCACCACTGGGCGACGGCGAAGGAGCCGCCGATGGCCAGGGCCGCGGGCCAGGCCTCCTTCAGTCCGCGGGTGCCGTCGATGATGAAGAGCAGGATGAACGGCACCATCAGGGCGAAGAAGGGGGCCTGATGGCCGACGACCGCGCCGATGTGCGCGGCGTCGAGACCGGTCAACGCCCCGGCGGTGGTGATCGGGATGGCGATCGCGCCGAAAGCCACGGGGGCGGTGTTGGCGATGAGTACCACGGTGGCGGTCTTCAACGGTTCCGGCATCTCGGGCCTGGCGGCCGAGGCGGCCGCCGGCCTGGAGGAGCAGGGCTACCCGGTCACCAGCACCGGCAACGCCGACTCCAGCAGCTACATCCGGACGGAGATCCGGCACGCCGCCGGCGACGAG
>CAYSIP010000147.1:0-6911 GCA_964431055.1 uncultured Corynebacterium sp. | reverse complement strand
ACCGACCAGCGTGGCCGGACAGGATCGACGCATTACGGACGTGCTGCGCTCTGACCAGAGCCATCTGACGGTGGATTTCACGAAAGATCGGAAGTTCGCCGTCATGATCCAGGGAATCTTCCTCGCGGTGGCGATTATCGACCTGGCAGTCGCGACACGCTCCAGACTGGCAACCTATCCCTGCTCGGCGGCGATGATGCCCGCCTGCCAGCCAGGTGCCCGCCCGGGAGACGGTGGCACGAAACCTGCGGCTTCCACGCCCCCGGTGTGCAGCAACCAGGCGACCAGTGAGTTCGAGTTCCACATGTCCCCGATCCCGAATTCATCTCTACCCCAGGTCAAGGGCGGCACGGTGGAGGCCCTCGCAATCATGTCCCCCGCCTCCCCGGCGGTGAGCAGGATCTCGAGGATTTCCCCGACCGCGAAGTCACGGTCCGGGATGACACCGTCCTCCCAGCAGCGGACCTCGTAGCGAAATAACCGCCACCGTCCCAGAAACTCCATCCCCACCGGTCCGGTCATGACGACTCCCCTTGCTACCACCGTCTGGCCCCAGGCCGGGCCCATCTCAATGACGTAGCGGGTGTTACCGGTGAATATCTCCAGCGCCGCATGATAGAGCGGTTGCGGCGACCGTCTCTCCCGACGTGCCGCCATCGCCTCCCACCAGTGACTGGTGTGGATGACGAAGTGGCCTCCGGCGCCGACGGGAAGCCACCATAAAGCAGCGTGCGGGCTGTTCATTGTCTCTCCTCGCGGGGGCCCGCCAACGGTTCCGCCGGCCCCGGTTGCCCCGGGATGAAACGCTCCGGAACACCGGACACGTCGGACCGCTGGATTAATGTGGAAGACCTGGGTCCGAGGGGCCGGGCTACCTGCTTTGCCGAGTCAGGTGAACGGTGGGCAGCAGCGATCTCCTTGAGTCGGGACAACGCTCCGGCACCATAGAGCAACCAGGAACCATAGATGATAAGGACCACTATGCCGGGGATGATGAGGCCGGTGCCCTCCCCGATTTGGCTGAACTCGGCGATGATGTTGTAGAGGATATGGGCGACGATGACCGCCTGCAGACTGCCGGTCGCGATGACCACCAGCGTAAAGAGCAGGCCGACGAGGGTGGCGTTGATGATCTGCAGGGCGGTGTCGGTGCTGCTCTGCCCAATGAAAAGGCTGGCCACGTGGCCGAGCCCAAAGGTCAGGGAGGTCACGATCACTGCCCACACTGGTCGTCCCTTCCGCAGCAGAGCATGGAGCAACAGGCCGCGGAAGAGTACTTCCTCCAGAAATCCGACGAAGACAAAGTGAGCGAGGATCGTGACCCCGATGAGGATCGTGAGGTCATCGCGTACCCCGCGGATCAACGGGAGGCCGACGAGGATCAGCAGGGGCAGATAGAACCACATGCGCACAGCCGGGACCCCAGGGGACGCACCTAGTCCGATCTGCAGGCCGATGCCAGAGCGGAGAAGATAGGCGAGCATGACAATGCTCAGAACACCCAGCGGGATGACCGCGGCGGCGTGGGCGGATATCCCGACGTTGACTCCGAGATTGACGGCCACAATGGTGGCCACCAGGTAGAGGGCCAGCCATGCCAGGAAATGGCGGACCTGGTTTTTCTCGTATAAGCGTTTCATGCGCTCATCACGGCCTTATATTGTTGTGTTCCTTGCACTCAGTCTATGTCGGATGCCGTTTGACCTGGAAGTTTTAAACGATGCATTGGGACACAGGAGATACGGCAGGGATCCTTCCTCTGGTTGCGATCCTCCTTCCGTCGGTGGCAACTGGGGCCCTATGGAAACTCCCCCGAGCAGCCACTGTCATGGCAGGCGGAAACTGCCGCCTCGGGGTTCCCGCCGGCAACCGTGGGAAAAGAACCACCCCACCCTTAAGCGCAAGTCGAGTTCCGCTCTTCAGCGGCCGGCTGCACCCCGTCCAGTACTGCAGGCGCAGCTGGCCCAGTTTCTTGACACACAATCCGGTTCCCTCACCCCCGGCAGCGGCTAGGGTGAGCATCAGTAGGAGCCGGACCCGCACGGCTCACTGACCCCGACTGCATCTTCGGCGAGATCATTACCCCACGGCACGAGCTCAACACGATTACCGGAAGGTCCTAACATCGTGAGTCTCCCGCTCTCCGACAAAAAAGTTTCGACCGTGCTTGTCGTACTCCTGATGTTCGGCGCCGTGTCCGCCTTCTGCGGAGCGGTGCTGGGAATTGTCTTCAACGGGGCAGGAGTTCCATTAGAGCATCTGGCGGGAACACCGTTTTCTTCCTTCGTGGTCCCGGGGCTCATCCTGGGCGTCGTCGTCGGCGGAACCCAGTTGGCCGCCGGGGTGGCGGTGCTCCAACGTAGTCAGTGGGCGGCGCTGCTGGCGGCGGTGGCCGGCTTCGGCATGATGATCTGGATCTACACCGAACTGGTCCTGATCGGATACTCCTGGCTGCGAAGCATCTACTTCGGGCTGGGGATCGTCGAGCTGACCCTCGTCCTTGCCCTGCTCGGTACCGCACCGGAGGTCGTATCGTCCTGGGGCCGTCACCGGAGCCGGGACAGGTCACCGGAGAAGACACCCCAGACGCGTCCCCCGACCGGGGTGTCCTGATGCGACGGGGACTGCGGGAGGGGAAAGAGGCGGAGACTGTCACCCGGCTTCCGGCATTGTGGGCATGGTTGTCCGTGTCTGCCGCGGTCCTGGCGGCCGTGGGCAGTGTTCTCGGACTGTCGATGCCCGGGCGCCTTTATGGGCAGGAGACATCCGAGATGGTCATTGCCGTCCTCGCCCAGGATCTGGTGAATCTGTTCCTGGTTGCGCCGCTGATGCTTATTCTCGCCGTCTATGCCCGACGGGGCTCGCTCAGGTCGGGGCTGTGTCTGATCGGATTCCTCGCTTTCACCGTGTATAACTACGCGATCTACGCGTTCTCCATCCACTTCGGTCCGCTGTTCCTGATCTGGGTCGTCGTGCTCGGCCTGTCTACCTTCGCCCTCGCCGGAAGCCTGGCTGCCCTGAACACGCCAGATGTAGACACTCGTTTCGGCGGTACCGCGGTGAGATCGCCGGGGTGGTTGCTGATCATCGTCGCGGTCTTGTTTACGCTCCTGTGGCTCAGCGAGATCGTGCCCGACCTGGTGAGCGGCAGAAATTCCACCAGCGCGCGTGACTGGGATGTCCCCACCAATCCGGTCCATGTGCTGGACCTGGCGTTTTTCCTCCCCGCGGTCGGCGTGGTGGGTGTGTTCCTGCTCAGAGGTCACCGAATCGGTTACGTGGCTGCCCCCGGAGCCCTGGTCTGGGTGGTGCTGACCAGCCTGCCTATTCTCCTCACCCCCTTCGTGGCGCAGGCCCGAGGCGAGGTCCCGGGGTGGCCTGTCCTGGTGCCGATAGGAGTCCTCGCCGTGGTCACCTCGGTGATCCTGTGGCGGCTGCTGCACACCGTGCGACAGCACCCTCAGTAATGCCGTGCGGGGTGTGGGCAGAGCCTGCGGTTGGGGGGTGCTGACAAGGTCTCCCAGCGTCCGAAGACCGGTGGTTGACTGTGGTGGTGGCCGGGTTGGTGCGCCCGGCTGCCGCTGCCGGTGGCCCGCTGGTCCTGGCCTAGCGGCACCATACTTCGTTGTTCTTGACCGTGCGTAAGGAAAAAATGATGACTACTGTTGCCGCCTACCTGGCCCCCAACGCCACCGATCCGCTGATCCCTGGCACGATCGAGCGGCGGGAGGTCGGCCCCCGGGACGTGCGGATCGATATCCGCTGGTCCGGTATCTGCCACTCCGATATCCACACCGTCCGCGGGGACTGGGGTCCCCAGCCCTATCCCCTGGCGGTGGGACATGAGATCGCCGGCGTCGTCGCTGACGTTGGCCCCGAGGTGACGACATACCAGGTCGGGGACCGCGTCGGTGTGGGCTGCATGGTCAACTCCTGCGGCACGTGCGTCAACTGTGTGGCCGGTGATGAGCAGTACTGCCGCAACGGCACGGTCGCCACCTATGGCTCCCTGGATCGCGATGGCACGATCACCCAGGGTGGGTACTCCACCGGTGTGGTGGTCGTCGAAGACTTCGTGCTCCGTATCCCCGACTCGATTCCCTTCGCGCGGTCCGCTCCGCTGCTGTGTGCCGGGATCACCACCTATTCCCCGCTCAAGAAGTGGGGCGCGGGCCCGGGCAAGCAGGTCGGGGTGGTCGGTTTCGGCGGTCTGGGCCATATGGCCGTGAAAATCGCGAAGGCGATGGGCGCCGAAGTCACCGTGTTGTCCCAGTCGCTGCGCAAGCAGGAGGACGGGTTACGACTGGGTGCCGACCACTACTACGCCACCAGCGACCCGGAGACCTTTACCGCACTGGCCGGGGGCCTGGATCTGATCATCAATACCGTCAGCGCCCCGATCGTCGTGGATGATTTCCTGGGGTTGCTCACCGTGGACGGGGCCTTGGTCAATGTCGGGGCGCCGGCGGAGCCGATGAGCCTGAACGTGATGTCCCTGATCGGTGGGCGTCGCGCCTACGTCGGCTCGCAGATCGGTGGGATCGCCGAGACCCAGGAGATGCTCGACTTCTGCGCGGAGCACACCATCGCCGCGGACGTCGAGGTCATCTCCGCCTCCCAGATCAATCAGGCCTGGGAACGGGTCCTGGCCTCTGATGTGCGCTACCGGTTTGTCATCGACGCCTCCACCTTCACCAACTAATTTCCTCCCCTCTTCGAAAGGAATCCCCCTATGGCTGCTACCACCCCTGACCGTGGGGCTGGTGAGTTCGCCGGCCAGGTCGTCTTCATCACCGGTGCCGGTGCTGGTATCGGCCGGGCCACCGCGATCGCGTTCGCTGCCGAAGGCGCCGATGTCGTCGTCACCTCCCTGCCCGGTGATGACCTGGACGAGACCGCCCGCCTGGCCCAGCACCACGCTGACCAGCAGGGAGGTCGCGTACTGGCCCTGGGGGTCGATGTCACCGACTCCGGCCAGATCGCCGCTGCCCTTGCCCAGACCATCGACACCTTCGGGCGTCTCGACGTCGCCTTCAACAACGCCGGAATCGAACAGCCACCGACCCCGCTGGCGGAGATCGACGAGGACACCTGGGATCGGATCGTGGATACCGATCTGCGCAGTGTCTTCCTCTCTATGCGTCATCAAATCCCGCTCATGCTGAACACCGGTGGCGGGGCGATCATCAACACCGCCTCCGGTGCCGGTGTCATCGGAATCCGCGGCGGTGGGGCCTACGGTGCCGCCAAACATGGGGTGATCGGCCTGACCAAGTGCGCCGCCCTAGACTACGCCGACCAGGGCATCCGTATCAACGCGATTGCCCCCGGCATCATCGAAACCCCGATGATGGGTCGCTTCTCCGGTGGCACCGATGAGGGCCGCCAGGCGGTGATCGGGCAGGAACCCGTCGGGCGGATGGGACGGCCCGAGGAAATCGCCCACACCGTGCTGTGGCTGGCTGGTCGGCACGGCGGGTTCACCCTCGGGCAGACCATTGTGGTCGACGGGGGCCAGACCACCGGAATCTGGCGCTAGACCCTCAGGCGGGACAAGGGGGGGGGGTTCTCTCCGGGCCTCCCATGGTCCCTGTCCCCGGTCTAGCGTGGAGACCATGAGCACGAAAGACGAGGTGCGGGAGTTTTTGATCTCCCGCCGCGCGAACATCACCCCCGCCATGGCCGGTATCCCCGACTTCGGTGGACAACGACGTGTGCCGGGGCTTCGCCGTGAAGAAGTCGCCCTGCTCGCCGGTGTCAGCCTGGAGTACTACACGAAGCTAGAGCGCGGCAATATCAGCGGTGCGTCTGAGAACGTGCTCGATTCTATCGCCCGTGCGCTCCAGCTCAATGAGGCCGAACGCGAATACCTCTTCGATCTTGCCCGCACCGCCCCCGCCTCGGTGACCGCGCGCACCCGCACACCGGGTACCGTAACGGTGCGGTCCTCGGTGCAGCGCGTGCTCGACCATATGAGCGTCCCCGCGATCGTGCACAACGCGAATCAGGACCTGGTGGCCAGCAATCTCCTGGGGCGTGCCCTGTATGCCCCGATGTTTGACACCGAGGGTGTTCCCAACATCGCCCGGTTCGTCTTCCTCGACCCCCGGGCCCAGGACTACTACCTCGACTGGCCCGGGGCACGCCGCACCACCGCGGCGATTATGCGCCTGGAGGCCGGACGAGGCCCGCTCAATGGTGAGCTGACTGCCCTGATCGGTGAACTGTCCACCCGCAGTCCCCAGTTCCGCCAGGATTGGGCGGGCCACGATGTCCACCGGCACACCACCGGTGTGAAATCCTTCCGCCACCCCGAGGTGGGAGTAGTCGAGGTCGCCTTCGACGTCTTCGAGATGCCGAGCGCGGCTGGGCTGCAGATCGTGACCTACAACGCCCCACCCGGCACACGTACCGCCGAGAAGTTTGCCGTCCTGGCCAGCTGGGCGGCCACCACCCAGGCCGCCGCTCATAGCTCCACGCCACGGGATACGGGTATGCCAGACACCCGCGCAGACCAGCATGCTGCCTCCGACCCGCAGGTCAGCCCGTCGCCCCCGTCGAGCAGGAACACCTGACGCGAGACGACGGGCAGTCTGGCCAACGGTCTCTCCATGATGCCTGCCCACCGTGGCCCGACCCGCTAGCCCAGGTGGTACTGCACCCCATAGGGTGCTGGTGCAACTAGGGTTTCTCGTTTACTGACTATTTGATAGCGCGTGGGGCAACACGGATGGCGAATCCGTCGTTTTCGTTAAACCGCGAGTTTGCCACAGCACCCAACCAGGCAAGTGGACCCAGAAACAACCCCGTGCGGCCACGTCAAGATACGGCCTGTGTCTCCGCAAGTAGTGAGAATCCCCTCGGGAGAGACCGCCCTCCCTTTAGTCGTTTCGGGCGTGATCCAGTTTCGT
>CAYSIP010000146.1:0-6918 GCA_964431055.1 uncultured Corynebacterium sp. | reverse complement strand
CCGGTCCCGGCCCCGGTCCCGGCCCCGTCCACGACCGAACCGGAGACGGACGAGTTTCCCGCGCAACCGACCAGCCCACCCTTCGACGACCTCTTCGTCACCGCTCCCGCAGCCCCCGGGGAGGCGGAGGAGCCCGTCGAAGCTGAACCGGAGGAGACCATCCTCGACGAGCCCGTTTCCCAGGAACCCGAGCCTGCCCCGGAGCTCGACCGCGACCTGCGAGATTACCCGCCGCACGAATTCCGGATGCTCGGCGGTTTCACCGACGTCGCGCCCATCCCCGGGGCGGAACTGTGGCGCACCAGGATCACCGGCGATGAGATCGAACTCGAGTGGCAGGTGCCCGCCCCGGAATCGGCCGAGCACCGTGTCCGTCTGTTCCGGGTGATCAGCGAGGAAGAGGAATTCGACCAGGACCCCGAGTTCGGGGAGCAGCGGGCGGTGACCGTGGGACACCGTTGGGTCGACCGTGACCCGCTGACCACCGCCTACCGCATGTACCAGGTGTGGATGCACGAGGGCAGCTCCGAGACCACCGCCCTGCGCAGCGAGCCGCAGCTGGTGGGGGAGACGTGGTTCATCCGCCCGATCGACCACATCGACCTGTCCATCGCCGGTTCCGAGGTCAAGGGCCAGTGGGCGCCGCAGGAGCACACCCACCGGGTGGCGGTCTTCGCGGCCCAGGCCACCGAACGCCGGACCCGCACCCGTCGCAACGAGATCGCCGCCGCCTCACCGAACCTGCAGGGCTTCCGCTACAACCCGCAGTACAAGGGCGTGGACTACAAATTCGTCGCCCAGCGTTTCGTCCTCATCCACGGCGAGCAGGTCGCCTCCGAACCCTCCGGGGAATTCACCGTCACCGTGCCCGCCGAAGTGGTGGAGGTGCCCATCGCGGTGGAAACCGCCCGAGAGGGCGCCGAGACGAAGTTCAACGTCAGCTGGGAGAACCCGCACTCCGGGGAGGTGCGGATCTACCGCACCCAGCACGCACCGGCCGACGGACTGAGCGACCAGGTCGTGGAGGTCGACCAGCTGGAGAGCTTCGGCCTGCCGCTGCGTGACTGGGCCAACGACCTCGAGCGCGGCATGAACAACTGCCGGGTGGACTGGCCCGACGACTGGTACTCGGTGTTCATCACCCCCGTCAGCGTGGTCGGTAACCAGGCCAAGGTCGGCCGCTCCCACTCCCAGGTGCGCGTCGGTGAGGTCACCAACCACACGCTGCACGAGCGGGTCAGCAACCAGTTGCTGACCTTCGGTTGGCCGGAGGAGGCCCACGAGGTCACCGCCGTGTACGGCGAGCCCGGCACCGGGCACGCCATCCGCCCCACCCTGGACGGACCCGGCTCCAACCTCGCCTCCATCCACCGGCAGGCCTACGAGGACGAGGGCGGCATGCGGCTGCACCTGCCCGCCCCGGGCGACGTGGCGCTGTTCCCCTCCCGGGTCTACGAGGGCGAGCAGATCTGGGGGGAACCGGCCCTACTGCGTTACGACGGCCTGCGCCAGCTCCGCTACTACTTCTACGAGAACGCCGGACGCATCATCCTGGTCATCCACAGCGACCGGGAGGAACACACCCACCGCCAGTTCACCCTGCAGCTGCAACGTCACCGCCTGCCCCTCGAACCGGGCGACGGCGTCGAGATCAACACCCGGCGCGTCACCCACGACGGGCAGGTCGAGCAGGACTTCCTGCCCGGGGTCAACGCCGACAGCCTCTACCCGGACCGGTACACCGTGTACTGGGAACTGGACCTCGACGTCTTCGCCACGCCGACGCCCAGTTACCTGCGGTTGTTCGTCCGGGAGGATCCCCAGCCGGGCACCCCGGTCACCGCGCTGGTCGATCCGCCGCCCGCCTCGCTGAACATCGCGGCCTGGCGCAATTTCCTGAGCAGTCGTGGATGAGGTGGCGACGATGAATACACCGGGGTCGACCCCCCGCTGGGCGCACGTCACCTACGCCTCCTTCCGCAACGTCTCCGGCCGCGGCGGTTGGCGCGCCGGTCCGTCGGTGGGCGCCGACCAGTCCGATCAACAGCTGGTCGCGGAGTACGCGCCGACCAGCCTGGTGCCCACCCGTCCCTTCGACGACTTCATCTCCGCTTCGGAGATCGAGGCGCTGCCGCGCCGTTTCGAGTACCTGCCCTTCGCGGACCGGGCCCTGTTCATGCAGTCGGTTCCGGCGGGCAAGGACGCCACCGGCCGACCGGGCAACGTGTTCACCCACGCGGTCGTCGACCACGACCTGGACAGCCCTCTGGCGGCCGTCTACCCGATCAATCTGTACCGTTCCCCGGATCTGCGCACCCCGTTCCGTATGGCGTCGGTCAACGCCGTGGAACTGCCCGCAGACGCGGCGGAACCGCAGGTCGGACCCCTGGCGGATCTGGCGGTGGCCTGGATGATGGTCAACGATCTGCTGGGGGATCGCACCGGGGCCCTCTACCGGCTGCAGGACGCGCTGGTCTCCGGGAGCGAGCTGCCGGCCCTGGTGGTGAAGAACCCCAATGAGGCGGCCTACTGGTTGCAGGCCCTGTCCTCGACGCTCTCCCCGGTCGAGGCCCGCCGCCTGCTGCGCTTCTCCACCTTTGAGCGGGCCGGCTCCCTGCCCCCGCAACCCGGTGGCACTGGGCGGGCCCTGATCGTCGCACCCCTCGAGGACAAGAAGCTGCTGGAGCAGCGCTCAGGGGTGTGTGTCGTCGACCCCGCCGATCCCGCCACCCACGCGCCGGAACCCACGACCCCGTGGTCCCGTCTGACGTCGCTGATCTTCACCCCCGGCGTCAATCCCGCGGCGATCGTCGCGGTGTTGACCCGGGCCACCGCCGATCTCAGTGAGCGCCAGATCGACGACCTGAGCCCCGGCGACGGGCTCGCCCGCCTCGTCCGCGAGGAGCTGATTCCCGTCGACGGTCGAATGATGGCCAACGCCAGGCAACAGCTGGCCGGCGCCCTGGGGCCCAGCCGGGTGGAAGCCCCGGACGGGAAGGACGAGGATCTGGCGGCGGTGCGCCGGGTCATCGGCAACCCGGAACTTGCACGCCAGACCGCGGCCTGGCCGTCCCTGACCCCGCCGGCGATCCCGGAGGAGGACTACGACCAGCTGGCCGATGAGGCCGTGGACACGCTCAAGGGACTGCGCGACGCCCAGGTGCAGACTCTGGTCGCCTACCTGGATTTTCTGCTGCACACCGGCCTGATGCCACCGGGCAACGTCACCGACCCCGACTTCCGGGCCACCTTCAGCTTCTTCCCCGCGCTAGGGGAGGACTGGACGGATTCGGTGCCGGACGGCGCCCATCCCGCGCTGGAGAGCCTGCTGGAGCTCGCGGAGAGGGACCATCGACTCCGGGAGGAGGCCCGCCGGGCGGAGGAGGTCCGCCGACGACCCGAGTGGACCCTGCGACAGCTGAGCGCCGCCAACAGCGTCCGGAACATCCGGGCCTGGTTGGGGAAGGTGGAGACCCGCGAGAAACTGCGTCAGCTGATCGATGAGCGGGTGATCGAGAACAACGACCGCGACTACACCGTCGATCTGTTGCGGGTCTACTACACCATCGGCATCCTGCTGGAACTGGGGGCGAACGCCACCGGGGACCGGGCCCACGACCTGGACCTGCTCGATGACATCAGCGAACTCACCCTGACCGCGGTGACCCGGCACGCGCAGGAGCAGGAGATCTCCCTGGCCCGTTTCCAACAGCTGGGACGCCAGATCGCCCGGGAGGATTTCCCGGTGGCTTTCCGCGGCCCCCGAAGCCTGGCCGCGGCACGGAAATGGCTCGAGATACACACGGACGCGGGTAACTTCCCCTTCGCCCCGGCCATCGGAAAGATCTTCGCCGCCGTCGCACGGGGAATCGTGGCGGAACTGGATGAGAACCGAAAGGACTTGAACTGATGCAGGTAATCCGCCTCTCTGCGGGACAGACCTATGAGATCCCGGGGCCGACGTTCACCGGTCAGCTGCGCGTCGGGTTGTCCGGCGACGCGGATTTCCGGGTCGAGACCCCGCGGATGGAATCGCGGCGCCGGGGAAATAAGGTGGCCCTCCGCAACCCGGAGGCCACCACCGAGATCACCGTCTTCCCCGGCCAGGGTGACTCGCATTTCCCCACGGGCACGAAGCTGTTCGTGACGCTGCACCTCGACCCCGCGGACGGCGGTGAGGTGCAGCTGGAGTTCCCGACCTTCGAGGTCGGTGGATTGAAGTCCTTCCCCGTCGCGGCGGTCCTACCCGAGGAGAAACGGGTCCGCTTCGTTGTCGCGGAGGCCACCAGTGACAGCCTGCTCGACGAGGACTCGGCCGGGGTGCGCTCCGCACTGCGCCGTTCCATCGACCGGGACCGCCTGCCGGAGGGAAGGCGTCGTGACGTGGTGGTCCTGGTCGACGTGTCCTCCTCCATGGCGAACAGCACCTCACGGGAAGCGTTCGACGCGATGTGCACCTTCGCCGCCGGCGTGCTGTCCACCAGCAGCGGGGACCGCAATCTCCACCTGGCCACCAGCAGTTCCTCCTTCACCCCGCAGCGACTCTCGGGCCCGGAGGCCGTCCGCACCCTGGCCGAGCGGGACTTCCCCTCCCGGGAGGTGGGATGGAGCCGGGGCATCGACTCCCTGGATCCGGAGGCCGCGCTCGTCGTGATCTCCGACGACCTGCCCGCCGAGGTCGCCACGCATCCGGGAGTGGTGCACCTGCTGACCGCCCGCCCACCGGTCGCCCCGTCGCGGGTGACCGCCACGGTCTTCGACCAGGCGCTGATCACGGCCGTGCGGGAACAGAACTCCGCTGCCCTGGCGGTGCCCACCAGAATGATGTTCGACACGTTGACCCAGGGGGAGAAGTAGACCGTGAACCAACAACAGAACACCCAGTACGCGCAGCAGCAGGACGGGTACGGCCAGGAGGCGACGCAGACCCGGCAGGTGCACGTGCGCCCGGGCCCGGGCGACCGGCTGCCCACCCGCTGCCCGTACACCTTCAAGATCATGGACCCGCGTGCCACCGCCTCGCCGTATCTGTCGCCGCAGGAACAGCAGGACTTCCCGTTGCCCGAAGGCTGGCAGGGTTCCGGGGTGCTGACCTTCGCCATGGCCGGTGCGCGGTCCTCGGGTAAGAGCCTGTACATCGCGGTGATCGTCAAGCTGCTGAAGAAGCTGGTGATCGCCAATCAGGGCACCTTCCGCTACGCGGACGAATACACCCGGCGGACCTACGAAGAGAAGTACGAGAAACCGCTCTTCGAGCAGATGGGGTTGCTGCCTCCCACCCCGCCGGCATCCTCGACCGACGCCCACCAGACCCGCCCGCTGATCTTCGATGTCGGCATGCACCACCGCGACGGGGAACTGCAGAAGATCTTCGTGGTTTTCCGGGACGTGGCCGGGGAGGACCTGAAGGAGGAGAACTTCGAGGAAAGGCAGAACGAACTGGGATTCTTCCGCCATGCCGACCGCATCATCTTCCTCTTCGATCCGATGGCGGTGCCCCGTATCCGTCAGCTGCTGGAGGGCTCGGTGCCCATCCACGAGGTCGGTGAGGACGATCCCACCGCCGTCCTGCAGAACGTGTTGCGGGTCCTCGGTGCGGACCACCGTCCCCAGATCGCCCTGTGCCTGTCGAAATTCGACACCATGCAGCAGCTGGCGGAGGTCAACCAGACCCACCACTACTCCAGCGGCCCGAACGCGGTGAACTGGCAGCGGGTGATGAGCAACTACGGGGCCTCCTTCCGTCGGGAGAGCGCAGCCCTGGACCAGTCCTTCGACTTCGACGGGGCCGGCCTGCTGCACCTGGAGGTGCAGAGCCTGCTGCAGTGCCTGGACGCTCCGCAGCTGCTCAATCAGCTGAGCACCCCACTATTCGGCCAGACGGGTTATCCCTACCGGTGCTACGCGGTCTCCGCGCTGGGGGCGCCCCCGGAGGGCGACCGCATCAGCCGCATCGGCATCGCTCCATTCCGGTGCCTCGACCCGCTGCGCCAGGTCTTCGCCGAGATCGGATTGTTCAACGGGGGACAGGAACCCGGCGCCGGCCATTCTTGAGACACCCCATGGGGGTGAGCATGAACAACGGCAGTGAGAGACAGACAGATACGGAGAAGACACGATGACCCAGCAGGACCCTCATCCCCGGCACCAGTTCCCCACCGGTCTCGGCCCAGGCAGAGCCCCCGGCGCCCCGGCCCCGGAAGGCTGGCCGTCCCCGACGAACCAGGCGCCATCCGGTGACGGGCCGCAGGCCGGGCGGCCCGTCGGGGCCGACGTCATCCGTGCGGAGGCGGCGGAGGCCGAGGAAACCCGGCACCAGGACAGGCGGCAGGGCAACCGGGATCGCCGCCGGAGGATCCTGCTGTGGGCGGGTAGTGCGGTGGTGGTCATCCTCCTGATCGTCGCCCTCATGGTCTGGTTGTGGTCGGGCGAGCTTTTTCTGCCCGCCGCGAATTAGGCTGGGGGCACGTCCGGGGGAGGGTCGTCAGAAGCGCCAAACCTTGCACTCGGAGGCTACGAGTGCTAAAACGGAGGCTGGCACTTGAATAGTCAGAGTGCCAGATGAACTGAAAGTCTTCAGCGGGTGAGGTTGGTTCACACTCACCGACCATGCCGTCGCGGGCGCCTGCCTGGAGCTCAGACGTGAGTGTCGTCCTATATACAACGAGGAGCACAAACACATGGCAAAGATCATCGCCTTCGACGAGGAAGCTCGTCGCGGTCTAGAGCGTGGCCTGAACACCCTGGCCGACGCAGTCAAGGTCACCCTCGGCCCCAAGGGCCGCAACGTCGTTCTCGAGCGCGGCTGGGGTGCCCCGGTCATCACCAACGACGGCGTATCCATCGCCCGTGAGATCGAGCTTGAGGACCCCTACGAGAAGATCGGCGCCGAGCTGGTCAAGGAGGTCGCCAAGAAGA
>CAYSIP010000145.1:0-6954 GCA_964431055.1 uncultured Corynebacterium sp. | reverse complement strand
GGCGGTGTCCATGACACGCTGAGCGCCGGTCCAGAACGGGTGCGACTCGCTGGTGACGTCAACGACGATCAGCGGGTACTCATTTCCGTCCTCCCACTCAACGGTGCGGCCGCTGGTGACAGTGGAACGGGTCATGAACTGGAAGCCAGTGCCCGCGTCCTGGAAGACCACCGGGTGGTAGTCGGGGTGGATATCCTTCTTCATTTAGTCTCGATTCCCTCAGGATTGCACTTCAGGTCGGTTCCACGCCGCATGACGGGTGCGGATCGTGCCTGAGTTGGGTTCGCGATGATGATGACGGCACCGTCGACAAGGACGGTGACAACTCGGACCATCCTACAACCACGTGCACGGATTCCGAAATCCCCTTTCCCCGTCGGAGGACCACCGAACCCGGGAGGGCCCTCCATATCCGGCTGGACCTCAATCCCCCGGGCGGGCGACGCCCTGCAGGCAATGATGTATCATCACTGTTCAGGAAGCTGAATGCACGACACCGGCCGACCCTGACACCGTGGCCGCCGGGAACTCCGGGACAGCCACCGCACGTGAATAAACGCCTGCCCAGGCGATTAGGTAAACGCACGGCAAACCAGTAGGGTTGTACCTTGCTGTTGTCGAAGTTAATCGTCTACGCCCCGTCAGCTGGCTGAAGGCAGCGCCCCGAGTCGTCCCTCACAAACGGCTGCGGCGCGGCGCCGCCAATAGTTACGACGTGGGCGGCTAGGAGAAAGAAAGTCCATGTCGGCTATTTGCCAGGTCACGGGACGCAAGCCGCAGTTCGGCAAGTCCGTCTCGCACTCGCACCGCCGCACCTCGCGCCGTTGGAACCCCAACGTGCAGCGTCGTCGGTTCTACCTGCCCTCCGAGGGCCGGTCCGTTGTTTTGAACGTGTCCACCAAGGGTCTGAAGATCATTGACCGCGACGGCATCGAGTCCGTCATCGCCAAGATCCGTGCACGTGGGGAGAAGGTCTAAAGATGGCTCGTAATGACATCCGTCCGATCATCAAGCTGAAGTCTACGGCTGGCACCGGTTACACCTACGTCACCCGTAAGAACAAGCGCAACAACCCCGATCGTATCTCCCTCATGAAGTTCGATCCGGTGGCCCGTAAGCACGTCGAGTTCCGCGAGGAGCGATAAATTCATGGCCAAGAAATCAAAAATCGCCAAGAACGAGCAGCGCAAGGAAATCGTCGCCCGCTACGCCGAGCGTCGCGCTGAGCTCAAGAACATCATCAAGAACCCGAACACCTCCGATGAGGACCGTCTGGACGCGCAGTTCGAGCTGAATCGTCAGCCGCGCGACGCCGCCAAGGTCCGCGTCCGTAACCGTGACGCGCAGGACGGCCGCCCCCGCGGCTTCCTCCGCAAGTTCGGCGTGTCCCGTGTCCGTATGCGCGAGATGGCTCACCGCGGTGAGCTCCCTGGCGTCCGTAAGTCCAGCTGGTAAGGGAGGAACGCAATGAAGCGCACCACCAATCACAAGAAGGTGCGGGCCGAGCAGTCTCGCCGCCCCAAGAAGAACCCCCTCAAGGTTGAGGGCATCGAGAAGGTGGACTACAAGGACGTCAAGACCCTTCGTCTGTTCATCTCCGATCGCCACAAGATCCGTTCCCGCCGCGTCACCGGCCTGACCCCGCAGCAGCAGCGTCAGGTCGCCACCGCAGTGAAGAACGCACGCGAAATGGCTCTCCTGCCGTTCACCACCCGCTAAAGCCGGGACTGGGACGCAACAGCGCACTTTTGCCGCTGGACTGTGTGACACGGTGACACGGTAAAAGAACCCCCGACCCGCCTCTCCCCCTCACCGGGGAGGGGCGGGTCGTTGTTTTGTCCCGGGCGGTACGCTGTTATTTTCTTAGTGTCCGTCCGCCGTGCAGCCCGCCCAGGAGGCGCCCCGTGCTCCATCCGTCACTGACCGACCTCGCCGCCCAGGCGCCTCTCAGCGGAACCGAGGCCACCGCCCGCGGGGTGCTCGCTGAATCCCGTGAGCTGCTGCGCAACGCACTCGACCACCGGGCCGTCGAAACCGAGCTGAGCTCCTGGTACTCCACTCTCCTCGCCGACACTCTACGATGCCCGGCCGCGGGCGCACTCGTCGGAGACGCAGGTGTGCTGCCCACCGGTGACGTCGGGCGTGGGGACGCCACGCCGGCCAGCGCCGTCACCTGGCTGACCGTGACCCCCGTCACGGTTGACGCCGACCCCTCCGCCCCGTTGGCCGAACTCGTGTCTTCCGTCGGTCTCCCCGTCGCGCCGCCCCCGGCGACACTCCCGCCGACGACGTCGGCGGAGTGGGCCGCACGTGCCGAGGCCGCCGTTGTCGCCGGTGACGCCGATATTCTCGCCACTCTCGCCGATGCCGGGCTCCCTGGCGTGGCGGGACCTCAACCCGCGCTCCTGGAGCGGGCCGTGCGTTGCCGCCCTCAGGCGGTTCGCAGCGCCGACGGCCTGCCCGATCGTTCCACGCCGGTCGATGTTCCCGCCGATATCCTCACCCCGGTCGCGGACGTGGCCCGTTGGGCGTCGCTCGCGGCGGACTCTCCCGCGCGTTCAACTCCGGAGCGCCTGGCCGCCGCCCGGGCCGGTGGTTGGCTGGCGGACGCAGAGGTCGACGCCCTTGAGCAGGCCCGGGCGACGGGGCTGGCGCTGCAGTACCGTCGGTGGGCAGACCGGGTCGACACGCACCCCGCCACGCTGGGGGATCTCACGGCGCTGGACCGTACGGCCTACGGGGCCGCTGCCCGCATGGTCGCCGGCGTCATCCGTTCCGTGGCCACCCGCCATGGCGTCCCACTCTCGGATGCCTGACCGACCATGGCATGTTTTCCACCTTCCGCAGATCCGGGGATATACTCGAGAATCCTGCTAACTTTTGGTCAACAGAAAGGAGTGAGGGAACCTTGGCTGGAGCAGTAGGTCGCCCCCGCAAGAACAGCCCACGGCGTCGGGGCAGTACCGCCCGCGAGGAGATCCTCGACGCCTCTGCCGAACTGTTCACCACGCAGGGCTTCGCCACTACCTCGACCCACCAGATCGCCGACGCCGTCGGCATCCGCCAGGCCTCGCTCTATTACCACTTCCCGTCGAAGACGGAGATCTTTCTGACGCTGTTGAAGTCCACCATCGAACCCTCCACCACCCTCGCGGGTGACCTGGAGGCGCTGGACACCTCCGCGTCGATGCGCCTGTGGGCCCTGGTGGCTGCCGAGACCCGGTTGCTCCTGTCGACACGGTGGAACGTCGGGCGCCTGTACCAGTTGCCGGTGGCCGCATCGGAGGAGTTCGCGGAGTACCACGCGCAGCGCCGGGATCTGCGGGAGATCTTCCGCTCCCTGGCCGGAGAGATCGTCGGGACGGACGACCCCCGGCTTGAGCTGCCGTTCCACATCGCCATGTCGGTCATCGAAATGCGGGACAACAACGGCACCGCCCCCTCCCCGCTGTCGGAGGATCAGCTGCCGGACACCACGGTCATGCTTGCCGACGCCGCCCTCGACGTGCTGCACGCCGAGCTGCCGGAGAACCGGGTCACGCGCACCCTCGAGTTGATCAAGAAGGTCAGCTAGCGCTCTCCCCCGCCCGCTCGAGGATTCGTCGGGCCTGCGCCACCAGCGGGGCGTCGATCATCATGCCGTCGACCTGGAAGGCGCCGGCGGTGTTTTCCGCGCCGGCGACAACCCGGCTCGCCCACTCCAGCTGACCGGGCTCCGGGCGGTAGGCCCGCCGAACGGCCTCCACCTGGGCAGGGTGGATGCAGGCCGTGGCCGCGAACCCGGAACGCGCGGCGTCGAGCGCCGCCAGAAATTGCCCGTCCGTGTCGCGGAAATCGGCGTGGATGGCGTCAATGGCGAATTTTCCTTCCGCGGCGGCCTGCATGAGCACCTGGGCGCGGGCGTAGCGGATGACGTCGCGGTAGGCCCCGGGGATGGGCTCGTCCTCCTGGAAGCGGGAGTGGGTGCCCCCGACGAGCGTGATCAGGTCTTCTGCTCCCCAGAAGAGGCCGATGACGTTCCGGCGGCCGATGAGGGCGACGAGGTTGACCACGGCCTGCGGGGTCTCCACCATCGCGATGACGTCGAGTCCGTCCAGCTCACCAGGGAGGGTCCCGAAGAGTTTCGGAACCATCACCGGCCCCACCGCAAGCTCTCGGGCCAGGGCCACGTCATCGGCGAAGGCGGGATGGGCGGGGCCGCAGATGCGCAGGATGGTGCGGCCCGGGTGCAGATCGGCGGACCGGAGGGTGTCGTGCATGGCGGACCGGTCCCCGTCGCCGGCGCCGTCCTCCAGGTCCACGATGACCATGTCCGCCCGTTCGTAGGCCTTGGGGATGAGCTCTGCGCGGTGGGCCGGGGCGAACAGGAGCGCCGGGCCGGTGAGGTGGGATTCCATGCCTGCCATTATGCCGCCGACGGTTAACGTGGAGGGCGATGTCCAGCAAACCCTACGGTCCGCAGTCCCCCGCCGCCGTCTCCGAGGTGCCGGAGGCGGCGTCGATCACCCGTCGACTCAGCGCCCTGGTCATCGAGGTACTGGTCTTCCACCTGGCGTTTCTCGGCCTGGTGCAGCTCGGCCTCGGCACGGGCGGGTGGAGCGCCGGGACCCATCCCGCTCCCCTGCTGGCCCTTGCGGTGGTCCGCGTCCTCGGCGAGACGGCGTGGGGCACCTCGCCCGGCAAGTACCTGACCGACCTGCAGGTGGAGTACCGCACGCGCACCGGGCGAAGGATCATGGGCTGGGCCAGAGTGCCGCCGGCCGTGCTGCGTAACGGCTGGCTGTGGCTGCCTGCGTTGATGGTGCTGATCGACTCCTCCTACACCTGGTACAACGGCCTGGCCGCGGTGGTGGCGCTGACGGTGGTCATCCGCTGGGACAACCGATCGGTCGTGGACCTGCTGGCCGGGGCGGAGGTGCTGTCCTCGAAACACACCGTTTCCGCGCCGGAGCCACGGACGACGCCGTGGCCCACCTCCGCCCCGCCGCAGCGGGCCCTCGCGTGGGCGGTGGACCTCGGTGTCTCGGCGGCGGTCGGTGTCCTCCTCTCCGGGGCGACGGCCTGGTCGTTCTGGCCCACGACGCTTGCCGTGCTCGGTGTGCTGCGGCTGGTCACCGAGTGGGTGGGTCTGCCCACCCCCGGCAAGGCGGTGATGGGTCTGCAGGTGTACTACCTCGCCTGGTTCGATGTGCGCGCGCTCGTGTTCATCCAGGTGGTCGTGCGCAACCTGTGGATCCCCGTGGCGGTGGCGTATGCCGCCAGTCCGTACGCGACCCCGCTGCTGTTCGAGGCCGTCATCATGGTTTTCATCACCGTCTTCCCCGACCACCGGGGTGTGACGGACCTGCTGGCCAACGCCCACGTCGTGGATGTGCGGGGGCCCGCTCAGGAGATGTAGACGACCGCGTTGTTGCCACCCCGGCAGGTCACGTACGAGCCGCTGTCCGAGCAGTTCATCTCGTAGCGCTGTCCGGTGACCGGGCTGTAGGTGTAGATGGTCTGATTGAGACTGCCGTTGGCCAGATAACTGCTCACGAAGTCGTTGCGGACCGCCACGGCGAAAGGCTCGCTGGTGACGTCGGTGCCGCGGTAGACATTATTGAAGTCCCCCGCCGGCGCACCGTTGCGGGCCGCCTGATTCGCCGCCACCGCCCCGGCGGGAAGCGCGGGGGAGGTGGGTCGCTGTGCATCGGTCACCGGGGCCGGAGCCGGGGCGGGCCTGCCAGCCACGGCGGGTTCCCCCGCCGTCTGAGCCTCGGCCACCGGGGCTTCCTCGGTTGCCGTCACGGTCACCACACCCCCGTCAGCGTTCTCCCCGGATCGTCCCCCGAACCACCCCATGGCCCCTGCCACCGCCACGAGAATCGCGAGCACCAGGACGACGAGCAGCGGAATCAGCCACACCCAGGGACCCCGCCTCTGGGGCGCCGGCGGCTGGTAACCGTAAGGAGCCCCCATCCGCGGATCGGGCTGCGGGGGCGCCTGCCACCCGGGGCCCTGCGGGCCGGACGGGGCACTGTCCCAACCGGGATACCGGCCGGGTTGCCCGCCGGGCTGACTGGGAAAAGACATGCTCCCCACCGCTTTCATTCAGGAAATTCAGAAACGGAAGATACCGTTTTCCTATCTTCCCACAGAGAACGGCCAGACCGGACTTATTCCCCCGACAAGTGAACAACATCTCGGCGCGGCGGGATCACGGCGAAACTAGTGCGCGAAGTGGCGCGCCCCGGTGAAGTACATGGTCACGCCGGCCTTCTTCGCGGCCTCGATGACCTCTTCATCACGGATGGAGCCACCCGGTTGGACGACGGCCTTGACCCCGGCCTCGGCGAGGACCTCGAAACCGTCGGCGAAGGGGAAGAACGCATCGGAGGCCGCCACGGCACCCTGCGCGCGTTCGACGCCGTCACCGAGGGTGTTGGCGCGCTCAACGGCCAGCTTGGCGGAGTCGACGCGGTTGACCTGGCCCATGCCCACGCCGACGGTCGCGCCACCGGCGGCGAGCAGGATGGCGTTGGACTTGACGGAACGCACGGCGTGCCACGCGAACTCGAGGTCGGCGAGCAGCTCCCCGGAGGCAGGCTCGCCGGCGGCGAGCGTCCAGTTTGCGGCCTCATCCCCCTCGGCCTGCAGCACGTCGCGCTCCTGAAGGAGCACTCCACCGGAGATCTGGCGGATCTCGTGGCCGACGCGCTCGGGGGCGTCGGCGCGCAGGATGCGGATGTTCTTCTTGCCCTGCAGCACCTCAATGGCGCCGTCCTCATAGGAGGGGGCGATGATGACCTCGGTGAAGATGTCCCTGACCTGCTCGGCCATCTCGACGGTGACCTCGCGGTTGGCGGCGATCACGCCTCCGAAGGCGGAGAGCGGATCACACGCGTGGGCTGCCTGATGGGCCGCGGCGATGGACTCGTCGGAGACGGCGATGCCGCACGGGTTGGCGTGCTTGAT
>CAYSIP010000144.1:0-6956 GCA_964431055.1 uncultured Corynebacterium sp. | reverse complement strand
GTCCACCAGTTCGACAAGCTGGAGATGTTCGTCTACTGCAAGCCGGAGGACGCCCGCGACCAGCACCAGAAACTGCTGCGGATGGAACGCGAGATGCTCGCTGCAGTCGAGGTGCCCTACCGCGTCATCGACGTCGCCGGCGGGGACCTCGGTTCCTCGGCCGCCCGTAAATTCGACACCGAGGCGTGGGTGCCCACCCAGAACACCTACCGTGAGCTGACCTCCACCTCGAACTGCACCACCTTCCAGGGCCGCCGCCTGGCCACCCGCTACCGCGACGAGAACGGCAAGCCGCAGACCGTCGCCACGCTCAACGGCACCTTGGCCACCACCCGCTGGCTGGTCGCCATCCTGGAGAACAATCAGCAGGCCGACGGTTCCGTCATCGTCCCCGAGGCCCTGCGCCCCTTCGTGGGCAAGGACGTCCTCGAGCCGGTCAAGTAGCGGCCGCGAAATCCCGAGGAGTTGAGTCAGGTGCCCGACCAGAAGTTCACCACCCGCGGCGGCATGTTCCACGTCCCCGCTGACCTGCCGGAGGTGCCGCCGCACCCCACGGAGTCGAAGGAGCGGTTCTACAACGGCTTCATCATCCGGGTGCTCAAGGCCGTCATGCGGGCCCAGGGACTGAAGATCACGGTCTTCGGTGCGGAGAACCTGCCCACGACCGGTGGCGCCCTGCTCGCGATGAACCACACCGGCTACTACGACTTCATCCTCGGGGAGATCCCCGGCCATGTGCGGGGCAAGCGCCTGGTGCGCTTCATGGCCAAGAAGGAGATCTTCGAGGTCCCGGTCATCGGTACCTTCATGCGCAACATGGACCACGTCTCCGTCGACCGGTCCGCCGGGGCCTCCTCCCGGGAGGAGGCCGTCGACCGGCTCGGCAAGGGACAGATCGTGGGTATCTTCCCTGAGGCGACCGTCTCGCGGAGCTTCGAGATCAAGGACCTCAAGACCGGTGCCGTGCGCATCGCCGAGCAGGCCGGTGTCCCGCTGGTGCCCATGATCTCCTGGGGTGGGCAGCGGATCTGGACGAAGGGGCACAAGAAGCGCATGGGGCGCACCAACACCCCGATCCACATCCGGCTCGGCGCGCCCGTCGACGCCTCCGGGGATCCGGAGGTGGCCACCGAACGGCTGCGGGAGGCGATGAAGGAACTTCTCGAGATCACCCGCACCGAATACGAGGCCGAGTACGGACCCTTCCCCGGTGGTGAACCCTGGCGTCCAGCCAGCATGGGTGGCTCCGCCCCCACCCTGGAGCAGGCGGGGCAGATCGACGCCCGGGTCAAGGCCGCCCAGCAGGAGAAGAAGCAGGCCAAGGCGGATGAGCGGGCCGCGAGGACCGCCAGGAAACTCAACCGGAAGGCCGACAGCGCCCTGGGCAACGGCTCCGGAATAATCACCCGGTTGAAGAACCGGTTCAGAAAGTAGTCGAACAGCACCATGGAACACGCCCCGAAACTGATCGTCAGCGACATCGACGGCACCCTCCTGAATTCCCAGGAACGGGTGATCCCCAGATTGCGGGAGGTCATCACCCGTGCGGTACGCGACGGAGCGGAGTTCGCGTTGGCGACGGGACGCCCGCACCGCTGGATCTATCCGGTCCTGGAGCAGCTGCCCGTCCGCCCGGTGTGCGTGACCGCCAACGGTGCGGTCCTCTACGACTCGGCGGAGGACAAGGTGCTGCGCGCCCATGAACTCGCCCCGGGCACCATGGCCAGTGTGGTGGCCGCCGCCCGCGCCGCCCTCGCCGAGTACGGGGGAGTGTCCGTGGCCTGTGAACGGGTGGGCGCCTCCGCCCTCGATCCGGAGGACGAGACTTTCGTCATCTCGCCGGGGTACCTCCACACCTGGGCCGAGCAGGGCTTCGGTGTTCTCACGGAGGATGAGGTGGTCTCCGAGCCGGCGGTGAAGATGATCCTGCGCAACGACCGGCTCACCGCCCCGCAGATGTACGAGCTCATCGCCCCACACGTCGACGAGGCGGAGGCGCACGTGACCTTCTCCATGAACGAGGGATTGATCGAGGTCGCCGCCCCCGGCGTGACCAAGGCCCTGGGCGTGTCGACGCTCGCGACCCTCCACGCCATCCCCCAGGCCCGCACCGTGACCTTCGGTGACATGCCCAACGACATCGAGATGCTCGGCTGGGCCGGCCTCGGCGTGGCGATGGGCAACGCCCGCGACGAGGTCAAGGCCGCCGCCGACGAGGTGACCACCACCAACGACGAGGGCGGCGTCGCCCGGGTGCTCGAGCGCTGGTTCTAGCGTCGGTCACGGCGAGGTGACCCGCCCCGCTCAGTGCGGATCAGC
Organism: uncultured Corynebacterium sp.; assembly: GCA_964431055.1. GTDB lineage: Bacteria > Actinomycetota > Actinomycetes > Mycobacteriales > Mycobacteriaceae > Corynebacterium. The sequence continues at coordinate 4,637 of CAYSIP010000144.1, read as the reverse complement.
ACACCTCATCCCGTTTCCCGCCGTGATTCCTCCTGCCCTCCGCTCACCGCCGTGCCAGACTTGAACCCGTGACCATCTCGCACCCGAAACCATTCGTCGCCGCCATCGACCAGGGAACGACGTCGACCCGCTGCGTCATCGTCAACCACGAGGGCGACGTCGTGTCCTCCGCGCAATTCGAGCACCGCCAGATCCTGCCCCGCCAGGGCTGGGTGGAGCACGACGCCCTGGAGATCTGGGCGAACACACGCCGGGCGGTGTCCGCGGCGATGGTGGCCATCGACGCCTCACCCGCCGACGTCGTGGCTCTGGGGGTGACCAACCAGCGCGAGACCGCCGTGGTGTGGGAGAAGGCCACGGGCCGGCCCATCCACAACGCCATCGTCTGGCAGGACACCCGGACGGGGAACACGGGTGAGGAGCCTGCGGACCGGTGGTTGGAGCGCACCGGCCTCCTGGTCAGCTCCTACCCGGCCGGCCCGAAGATCGCCTGGATCCTGGACCATGTCGACGGGGCCCGCGACCGCGCCGAACGGGGCGAGTTGCTGGCCGGAACGATCGACACATGGTTGCTGTGGAACCTCACCGGCGGAGCGGAGGGCGATGGGGGGTACCCCGCGGTGCACGCCACGGACGTCACCAACGCCTCCCGAACCCTGCTGATGGATCTGCACACCCGCACCTGGGATCCGGAACTGTGCGCGGCGGTCGGTGTGCCCATGGAGATCCTGCCGGAGATCCGTCCCTCGGTGGGGGAGTTCGGGGCGGTCCGCCGACGGGGCACGCTGCCGGGTGTGCCGATCACGGGGATCCTCGGGGATCAGCAGTCGGCCATGTTCGGACAGGGCTGTTTCGAGGTCGGGGACGCCAAGAACACCTACGGCACCGGGTTGTTCCTGCTGCTCAACACCGGTGACGAACCCAAGGTCAGCACCCACGGCCTGCTGAGCACCGTGCTCTATGAGATCACGGGGCAGGCCCCCGTCTACGCTCTCGAAGGCTCGGTGGCCGTCGGTGGTTCGCTGGTGCAGTGGTTGCGTGACCAGCTGGGCATCATCCGGGACGCCGCGAGTGTCGAGAAGCTCGCCGCCGAGGTGCCCGACACCGCCGGCGTTTACATCGTGCCGGCCTTCTCCGGGTTGTTCGCCCCGCGCTGGCGCGCCGACGCCCGCGGGGTCATCGTCGGGCTGACCCGCTTCACGGACCGCCGGCACCTGGCCCGGGCGGCGCTGGAGGCCACCTGCTACCAGACCCGCGAAGTGGTCGACGCGATGGTCGCTGATTCGGGGGTGGAACTGAACCGGCTGCGCGTGGACGGCGGCATGGTCGCCAACGAGCTGCTCCTGCAGATGCAGGCCGATGTCCTGGGCTCCGAGGTCGCCCGGCCCCGCATCATCGAGACCACGGCGATGGGCGCCGCATTCGCCGCCGGACTCGGCGTCGGTTACTGGGATTCCCTCGATGAGATCGCCGCGCTGGCCCGCGTTGACCGGACGTGGGAGCCACAGCTGCCCGCCGATGAACGCGAGCGGGGTTACGCGGAATGGAACCGGGCGGTCGAGCGCTCCTACGGCTGGGAGCGGTAGGGGAGGGGGCGGGGAGGGTGCGATCGACTCCCGATCGTCCCGGTGAACACCGCGATCAAGTCTTCCGCATGGGTGGGTTGATCGCGGGCAACGGGTGGGCATCGAGGGGTGGTCGCGGCCGACTCCTCGCGGTCATCACCTCTCCACCATGGCACAGCGAAGCCGCCGCACCCCGGGGTGAGGGGCGCGGCGGCGTGGTCAGATCGGCTTAGGCCAGCTGGACGTCGACCTGGTGGGTGGCCGGGTCGTAGGTGACGTAGCCTCCCTGGAAGTCGACGCGCACCAGGTCGCCGTCCCGGTACTCCTCGTTCAGCGGCAGACCCAGCGGGCCCAGGTCGAAGCCCTGCCCGGCCCAGGCGTCGGCGATCGCACCCCACAGTGCGTTCGATCCGGTCTCCTCGGAGTCGAGGATGATGCCGTTGTCGAACAATGCGTAGTTCGCGGGGGCCTGCCCGCCCAGGTAACCGGTGGTGGCGACGCCGCTGCGTGGGCTTCCCAGGACCGGGCCGAAGGCGGAGTTCACCCGGTTCCAGGTCTGCTCGATCTCGCTGTCACCACTGAGGGAGATGACCGTGTCGATGACCGGGGTCAGATCGGAGAGGGTGAGCCCCTCGATGATCTCCGCGTCACCCAGGCTCGAGGTCTGGCCGGTGACGGTGCCGTCGGACACCGCTGCGGTGAGCGCGATCGCGGCGAGCGTGCCGATTGCGGTGGCCAGAACCGATTCATCACCGTTGAGGACACTGCTCAGCAGGGCGGTGGGGGTGCCGGGAGCCGGGCCCGGTGCCGGAGCGGGCTCCTCCGGGGCGGGATTCTGGGTGGTGGGGGTGTCGGCCGGAGCCGTGGTGGTCGTCACCGGATCAGTCGTCGGGCGCGTGGTGTCGCCACCGGAACCGTTACGGATCGCGTTGTACTTCTCCGAGGCGATGTTCCGGATGGTGCCCATCTGGGCGTAGCCGTACTGGCCCGGGCATGCGTTGTAGTGGAAGTCGCGGTGGGCGTTGATGTTGGGGAACGTTCCGCCCTGGCCCGCGGCATACTTCGACCCGCCGAAGCTGAATTCGGCGTAGTGCTGGTCGGTTCCCTTCGGGTCGAAACCGGAGATGGCGGCCTTCCAGCCGGCGAGCTGACCGACGGACTGGATCATGGCCTGGGAGGGCTGTGCGGTGTCGTAGTTGCCCATCATGGAGATGGACCAGGTGTTCTGGTTGAAGCCACCCACGTGGGCGCCCTGCACGGCCTTCTCCAGGCCACCGGCGCGACCCTCGTAGATCGTGCCGTACTTGTCGACCATCGCGTTATAACCGACGTCGCACCAGCCCAGGTTGGAGGCGTGGTACTGGTAGATCCCGCGCACCACGCTGGCGGCCTGTGCCTGGGTGTAGTTATTCGACCCGGCGGTGTGGTGGATGGTCACCGCGGAGACCTGATCGTCGATCGTGGCGTTCCTGCAGCGCAGGCTCTCATTCGCGCCCCAGCCGGCGCGGGTGACCACATCAGGCATGCCGTAGGTGGTGGAGGTCTGTGCCAGGGCGATGCCGCCCTCCTCGGCGTTGCCGTCGATGAACACCGCCTCGATGGAGGAGGCGTCGACGACGTCGGCCACCGGGCGGATGGCGCCGTAGTTGGACGGCATCGGGGCGGCTCCGTTGGCCGGGGCCTGGACCGGGGTGTCTGCGGTGTCCTCGGCGACTGCCGCGTCAGCCTCGGCAACCGGGGTCGGAGCTTCCTGGACCGGGGCCTCCTCGATGGGCGCCTCCTGGGCCGGTGCTTCTTCCGCCGGTGCTTCCTCGGCGGGGGCTTCCTGGACAGGAGCATCCTCGAGCGGAGCGTCGTCCACCTGTGCTTCGGGGGCGGCCTCGTCACCGAGGATGTCCACTCCGGTCATCGAGACCTGGACCTTGGTGGTGGGTTCGATGTAGAGCAGCTCGGTACCGGTCTTACCGTCCGGACCGGCCTCGGCGAGCGGGTCGAGGCTGTACCACGGCCCCCAGCTGCCATCGACGTTCTCGGCCCGGACGAAGGCGGCGATGTCCTGCTGGCCGTACCAGGTCAGCGCGAACATGGAGAACTGTTCGTCGCGGGTGAATTCCTTGACGGTGCGCGGACCACCCTCGCCGGATTGGGCGGAGATGGCGGCGTCGTCGACAAGGACGTTCTCGCCGTCGGCGAGAGAGACGGTTGCCTCGAAGGCTTCGACGGGGCCGGAACCGGCCCCCTGGGTGTTCAGGATCCGGTTTCCACCAAAGGCGGCGGCAGCCACCAGGGTGACGGAAAGGATCACTGCCAGCGTCGGGCTGAACCATGCCGGTTTAGCGGCGGCAAGGCGGCGTCGTTGCTGCACGTTTAGAGCTCCCTGGAATTGGCATTACTGAAGTGGCTATTGGAAACAGGTGATCACGATAGTACATGGATGGGGTTGATGGTACTTGTGTTAACGAAAGATTCACCTGATTCGTAAAGTGATCACAACCTGGGGAGATGGTTGTCATGGACACTGTTTCGTTGGCGGAGTGTTGCGGTGCTGGTCAGCGCGGCGTCCATTATGGTCGAGGACATGACGGAAGAGAAGACCCATGACCTCATCGTCGTCGGTTCCGGCCTGTTCGGCCTGACTGTCGCCGAACGTGCCGCCACCCAGCTGGGAAAGCGGGTGCTGATCGTCGAGCGACGCAGTCACCTCGGTGGCAACGCCTACTCGGAGGCGGAGCCGGAGACCGGCATCGAGATCCACAAGTACGGCGCACACCTCTTCCACACCTCCAATAAGCGGGTCTGGGACTACGTCAACCAGTTCACCGACTTCACGGGGTACCAGCACCGCGTGTTCGCGATGCATGACGGCACGGCCTACCAGTTCCCCATGGGGCTCGGTCTGATCAACCAGTTCTTCGGCCGCTATCACTCCCCGGACGAGGCGCGTGAGCTCATCAGGGAGCAGGCCTCTGAGATCGATCCCGAGAACGCCACCAACCTCGAGGAAAAGGCGATCTCCCTGATCGGCCGCCCCCTCTACGAGGCCTTCATCCGTGACTACACCGCCAAGCAGTG
>CAYSIP010000143.1:0-6971 GCA_964431055.1 uncultured Corynebacterium sp. | reverse complement strand
GCAAGATGATCGTCGCCATGGCCCAGGACCCGCGGGTGCTGGTGATCAAGCTCGCCGACCGCCTGCACAACATGCGCACCATGCGCTTCCTGCCGCCCGAGAAGCAGGCCAAGAAGGCCCGCCAGACGCTTGAGGTGATCGCCCCGCTGGCGCACCGACTGGGGATGGCCAGCATCAAGTGGGAGCTCGAGGACCTGTCGTTCGCGATCCTCTACCCGAAAAAATATGACGAGATCGTCCGCCTGGTGGCCGATCGGGCGCCATCGCGCGACCGCGCGCTCAAGGAGATCACCACCCAGGTCACCGCAGGTCTCAAGGAGAACAACATCGCTGCGGAGGTGATGGGCCGGCCGAAGCATTACTGGTCGATCTACCAGAAGATGATCGTCCGCGGCCGCGACTTCGACGAGATCTTCGATCTGGTGGGCATCCGCATCCTGGTGGACAACGTCAACAACTGCTACGCCGCCATCGGCGTGGTCCACTCCCTGTACCCGGCGTTGCCCGGCCGCTTCAAGGACTACATCTCCTCGCCCCGCTTCGGGGTCTATCAGTCCCTGCACACCACCGTGATGGCGGGGGGCGGCAAACCGCTCGAGGTGCAGGTGCGCACCCATGAGATGCACTTCAACGCCGAGTTCGGCGTGGCCGCCCACTGGCGCTACAAGGAGACGAAGGGCAACCACAAGGGCGACCAGGCGGAGGTCGACCAGATGGCGTGGATGCGCCAGCTGCTCGACTGGCAGAAGGAGGCCGCGGACCCCAACGAGTTCCTCGATTCCCTGCGTTACGACCTGACGGCCAAGCAGATCTTCGTCTTCACGCCGAAGGGCGACGTGATCAACCTGCCGGCAGATTCCACGCCGGTGGACTTCGCCTACACCGTGCACACCGAGGTCGGACACCGCTGCATCGGCGCCAAGGTCAACGGCAAGCTCGTGGCTCTGGAATCCAAGCTCAAGTCCGGCGACCGCGTGGAGATCTTCACCTCCAAGGACCAGAACTCCGGGCCGTCGCGCGACTGGCGGGATTTCGTCGTCTCTCCGCGCGCCAAGGCCAAGATCCGGCAGTGGTTCGCCAAGGAGATGCGCGAGGAGCATCTGGAGGCGGGTCGCGACGCCCTGGCCGCCGAGGTCCAGCGCGGCGGGTTGCCCATGCACCGGTTGTTCACCGCCCAGTCGATGAAGACGGTGGCCACCCAGCTGCACTACCCGGACGTGGACGCCCTCTACACCGCCATCGGCGCCGGCAGCGTCTCGGCCCAGCACGTCGCCCACCGGATGATGGCGATTTTCGGGGATCAGGACGACGCCGTCGACGCGCTCGCCGCCCGTACACCGTTCTCGGAGATCATCAGCTCGCGCAGAAAGATCGCCGAGGACACCGGTTCCGGAGCCGGCATCCTGGTGGAGGGCAGCCCGGACGTCATGGCCAAGCTGGCCAAGTGCTGCCAGCCCGTGCCCGGCGACGAGATCTTCGGTTTCGTCACCCGGGGCGGGGGAGTCTCCGTCCACCGCACCGACTGCACCAACGCGGAGAAGCTGCGCACCGAACCGGAGAGACTCATCAACGTCTCCTGGGCCTCCGAGGGAACGGGTTCGAACACCGGCGTCTTCGCCGCGACCGTGCAGGTCGAGGCACTGGACCGGGCGGGTCTGCTCTTCGAGCTGACCCGGGTCGTCCACGACCAGAAGCTGTCGGTGATCTCCCTGAACTCGCACGCCTCCGACGACCACATCGCCACCGTGCGCTTCACGTTCTCGGTCTCGGACACCAAGCAGCTCGGCCAGCTGATGACCACCCTGCGCAACACCGAGGGCGTCTTCGACGTCTACCGGGTCACAACCTAGGGAGGAGGTGAACCGTGCGGCAGACCTACGCCCCCTCCCTGGCCCCGGACGGTTCGTCGATCGCCTATCTGGTGCGCGAGGGCGGTTATCCGTACGCGGTGCGCCGTACCGTCGACGATGAGGGGGTCGGGACCCAGCGGGAGGTGCGCCTGCCGACGGCGGGCACCGGCCCGGTCACCCGGGTGCTGCACTCGCCGGACGGGGAGTGGATCGCCTGCGAGGTCTCCCCGCGGGGCAGTGAGCGGTTGAACACCTGGATAGTGCCCACCGACGGCCCGGCCAGCGCCGCCCGGATGCTGCACACCTCCGACGACGTGAAGACCACCCTGGTGGAGTGGGACGGCAGCCGCCTGGCGATGGACGCCGTCACCGCCGACGGGGTCACCGAGGCGCGTTCCGTCGATCCCCGTTCGAGCACCTACCGGGTGCTCGACCGGCGCACGGATTCCCTGCTGGTCGCCGCGGAAGGCGGACACGCCCTCATGCGGGTGGGTCCACGTGGCAGCCGCGAACTGCTGCTGACCACCCCGGACGGGCGGTGGCTGCCGCTGCTGCCCCCGGATCCGGGCTCCATGACCGAACGCGGCGTCATCCTGCCGGCGGCCGGGGCCGGTGACGAGGACCTGGCCATTCTGGTGTGCAGCGACCACGGCGGCGACCGTCAGCGCATCCTGCGCCTGGGGGTCAGCGGGCAGCAGGTCACCTCGACTGAGCTGCTGGCCAATCCGGACGCCGACGTCGACGAATTCGTCATCAGCGAGGACTGTTCCACCGCCGCAGTGCTGTGGAATCAGGCCGGGGTGTCGCACCTGGAGTTGCTCACGCTGGGGGAGAACCAGACGATGCTCACCCGCCGGCCCATCGACCTGCCGGGTCTGGTGGCCTCCGACCTGACGATCACCGGTGACGGCAGGCTCCTCGGGTTCACCGTGGAGGGGCCGGATCTGCCGCGCGCGGTGGAGGTGATCCGCACCGACATCGGTCAGGCGGAGTCCCTCGACCCGGACCGGACCGCGCGTCTGGTGGAACGCGGTCGGGGAGGGGACCTGCCCGAACTGGTGCACTACACCGCACGCGACGGGTTGGAGCTGTCCGGTTGGCTCTACCGGGCCAGGGGACAGGACAGCGCCGGAGAGCCCGGCGGCGAGCCTCAACCGGTCCACATCCATCTCCACGGCGGACCGGAGGGACAGTCCCGGCCGGTGCACCAGGATATTCTCGCGGCACTGGCTGATTCGGGCGTGACCGTCTTCACCCCGAATATCCGGGGCTCCAAGGGCAACGGCCGGGCCTTCCAGCACGCCGACGACCGCTACGGTCGGTTGGCGGCCGCCACCGACGTCGCCGACACCGCGCAATTCCTCATCGACGCCCGCGTCGCGGATCCCGACCGCATCTCACTGGGCGGCCGTAGTTACGGCGGTTATCTCGCGCTGTTGACCGGTTGCCTGTTCCCGGGGCTCTTCGCCGGCATCGTCGACGCCTGCGGCATGACGAGTTTCGAAACCTATTTCGCCGGCACGGAACCCTGGCTGGCCTCTGCCGCCTATCCCAAATACGGCTACCCGATGCACGACCGGGAGTTGCTGGAACGGATCTCACCCCTGAACCAGGTCCATCACCTGGATTCCCCGGTGTTGTTCATCCACGGCGACGGTGACACCAACGTGCCGCCGAGCGAGTCGGAACAGATGGCCCAGGCCCTGCGGGCCAGGGGAGGGGAGCCGCGGGTGTTGACCGTGCCCGGTGAGGGCCATCAGTTCGTCCGCCCCGAAAGCCGTCGGCTCATCGCCGACGCCATCCTGGACTTCCTGAGCGGGCTGGGGATGGTGCAGCACTGTGATCTGACCCGTTTCGACGCGCCGGAGCAGGAAGCTGACGGTCAGCTGTCCAACCTTCACCATCGGGGTTACCTGTGAGTGGCCAGGCTTAACCGGGCGGGCCCGCGGGGTGTCGGACACGTGAATTTCTGAGTGCGGCGTGGTAAAAGCTGCTGGTGAGCTGAATTTCCGGTGTGAATCTTGTGGACATAACAGCTAAGAATGAGGAGACAAGTTCTGCCTTTTAGCTAGTTATCCCCCAGGAGTCATGAGTGAACAAGTTCCGTCGTATGGGCCGTCTCATCGCGGCCTCGACCACCACCGCCGTCGCGCTGTCCGTGGTGCCCTTCGCCTCCGCCCAGAACGGGGGCATCGTCGAGTTCTCCGTCTCCAACATCACCGATTTCCACGGTTACCTCGAGTCGGACATCGCCGACCCCGAGACGGGCGAGTTCGCCGATGACGTCTATGCCGGTGACGTGATGGGTGCGGCCTACCTCGCCGCGTTGGTGGAGTACGTGAACCAGGACCAGGAGTACATCGTCACCACCTCCGGTGACAATGTCGGCGGTTCGGCCTTCGTCTCCGCGATCTCCGACGACCAGTACACCCTGGAGTTCCTCAACGAACTCGGCGTCGACGTCTCCGCGACCGGAAACCACGAGTTCGACCGGGGCATCGACGACCTGCTCGGCCGCATCACGGACTCTTCCGAGTACCCGATCCTGGGTGCCAATGTCTACCGGGACGGCGAGCGCGCGCTGGAATCCCACCACATCGTCACCACCGGGTCCGGCGTGAACGTCGCCTTCATCGGCACCGTGACCCAGAACACTGCCGCCAAGGTCTCCCCGGCGGGCATCGAGGGCGTGGAGTTCCACGATCCGGTCGCCGAGACGAACACGGTCGCCCAGGAGCTGAAGGACAGTGGCCAGGCGGACGTCGTCATCGCGCTCATGCACGAGGACGCCCGGGCCTTCGCCTCCGGTTTCAGCACCGACGTCGACGCACTGCTCGGTGGCGACACCCACCAGCCCTACAGCGGCCAGATCGAACGCGGGGACAACCTGCCGCTCTACTACGCGCAGTCCCACGAGTACGGCAAGCTCCTGACCGACCTGGACATCACCTACGACACCCGGGCCGGCGAACTGGTGGACATCACGGTCAACCAGTACGACGCCACCGACGTCGTCGAGTTCAATCTTGAGCCGGATGGGGAGGTTGCCGCGACCGTCGCAGAGGCCACGGCCCAGGCCGACGAACTCGGTGCTCTGCCCGTCGCTGAAATCGAACACCCCTTCACCCGTGGTTCCAATCCCGGCGGGGAACCCGGCTCCAACCGTGGCGTCGAGTCCACCCTGAACAACCTCCTGGCCGAGGCCTCGCGGTCCTCCATGGAGGAATCGGCGGGTCGCCCGATCGACCTCGGTTTCATGAACGCCGGCGGTGTTCGCGCGGACCTGCCCGCGGGTGAGGTCACCTATGCCGACGCCTTCGCCGTCCAGCCCTTCGGCAACTCCGTCGCCTACGGCACCCTCACCGGCGCGGACATTCTCCAGGCGCTGGAGGATCAGTGGAAGGGCCCGGAGGAGGGCCGCCCGCGCCTGTCGCTGGGTGTCTCCGACAACTTCAGCTACGCCTACGACCCCGAGGCCGGGCAGGGCGAGCGCGTCATCCAGGCCACCATCGACGGTGAGCCGCTGGATCCAGAGGCTGAGTACACCGTCGCCATGTCAACCTTCCTCTTCGAGGGCGGTGACGGGTTCACCTCCTTCGCCAACGTGGGGAACCTGGTCGACGTCGGCTACATGGACGTCCAGGTGTTCATCGACTATCTCGAGGCCAACCCGACCGTCGCCCCGCGTGCCGCCCAGTCGGATGTCGGAGTCTCCGTCGACGGTGACGTCACCGCGGGGGAGAACATCACCGTCAACCTGTCCTCCCTGAACTACTCCTCCGAGGGCGAACCTAGGGCCACCACGGTGACCGTGGAGCTGGGATCGGCCACCGAGACCGCGGAGATCGACGACACCACCACGGAAGCAGATGCCGGTTTTGGTGAAGTCGGTCGTGCAACCGTCGAACTGACTGTCCCGGAGGACTATGCCGGTGAGCCGCTGATCATCACGACGGATGCGGGGACTGAGGTCGTTGCGCCCGTCGAGCTTCCCGACGACAACGGCACCTCCGGTGCCGACCGTGGTTCCTCCGCTCCGGCAGGTTCCTCCGCCGATGGCTTTGTGGGCCTGCTCCTCGGTGCGCTGGCGGGCCTCGCCGGTGCCCTGGGCGTCGTCCAGTTCTTCCTGCCGAACGCGGTCGAGGATATTCAGGCACAGATCAACAACCTGATCGGCCGCTGAGGCTTCCTCCCGATCTGAGATCGCCAAAAGGCCGGATGTTCTCGCTGTGTGGCGAGAACATCCGGCCTTCCGCGCGTCCGCAGAGGTTTTCAAGACAAGTCCAGAGACGACGAAACCGCTCCCGATCATCGGATCGGGAGCGGTTTGCGACACTGCGGACGACGCCGGGCGCCGAAAGGCTTAGTTGTCGAGGACGTAGCGGTCCAGGAACACGAACAGTGCGGAGACGCCGCCCAGGACGGCGGTGAAGACACCGACCCAGTCCTTGATGTCGCCCGGATCGACGTCCTCGGAGGAGAGGGAGGAACCCGGCTCCTCGGTGGCGGTCGCGGTCTCGGTGACGACGGGCTCAGAGGTCGGCTCAGTGGTGGCGACGGCCGAGGTGGAGGTTTCGGTGGTGTCCGAATCGGTCTGGGCCATTGCCGGAGCGGTCAGGGCGGTGGCGGACAATGCGACGGCGGTGGCGGCGGCCGCCAGGCCCTTGCGGGAGAACAGCTTCATGGCTCAATATCCTTAAGACGACGGAACGATTACAACAGTATAAACACTAACTGGCAGGATCCTGCAGCGCAAGAGCTCACTTACCGCATCATCCACATCAAAACAGGTTATGAGCTGCAGTTATTCCCTGATGAGCCAACATTATCACCCCGCATCCAGGGTTCGGGGTTAGCTGGCTGAGGTACCCCCTCAACCTGGCAGTTCGCATTCAGGCACCTAGACGAAAGACCAGGCGGCGACCGGAATGCGCTCGCGGTCGCCGCCTGGTCTTTCAACCGGCGCTTCTAGCTGATCGTGGCAGTCTCGATACGGACCTCCTCGGCGGGCGGGCCGTCAGGGGCCCCGCCTTCGACACCCGTGGCGGCGATGCCGTCGAGAGTGGCGAGGCCTTCCTCGCTGATCTGGCCGAGGTAGGTGTAGTCGGGGGCCAGCGGGGA
>CAYSIP010000142.1:0-7024 GCA_964431055.1 uncultured Corynebacterium sp. | reverse complement strand
GATCTCGCGCTCGGCGGACTCCGGGGAGTCGGAGCCGTGGACGACGTTCTCGCCGACGGTCAGGGCGAAGTCGCCGCGGATGGTGCCCGGGGTGGCCTTGGCAACCGGATCGGTGCCACCAGCCAGCTGACGCCATGCATCGATGGCGCGCTCGCCCTCGACGATGCCGGCGATCAGCGGCGCGGAGGTGATGAACTCGACGAGCTCACCGAAGAAGGGCTTGTCGGAGTGCTCGGCGTAGTGCTGCTCAGCAGTGGTGCGGTCGGCGACACGCAGGTCCAGAGCGGTGAGCTTGAGGCCCTTGCGCTCGATGCGGGCGATGATCTCGCCGACGTGGCCGTTGGTGACGCCGTCCGGCTTGATGAGGATGAGAGTGCGTTCAGTCATGGCGATCACTGTACCGAAGGTGCTTTCCGACGGCGCGCGAAGGCGGGCACAGTGGCCACCCCCGCGCCGAGCGCCCCGATGAGGAAGGCCACGGCCCAGGCGATTCCACGGTCGTCGACCAGCGCCAGGACCGCCAGCCCGAGGAAGGCGAGTGACACGACCACCGGCAGCCAGCGCAACGCCGACGACGGCTTCACTCCAACTCCCGGACGAGCGCCCGGGCTCGCTCCGGGGTGGCGTCGCGGAACCACAGCTGCACCTGACGGATGGCGCCGGACTCGTTGCCCTGCGCCTTGAGTTCACGCAGGGTGGCCTTCTTGTCCTCGTCGAGGACGATGGGCCCCTCGACGCGGTTCTCGGCCGCCACCTTGAGGCCGAGGACGAGGAAGATTCCGGCGATGACCAGCGCGAGGACGGCGAGCAGGCTCGAGGCATCGAAGAGCTGGATGAGGATGGCGACCACGCAGAAGACGGCGGCCAGGGAGAGGTACAGCGCACGCATGCCCATCAGCTTATCGGGTACCCCACCCACAATCTTTGTAGACATGTCAACAACGCTGTTGTAGGATGGTCCTACCAGGATCGACAGGAGCCCGAAAGGATCCCGCCATGACCAATCTCGAACCTCACCCGGACGAGATCACCCTCGGCCTGGAGGCCCCGCACTGTGTGGACGGGACGAAGGTGGAAATCATCACCTCCCGCAAGGTCCCGCTCGGTGGGCCCCGGGCCATGACCGTCCGCCGCACCCTGCCGCAGCGCCAGCGCAGCCTCATCGGCGCCTGGTGTTTCGTCGACCACTACGGACCCGACGACGTCACCGCCACCGGCGGCATGGACGTCGCCCCGCACCCCCACACCGGACTCCAGACCGTCAGCTGGCTCTTCGAGGGCAACATCACCCACCACGATTCCGGCGACAACCACGCCGTCGTCGTCCCGGGTGAGGTCAACCTCATGACCGCCGGGGCCGGGATCTGCCACTCCGAGGTCTCCACCACCGACACCACGATCCTGCACGGCGTACAGCTGTGGACCGTGATGCCGGAGACCGACCGGCAGGGCCCGCGCCGCTTCGACCACCACGCGCCCGAGACCGTCACCTTCGAGGGCGGTGAGGCGCTGGTCTTCCTCGGTTCCCTGCTCGGATACGAATCCCCGGTGACCACCTTCACCCCCCTCGTCGGCGCCGAGATCCGCCTCGACCCCGGCGCGGTCCTCGAACTCGACGTCGACCCCGCCCACGAACACGGCCTGCTCGTCGACGTCGGTGACATCGACCTCGAAGGGGTCGTCGTGCGTCCCACCGAACTGGCCTACACCGGCGTCGGCGAGACCCGCCTGCGCATCCGCAACAACGGCGACGACCGCGCCCGCCTGATCTTCATCGGCGGCGAGCCCTTCGCCGAGGAGATCGTCATGTGGTGGAACTTCATCGGCCGCAACCACGAGGAGATCGCCGGTTACCGGGAGGAGTGGCAGGCCCGCGCCGAACGTTTCGGCCACACGCGCGGGTACGTCGGTCATGACCCGGAGGGCCCGTCCTGGCTGCCCGCCCCCACCCTGCCCAACGCGGCCATCCGCCCGCGCGTCAACCCCGAGCCCATCGCCCGCCCCGAAGAAAGGATCTGATCATGCAGGACAAACTCGGCAATGAGGTCGCGGTCCACCTCGACCACGACGCCCGTCAGTACGTCATCAGCTACCCCAGCCAGGACGTCACCGTCGTCGCCGGACTCGCGGACTTCCAGGACCGGGACGGCAGCCAGGGCCCGAAGAATCCCGAACGTATCTTCTTCCACACCGAGGTCGGCGAGGAGTACGGTGGCCGCGGCCTGGCCTCCCTGCTCATCGCAGAGGCCCTGGCCGACACCACCGCCCAGGGCAGGACCATCGTGGCCGTCTGCCCCTTCGTGCGCGGCCACCTGGAGAAGAAGGGCCACGACGGGGCCTGGCGCACGCCGACCCCGGACGAGCTCGCCGAATTCGACGAGGAGCAGCGATGAGCGCCAAACCGCCCTACCTGGACAAGTTCTACCCCGACCTCTACCGCAGCCTCGGGGAGGTGGCCAGGGAACTGCGTTCCACCTTCCGAGAGGTGGACCTGCCGGCCAGCCTCACCGAACTGGTCAACGTGCGCGTCAGTCAGATCAACGGCTGCGCCGCCTGCCTGTCCATCCATGCGGAGTCCGCCCGGCGCGCCGGGGTGGAGCAGGTCAAGCTGGACGTGTTGCCCGCCTGGCGCGAGGTGGATGACTTCGACGAGAAGGAGAAGGCCGCCCTCGAGCTCGCCGAGATCCTCACCGTGCTGCCCCCGGGACAGAACCACAGCCGCGCCGCCCTGGTCGCCTGTGAGGTCTTCGCCGAGGAGCAGGTCGCTGCGCTGGAATGGGGCATCATCGTCATCAACGCCTACAACCGGATTTCGATCGCCTCCGGCCACCCGGTGATCCGGCGCAGGAAGGACTGAGGTCCCGCCGGTCCCCGGCCGGGTGAGCAAGACCCCCGGTCACGGTCACCATCTCACTCCGCGTCCAGGTCCTCGCCCCGATCTTCCCGGTGATGATTCGGGCGGTGGCCCGAGTGCTCAGGTTCCGCCATTCCTGAACCCGTCGGATCGCCTCCTTGTTCCGGCCGTTCTCCAGCGAGCGCGTCAGCTCACGGCCCTGTTCCCCGCCGAAGCGAACCCGCCGGTCCGGTGTCGCTGACGCGTTGAAGGTGGCGTGCCCCTCCCCGTTGGTGCCGACCCGGGCGTCGACTTCCCCACCGCCGTCCGCCAGGATTCTCGTCCGGTTGCCGACGTTCTTCTCCGCCCAGGAGCGAGGTTCCATCCCCGGTTCCGTCTGCGCGAGGTCCGCCGCGGCCGTGATCCGCCCGGCCAGGGGAGGGTGCTTGAGCTCTTCCGCCTGAGTCTGCCCCAGCTCAACCGCACCGGCCCTGGCGGATCTCTCTGGCCGCGGCGTCAGACTCCGGGGAGGTGTAGTAGTGGGTGAAACCGTCGTTGGCCTGCCTGGCCAGTTCCCGGTCCATGCCCAGATACAGCACGGCGTAGGAGTTGGTGACCGCCTCGTGGTGGGTGGGAGTGGCGGCGATGACGGCGGGCCGGGTCGTGCCGCACCGGTCGAGGATCTGCAGGTGTGCCAGCTCGTGACGCACGGCGTCGAACCAGTAGGGCTGCCGGGCCGAATCCGGGTAGTTCCCGTGGTCCTCGTTGACGTAGATCCTGTCCGGGGTGTGGGAGCAGACGGCCGCGATGACGAAACGGCGGTCCAGGTCCCCGCCCGTGCAGTGTTCGAGGATGTTGTCGAAGCGGTAGTCGACCTCCACCCCGAAGAAACCGGCCAGCTCGGCGGCCGCCGAGTGGTAGGTGCCCCGCCAATCGGGCCGCGGGACGAAATTCCGGGCGGCCTCCTCCGGATCCGTCACCCGGGTGGGATGGTCCACCCCTGCGGGCGCCTCACCCGCGTACGTGCCATCGGAGTGGAACACCGAACCGTCGTCACGGGTGATCCGGACCTCGCGGCCGAGGGGTTCTCCGGCGAGGAAACGTCGTTCCAGTTCATCGGCCCTGGCGCGTCGTCCGTCGATGGCGTCGTCCAGCTCCTCCGGGTCGGTTCCCGATTCGCCGCCGAAGAGGTTCACCCCGACCATGTCGGCGAGGATGAGCAGGAAAGCCCGGGCGTAGACCGGATCCGATGTGATCCCGTCGGGAGCGTGCCGTCCGAGTTCCCCGCTGCCCCACAGCGCAAGATAATGTTCGTGCATCCGGCGCAGGTGTTCGACCATGGGAGCCCAGCCCGGGCGGTCCTGCGTGTGATGGACCCGCACGACAACGTCCCGGCCGGAGCCGGCCCTCCCCCGCTGTTCCTCCTCGGCGGTGACGCTGCCGGAATTCGGGGACGTGGCATTGCCGGAACCCCGGAACGCGCCGAGGGAAAACACCACCACGGCCGTGCTCACCAGGACGACCGCGAGCACGGTCGCCCAGACCCCGCCGCCCCGGCGGGCCTGGCGGGCCTGGCGGGCCCGGGTCCTCCCGGTGCTCTTCCCCTGCTCATGGCCCCGTCCGGCCGCTTTCATGGTCCCACCGCCTCACGCTCAACACAGGGGACCCCACCGCCCCCGGTCAGACGGGTTTCAGGCTAACACCGGGCCCTGCCTCACGCCGGGTGTCCTCCTGAGCGCCACCACGGCCCGGGGACCGGAATAGACGAGGCCCGGGCCGACCGTCTGGTCGTCCCGGGCCTGTGCCCTCAGCGGGTGGTGTGCGCCCTGCGGGTCAGAGATGCTGGGTGGTCAGCAAACCGCGTCTCATGCGCTCGATCATGTTGCGGCGCAGGGTCAGCAGGTACCACCACACGAGGATGAAGATGATCGCCACGATGCCCACCGACGGATGGACGAAGAAACCGGCGAGGGCGAACAGCTGGAGCGCCAGGTTGGCGGGCAGGGCCCAGCGGAAGCGCTGCAGGAAGGCCATCACCAGGTGCGCCAGACCCAACACCGTGATGTACACCCAGTTGAAGGTGGTCCAGTACGCGCCGTCGTCGATCTGGAGGATGACCGTCAGCGACAGGAGGATCGTGATCGCTTCCAGAAACAGGGTGCCGGACATGATGCCGCGCAGTCCCTTCATCGGGTCCTTGGCGGGTGCGTGACCGGGCCCGAGCGGGCCGTATTCGACGCCGTTCTCCGGGGAGGGATCGGCGGGCCTGGGCTGCTCGCTCATGCGGGGTCCTTTCCGAACAGAGTTCTGGCTTCGCCGGCGGTGACGACGGAACCGGTGATCACGACGCCCGAACCGGACTGGATGTCGGCGTCCTCCGCCAGCTCCACGGCCAGGGCGTAGGCGCCGGACAGGGACTCGTCGACGTGAACGCGTTCCTCGCCGAAGACGTCCCGGGCGTATTCCGCCAGATCGTACGCGTCGAGTGCCCGCGGACTGGCATTCTGCGTGCACACGATCTCGCTGAGGTGCGGTTCCAGGGCGGTGAGAATGCCCTTCGCGTCCTTGTCGTCGAGCACCCCGACCACGCCGATCAGACGGTGGAAGTCGAAGTCACGCTCCAGTGCCTGCCCGAGGGCCACCGCCCCGTGTGGGTTGTGGGTGGCATCGACGAACGTCGTCGGCGAGGTGCGCACCCGTTCCAGGCGTCCCGGGGAGGTCACCGCGGCGAAACCACGACGGACGGCCTCGATCTCCAGGGACCGGCCCGCGCTGGCGCCGAAGAACGCCTCGACGGCCGCGAGCGCCACCGCCGCGTTGTGGGCCTGGTGTTCGCCGGACAGGGGCAGGAAGATCTCGTCGTATTCGCCGCCCAGGCCACGCAGGCGCAGCTGCTGGCCCCCGACGGCGACGGTGGACTCGAGCACCGCGAACTCGGAACCGGCGCGGGCCACGGCAGCGTCGACGGCCACGGCGCGCTCCAGGATGACCCGCATGGCGGCGGGGTCCTGCTCGGCGACGACGGCGATGTTCTCGTCGGGGGTCAGCGGGTCGTCGTCACTGAGTTCCAGCCGGGCGGAGATGATGCCGGCCTTCTCCGCGGCGATCTCCTCGATCGTCTCCCCGAGGTAGCCCGTGTGGTCGAGGCCGACCGGCATGATGACGGAGACGTCGGCGTCGATGACGTTGGTGGCGTCCCACGTGCCGCCCATGCCGACCTCGACGACCGCGACCTCGACGGGGGCGTCGGCGAAGGCCGCGTAGGCGATGGCGGTGAGCACCTCGAATTTCGACATCCGCACGTCGAAACGGGCGTCGACCAGCTCCACATAGGGCTGGATCTCACGCCAGATGCGCACGTAGTCGGCCGGGTGGAGGGGGACCCCGTCGATGCCGATCCGCTCGGTGACCAGCTGCAGGTGCGGGCTGGTGGTGCGGCCGGTGCGACGGTGGAAGGCGCGCAGCAGCGACTCGATCATCCGCACCGTCGAGGTCTTGCCGTTCGTGCCGGCGACGTGGATCGTCGGGTAGGAACGCTGGGGATTGCCCAGCAGATCCATGAGCAGCTCGATACGCTCCAGGGAAGGGTCGATCTTGGTTTCCGGCCACCGCTGGTTGAGCTCGGCCTCGACCTCCGCCAGGGCGGCCAGATCCTCCGCGGTCACCGGGTGCTGGACGGGAGCGTCCGAATCCCCGGCATCGGACTCATGGGCCTTGTCCCCGCCGATATTCAGACTCAGGCCGGCCTCGGTGACCTCGACGGCCGCGAAGTCGAGGGCCGCCAGATCCTCGAGATCCTCATCGTCGGCGACGCCCGCGAGCAGTTCCTCCTCGTGGTCCCGGGGATCCCGGTCATTGCGCTCGTTTTTCCTGTCGGCCACCGCTACTGCGCTCCCTGTGTCGGCAGGTCCGCCAGGCGGGCGGTGATCCGCTCGACCTCTTCCTGGGCGACCTGCCGGCGGGTGCGGATCTTGTCCACGACCGCGTCGGGCGCCTTGGCCAGGAAGCTCTCGTTGGCCAGCTTCTTGCCGGTGGTCTCGAGTTCCTTGTTCGCCACGGACAGATCCTTCTCCAGGCGCTTGCGTTCGGCGGCGACGTCCACGGTGCCGGAGGTGTCCAGCGCGACGGTGATGGTCGCCTGCGACAGGCGCAGCTCAAGAGCCGCGGATTCGGCGAAACCGGCCTCCGGGG
>CAYSIP010000141.1:0-7030 GCA_964431055.1 uncultured Corynebacterium sp. | reverse complement strand
GGGACCGGCGGTTCGTCTGTGGCGATCTCGGCGAGCAGTGGTTCCTCTCCCCCGTCGTGGGCGGAGTGTCGTCCCCGGTCGGACGTGGACGGTGGGACCAGATGGCCGTCGATGACCTGCTGTCCCGTTTCCTCCTGGGCCGGCAGGTAACCGGGCAGGTCCAGCTCCGGGTGGTACAGGTCCGGCATGTCCGGGATGGCGTCGGTGTTGGCGATCAATGCCAGGGCTCGCACCTTCTTCAACGCGGTCGCCCACACCAGCAACGCCGGGTAGCTGCTGCCCGGGTCGAGGTGGCGGTGGTCGCGGGCTGCGGCGATGAGTTCCTCTCCGTTGGGCAGCGCCTCCTCCGGATGAAGCGTGCGGGCCACTCCCCACCAGGTGCGGAAGGCCTCGAGAATCTGCAGTTCCGATGACATCTAGAATTCCCCCATTCCGGGAAGCTGGCGCCGCGGTTGCGGCGGCGACATGGGCTCGATTCCCGGGCTCTGCGGCCGGGAATCCTCATCGACCGGCATGTTGCCGAGGATGTCGGCGCTGAGCCGCTCACGCTGCGGCCCGCCGAACGCCACGTCGGACTGGGTGGCGGACTCACCGACCTGGACGAGCACCTCGCTGACGCCGATGGCGTCGAAGGTGTTGGTGTTGCGGTCGTACGTGCAGAAGGCGGGGTCCAGGTCCAGGACCCCGTCGACCCGGCCGCGTTCCGTGGCGATCTCACCGTTGAAGGAACCCACCGCCACCCCCTCGTCGAGCGGCAGCTGCTGTGGAGCGGTGTGTCTCCGACCGGCCCGGTAGGTCTGCAGCGGGGTGAGCACGTCGGCGTCGTCGAGGTAGTCTTCCGTCCGCAGCCGCTCGGTGATGTCCCGCCACTGCGTGCCGCTGCGGTCGCGGGAGCGGAACTTCTCACCGGTGATCCAGGTCGCCAGACGGGCCAGTTGGCCCCCGGTGCCCTCGCCGTGGGTGGTGTGCACACGGCGGACGTCGACGTGGCCGTGCTCCTGGCCCGTCAGGTCGGCGGCGGCCTCCTTCAGCCCGGCGCTGACGTAGGAGTCCAGCCAACCCTCCCGGTAGATGTCCCGGCGGAAGCTGTCGGCCAGGCGGTCCACCGCCGCGTCCTGCGGCGCCGCTTCCGCGAAGAGAACGGAATCGGGCATCGTGTTGACCGGGATGGTCGACTCGACCCGCAGGTGCCCGACCTTGCCGAAGGGACGCTCGATGAGCGTGCCGACGATCCGCGAGACCGACAGGAACTGCCGGTAGCCCACGTCCAGACGCACCAGTGCCCGCCGGGTGGCCGCCAGGTTCTTCCGGGCGGCCTCGTACCGCGAGACGATGTCGCGGCGGCGGTGCAGGAACCGCAGTTCATTACGGGTCTCGCAGATCACCTGCGAGATCCAGAAGAGCAGCCACAGCCCCAACCAGATGCCGAACAGCCAGGCCTTGGTCTCGCCGGTGGAGTCGTTGAGGTGGCGCACCCACTGCCACAGCGGCACACCTGCGTCATCGGTGCGCAGGTTGCCGATGCCCCACAGGGCGGCGAACAGCGTCACCGACCAGAAGGCCACCCATCCCAGCCACCGGAAGACGGCGCCCGCGATGCCGGATCCCTCGGCCTTGGCCTGTTGGTTCTTCAGGTCATCCACCTGCCGGGCGTAGTGCTGTTCGTCGCTGCGGAGGGCGGCGCGTTTGTCCACGAGCCCCCGCCCGACGAAATAGGCGAAGCTGGTGGAGTGCCGTTTCTGCCACTGCCCGAAATCGCCGCGCACCCGGCCGATATCGCGGTGCCGTCCCTGGCCGTGGTGTCCCTGACCGGCGAGCAGGCGTTCGTAGGCGGCCACGCCGTCCACGTCATAGGGGGCGACGTCTCCGCCACCGACGGTCGCTTTGACCTCCACCGGCAGGTCCCCGCCGAAATTGTGGTCGGGCCCGGGAATGACGTCCGAAGAGCGCCGGGCGACCTGCACGTGTCCGCCAGGGCCGTTCTCGACCACCTGCGGACGACGGGCGCTGCCCCCGTTCGCCGAGATGACCCTCGGGTGGGCGTCCAGCAGGGTCAGGGCGGTGTGCTCATAGGCCTGCCACAGCGGGCCCAGCTCAGCCGCGGCATGGGCCTCATAGTCCTGCTGCCCGGCCGTGCCGAAGGCGGAGGCGAAATCGGTGTCGTCACCCGCGCCGGCGGAACCGCCGACGTGGGTGCGGGAACCGGAACCGCCGTAGACGGCCGACTGGACGGTGTCGCCGACCAGAGCGGAGGACTCCGCCCTCAGGTCCGCGAAGAAGCGGTGCGGGGTGGTGACCAGCTTCGTGCAGAAGGTGCGGAAGAATTCCCCGATCGCGCCGCCCGCACTGGTCACCCGGGTGCGCTGCGACACCGCCTCCTCCCGTGTTCCCGTGAGGTGCCGGTCGAATTCCGCCAGCAGTTCCCGGGCGGCGCCGGCGGCGAAGGACTCGGGATTTTCCGTGTACTGGGCGGAGTCCTCCTGCCCCGCCTCCAGCAACCGCGGCAGGGGGTTGTCGGTGGTGTCGAGGATGCGGGACTTCAGGCGCGCCTGCACCTCCTGACCGTCGATGCGCCGGTAGAAGGCGCGCACCAGGCGGAACGTCAGCCCGCTCGCCGGCTCGAGCCGGGTGACCGGGGCGGTGGTGCTGCCCTCCCAGAGGCCGAAGATGCTGGCGATGCCCGCCACGCAGTGCAGGGTGAAACGGTTGTCCAGCTGGTTGAAATGGAAGGGCACCGGCGCTGCCTCCGGGCCCGGGGAGTCCTCGGGGGCCAGCAACAGGTTGGTGTACCCGCGCAGCAACGGCAGGTCCCCCTCGAGCGGGGCGCCCACCGCGGAGATGACCAGGTTGGTGCGGTGGGTGCTCAGCCCGGACCCCAGGGCGTCGATCGCCCCCAGCAGCGGTGAGAGTTCAGTGCTGCCCAGCTGACTGCCCCCGGGGCCGACGGCGTTGATCACGCCGAGGTGCAGGCGGTCGGCGCCCGAATGCGCAACGAGCACGTTGAACGGCTGCCGGGCGATCTCCGGGATGCCGTCCTCCCGGATGCGCAGGTGGGTGACCTGCGATGAGGAGGTCTGGAAGGTGTCGGCGTCCACCCACACCAGGTCACGGACCAGACCCGTGGCGGTGAAGTCCTCCAGGGTCTGTCGGATCCCGTGGGACAACCTGCCCCGGCTCAGGAAGACCGTCAGGGTGGAGTCGTGATCGTGCCGTGGGCTCATCAGAATTCACCCTGGCCGGGCAGAGTCGGGCGGTTCTGGCTCGTCCCGCCGCTGTGGAAACCGGTGGTCGGCATGCCGGTGGCCTCGTCCCGCGGGGGTCCCTGGCGCAGGCAGTCCTCCAGGATCTCGGCGATCCGGCTGGTCGCCTCCACCACGTCGGGGGCGATGTCGGCGAAGACCGGCACCTGGGCGGCCAGTTCCCGGTCGGTGATGTCGGCGTAGGGACGGTCGGCGGTGGTGAACAGCTTGCCGGCCCCCAGACGCGAGGTGGGGACGTACGCCTGGGCGATCTGGTTCTGCCGTTCGAGCCAGGCCTGCGCGGCCTCCAGACGCGCCTGCGGGGTGGCCTCCGGTCCGGTGCCGTCGATCATGTGCACCTCACCGGCCTTGCGGTCACCGTCGTAGAGCCACTGGTGCAACAGGCGGTGACCGCGGGTGGTGCGGCCGGGCAGCGCCGGAGTGGGCTCGGAATCCCACAGCTGACGCAGGAGGATATAGGGCTCGATGGAGCCGAAGAGCGGCTGCTCGCCGATGCGCGCCCACGCCAGGGCCGCGGATTCCAGCAGGTTCGGCAGCCAGTCGAGGGTCGCCCGGAAGCGGGAGACCGGGGTGAGCATGGGCACGTCGAAGTTGATCCAGTGCCCGACCCGCTCGTCGTAGATCTGCACCGGCGTCATGTCGCTGGTGTCAAGGGTGCCGGGGAAGAAGGTCCGGCCGGTCAGGCGACCGATGTACCAGCCGGTGACCAGGGCCTTGCGCTCCGCGTTGGTCATGGGCAGCGCGGCGGGCAGCGGACGGGCGCGGCGACCGTGCCAGAACTCGGAACGGTTGCCGGCGGTCTGGCGCCACTGCTTCTCGATCGGCGGGAGCAGGGAGTCGAAGACGATCGGGGCGTAGTTCGGGTAGGAACCGAAGATGTCGATCGACCGTTCCTCACCCTGGTTGGACAGGGCGTTGCCCAGCGGTTTCATCATGTCGGCCGGCCGGTGGTTGGGGTAGTCGCGCACCGCCTGCTCCAGCATGGCGCCCAGGTCGTCACCGCCGAACGGGATGCGGGAGAAGTTGAAGTTGTAGGCGACCTCGCTGCGGTAGATCGACTGCACCAGCTGCGAGTTGATCTGCGCGAGCGGCAGGGCGTAGGTCATGGCCTCGCTGAACTTGCTCAGCACCTGTTGACGACGCTCGCGGCGCTCGTTGTCCGACAGGCCCGGCGCGGTGACGAACTGGCGCAGGGAGGTGGCGATGAACTGCTGGAAGGAGAAGCCGGGGCGGCGGATGTACTGGCGGGCGCGCTCCAGGATGTCCTCGGTGCTGATCTTGAACTCGAAGCGGCCGGGTCGCGGGTCGCGGGTGACCCCGGGGTTCTGCGGGTCGCGGGTCAGATCGGGGGCGACCCACACGTCAAGCAGGCGGAGCAGGTCACCGGGGGCGCGTTCGGAACCGGAGATGGACTCCCAGTCTCCGCTGACGACCCGCTCGGCGGAGATGTTGAGGGCGCGGGTGTAGTCGAAGTCCTGGCTCTCCTCCGACTTCGCTGACTGCTTGATGTCCGAGACGAACTGGGGGATGAAGGAGTCGACCCCGGTGAGGAAGACCTCGTTGGCCGCCTGGCTGAAGCGGCGGGGCACCTCATTCTGGTTCTCCTCGGGCCACAGGGCCGGCACGTTCGTCTTCAGCTGGGCGACGCCCAGATTCGCGTCGGTGGTCAGCTCGTTGAAGCTCTCCAGGTCGGCGTGGCCGGCCTGGATGGTCCGCTCCAGGGGGAGGAGGAAGTTGCGCACGAAGTCATCCAGTGCGCTCTGCAGCCACTGCGCGACGAAGCCGATGGCCCGGTGCTGCAGTTGCTGATTGGTCTGGTTGACGATCTCCTGGGCTCGGGTGGTGGAATCGTCGATGCGGCCGCGGGAGCCCTCCATGTCGATGCGCGTCTGCTCGTTGAGG
Source organism: uncultured Corynebacterium sp. (assembly GCA_964431055.1). Lineage (GTDB taxonomy): Bacteria > Actinomycetota > Actinomycetes > Mycobacteriales > Mycobacteriaceae > Corynebacterium. The sequence continues at coordinate 1,868 of CAYSIP010000141.1, read as the reverse complement.
GTGACCGCCTGCGGGGCCATGGTGGAGCGGAGGTTGTTCAGCTCCCCCATGGTGCTGTTACGGATCTGGTCGAAGATGCGTTGGAGCAGGGCGACGCCGTAGGGCACCCCGTACTTGGCGATCTCGGCCTTGAGCAGGTCCAGCAGGAAAGCCTGGATGCCCTCGGCGCCGGCCCAGGCGGCCACCGCGGAGTACAGCTCCTGCTTGGGGTCCTGGTCGATCTGGCGGCTGGCCTCCTGCAGGGCGGTGGTGACGTCCATGACCCATTCGTTCTCGCGCCGGTTGTCGGCCTTCGGGATCTGGCTGAGGATCAGCTGCCGCATGCGCTGCGTCCATGAATCGATGGCGTAGCTGAAGCTGTGGAAGATCCAGTTGCTGGCCTGGCCCTGGGGCGGAAGGTAGCTGGACAGTCGCTGGTTGAGGCTCTCCCCGTTGAGGTCCAGCCGACGGCGGATCTGAATGTCGGCCGGGGAGTCGTCGGTCGGGTCGTAGTGCCCGTTGAGCAACCGCTCCACGGCCTTGCGGGCCAGCCGCTGGGCGGCGTACTCGGCGTAGCGGTCACGGCCCATCGACAACTGGGCGTAGCCGTAGGTGCCCCAGGGGACGTTCTTCGACTCGGTCGCGCCCCAGGCGTACCGGCTCTGGTCGGCGCCGACCCCGCCCTTGTTGCCCAGGGTGAAGGCCTTGTAGTTCTCCATGGACACCTCGTCGGACATCAGCGCCGCGAGGCCGCGGCCCAGGGCCCGGTAGACGGTGTCGGGCTTGCCGTCGCCGAGCAGGGCGCCGTTCTCACCGGAGCGGACGCCGACCGGGAAGATGCGGCCGACGGGGATGGAATCATCGCCGACGGGGACGCCGAGGGCGTTGAAGAGGCGCCGGTCCTCCTCGGTCGCCGAACCCAGCTGGGCGGCGACCAGTTCGGAGAACATCGCCAGGGCATTCGGGTTGGTGCCGGCGACGGCGTCGGCGGAGAGCTGGGAGAAGATGTCGGGGGTCACCATGAACAGCGAGTTGAGGGAGACGGCGTTGCCCTCCAGGCCGGTCAGCAGGCGGCAGATGTCGATCGCCATTGACGCGCCGGCGCCGCCGGCCATCGAGGACACGACGAAGACGAGGGGCTGCTCCTTGGAGCTCTCGCCGCTGAAGACGGTGCGGCCGTAGAGGGCGGAACGCAGGTCGGCGAGCTCGCGCTCGGTCTCGCCACTGAAGAGCACGTCCCAGGACTTCTTCAGTTCCTGCTGGATCTCGCGCAACTTGCTCAGGATCAACATGCGGCCGATCGACCGGTACTGACCCGCTCCGGCGGAGATGGCGGTGGTCTCGGCGCCCGGGTCGGTCAGCGCCCAGCTGGAGATGGTGCCCAGTTCACGACGGTTCGCCAGCTGGTTGGACACGGCGGTGTCCACCGTGAGGTAGCGGTCGGAGGAACCGCAGGAGATGTAGCGGCCACCTGCCTCGGGCACGTTCGCCAGGTTCGGGCCGGGCCGTTCGGGAACGGTGGGCACGTCCACGGACACGAACTGCCAGGCCCGCGGCAGTTCCACGTCCTTCGGGCTGTCGTAGCGGTCCGGAAGCTTCTCCGCCAGGGTCGTCTTCAGCTGATCCATCATATAAGCCAGCGTCTTGGCTCCGGAACCGCCACAACCGACGACGAGAACTTTATGCATGTTGATCTTCCTTTAACTGAAATCGCGAATATGGATTGTCACGCCGGGCGCCCCGTTCGCCGTCCGGCTGTGGGGCACCGCACCGTTCTCACGCTAGCTGCGGGGACCACCCGGGGTCCCGGGAGCGCCGAAACCACCGGGGTTGTTGCCGGGCGCGCCGAAACCACCGGGGCCCGGGGCGCCGAAACCACCCGAACCGGG
>CAYSIP010000140.1:0-7042 GCA_964431055.1 uncultured Corynebacterium sp. | reverse complement strand
TCCTCACCGGTGGCCAGGTCATCTCCGAGGAGGTCGGCCTGTCCCTGGAGACCGCTGACCTGCCGCTGCTCGGCCAGGCCCGCAAGGTCGTCGTGACCAAGGACGAGACCACCATCGTCCAGGGTGCCGGCACCGCCGAGATGATCGAGGGTCGCGTCAAGCAGATCCGCGCCGAGATCGACAACTCCGACTCCGACTACGACCGCGAGAAGCTGCAGGAGCGCCTGGCCAAGCTGGCCGGCGGTGTCGCAGTCCTCAAGGTCGGCGCCGCCACCGAGGTCGAGCTCAAGGAGCGCAAGCACCGCATCGAAGACGCCGTGCGCAACGCCAAGGCGGCCGTCGACGAGGGCATCGTCGCCGGTGGTGGCGTGGCTCTGCTGCAGGCCGCCAAGGTCCTCGAGGATGACCTGGGTCTGAGCGGTGACGAGGCCACGGGCGTCAAGATCGTCCGTCAGGCCCTGTCCTCCCCGCTGAAGCAGATCGCCTCCAACGCTGGCCTCGAGGCCGGCGTCGTCGCCGACAAGGTCGCCGGCCTGCCCGACGGTGAGGGCCTCAACGCCGCCACCGGCGAGTACGTCGACCTGATGGACGCGGGCATCAACGACCCGGTCAAGGTCACCCGCTCGGCTCTGCAGAACGCCGCCTCCATCGCGGCCCTGTTCCTGACCACCGAGGCTGTCGTCGCCGACAAGCCGCAGCCGGCCGGCGCCGGTGGCGGCATGCCGGATGCCGACGCCATGGGCGGAATGGGCTTCTAGGCTCCACCCCGCCCGGTTGAGACCGGGCACCTGATCGACATTGAGCGGTCCCCCGTTGAATAAAAGGGGGACCGCTCGACGTCGTTTCGTATCTAGATGCTGTACGGTTGCGGCGGACACTAAACGCGTGACTTGTTAGCTACGACTTATGACCACGCCCGAGAAGATGCGCGAATGAGACCGTGGCGAGACCACGAGGCCCTTTACCCTCCCCCGTAAGGGGGTAATGGCGCCCATGGGGGCGGTTCCGGTACGAACTTAAATCGGGACTGGGTGTCCGGACGTTACACGTCACGAGGGTTCTTAACCTTCCGTTAACTTTCAAATTTTTATCGTCGCAGGTCAGCGTGTTCGTGCTGGCAGTGCGGGGGTTCAGGTGGGTATCAGTATGTAACTGTTCGATCGCGGAAAGCGTAATGCGACCTGTGGATTGCGCTTGACGGGTACCCAATCTGTGACAAAATATCTCTCGTGACGCCCTGAGGGTGTCAGCACACTGGAAACTTCACCAGCTTCCTGCTGGTTCCTCTCAAGGAGATACACATGGATCTTTCTCTCATTCAGGATCAGCTCGACAACTTCGAGACCTTCGGCGAGAACATCGGCAAGGTCCTGCAGGGCATCCCCGAGGTGCTGTCCCAGGTCCTCGGCTGGTTCGTGACCCCGGAGGGCGAGGACGAGTCCGTCATCAGCAGCCTTTCCTCCGTCACCGGTGACAATGTCTCCGGCCTTTCCTCGACCGACGAGTAAGACGGCTCAGCCCGGCTTGATCGGGCACTTCGTGACGGGCTAACCCCGTCACGAACCCCTCTCTTCATCACATACTTTAGGAGTATCCATGGAAAACATCATTGACTTCCTCGGCAACGTTTCCACCCTGTCCTCTGAGGGCCTCGTCGGTGAGATCTTCGGCTTCCTGGCCACCGCTGGTGACTGGGCCGGCGCTGTCTCTAACCTGCTCGGCCTGCTCTAAGCCGTAGCACTTCTTAACCGGGTTTGATCCCGGTCAGGGCAGAAAACTCCGACCTTCGGGTCGGAGTTTTGTCGTTTCCGGGTGGCCGTAACCCGGTACTGGCCACGTCATCTTCCCGTGTGAGCCAACGCGCCGAGGCACGGTGGAAAGACTAGGATCGGGAACATGGCTGACCACAAGGACGACGAACTGCCCGTCATCGACCTCGCCAAGACCGAGGGTTATGTCGTTGACGACTCCGATGAGGATGATCCGGTGCTTCTGCGGCCGGACGGCACGCCGATCGAGACCTGGCGCGAGAATTATCCCTATGACGAGCGCATGTCTCGCGAGGAGTACGACAAGGTCAAGCGGGCCCTCCAGATTGAGCTGCTGAAATGGCAGAACTGGACGAAGGAGACTGGCCAGCGCCACATCATCATCTTCGAGGGGCGGGACGCAGCGGGCAAGGGTGGCACGATCAAGCGTTTCAACGAGCACCTGAACCCCCGCGGCGCCCGCACCGTGGCCCTGGAAAAGCCGTCTCCGCGTGAGTCCACCTCCTGGTATTTCCAGCGTTATATCGCCAACTTCCCGGCCGCCGGTGAGATCGTGTTCTTCGACCGTTCCTGGTACAACCGTTCGGGAGTCGAGCGCGTCATGGGTTTCTGCACTGAATCCCAGCACGCCGAGTTCCTCCGTGAGACCCCCATGCTGGAGAACATGCTGCTGGGCTCCGGCATCTCGCTGACCAAGTTCTGGTTCTCCGTCACCCGCAAGGAACAGCGCACCCGCTTCGCCATCCGGCAGGTCGATCCGGTGCGCCAGTGGAAGCTCTCCCCGATGGACCTGGCCTCCCTGGACAAGTGGGACGACTACACCCGGGCCAAGGAGGAGCAGTTCCGCTACACGGACACCGACGAGTCCCCGTGGATCACCATCAAGTCGAATGACAAGAAGCGCGCCCGCATCAACGCCATGCGCGTGGTGCTCTCCAAATTCGAGTACACGGACAAGGACCACGAGGTCGTCGGCCAGCCCGATCCGCTCATCGTCCAGCGCGGCCGCGACCAGATCGGCGACTGACCGGGCAGCGGCCGGCACGGACCCGGGACAGGGCAGGCCCCGGGCCCGTCGTCGTTTCCGGGGGCCGTCAGATATTCCCGTTTGGCCCACGTGGTGGCCCGTAGCCTGTTAACGTTCCTCCCCGAGTATCGCTGACCATGGAAAGTATTACGGCCACCAGCAGGGGACGGGCAGGGGAGAAGCGCCTGATCGGAACCGGAATCCGTACCGCGAGGCCCATGCCCGCCCTGCTCGCCGTGCTCCTGCTGATGGTGGGCCCGGGCCTTCCGGTGACGCAGGCGCAGCCCGGGCGGGCCCATGTCGGGATGGGTGGCTCCCTCCCCGCCAACCCTGCCAACCCGGAGCAGCTGGAGGGTTACTTCCGCGGTTACTGCTCTCAGCGTGATGACGCCTACCCGGATCTGGTCGGCCGGGACTTCGGCATCCTCAACGGCGCCGAGCACCTCACCCCACAGCGGTGGGCGGAGCGGATGGGGCCGGTGATCGAGCGCATCAACCAGCTCGCCCCGACTGCCCGGATCATGTTCGTCTCCTACCGGAGATCGGCGACGGCAACGGTGGTCTGTGCCTCGCCAACCTCGGCGGCGGATCCGCCCAGCTGCCGGTCCCGGTCCCGGTGCCGACGAACGTCGAGCGCTTCTTCGACACGGTCAACTCGACCGCCGCCGCACATCAGCACCTGGGTTATGAGTGCGTGCACACCGACCGGCCCGGCACCGGCACCTGCGCGCCGGCGGGCAGCCAGTGGGTGCGGTCGATCTTCGACGTCCCCGGGGCCGGTGACGGCCTGCACATGCCGTTCCACCCGAGCGCACTCGGGGACCGCAGCGTCGCGGACATCGTCATGTCCCGGATCTGAGCGGGGAGAGAAGAAATCCGGCCGGGAGTGCGCAGCTGCGCACTCCCGGCCGGTTCATTCAGTTACGGCGTCCGGGGACCTACCGGGTCCAGGGCTCGATGGGGTTGCCCTGCCAGACGGTGTTGCCGGGCACGCGGTCACCGCGCATGACGAGGGAACCGGGGCCGACGGTCGCGGAATCACCCAGCGTGGCGGCGGGTAGCGCCACCGAGTGGGAGGCCAGCGTCGCACCGTCGCCAAGCGTGACGTAGTCGAGACTCATCACGCGGTCCTGGAACAGGTGGGTCTGCACGACGGTGCCGGGGCCGACGGTCGCACCGCGGCCGACCACGCACAGGTCGGTCTCGGGGAACCAGTAGGACTCGATCCATGCACCGCGGCCGATCTTCACGCCCAGCATCCGCAGGGCGGCGTTGAGCTCGCCGGTACCCAGGTTCGGAATGAGGAACCAGGGGCCGGCGACGACCTCGACGAAGACGTCCTGCAGCTCGTTCAACCACACGAACTCCGACCACAGGGGATGGTCACCGGGGCGGTGTCTGCCCACGCACATCCACTTCACGGCGATGGTCACCGCCATGGCCACTACCCCGGCGGCCATGGTGATCACGCCGGAGAGCAGCCAGGCCAGCCCCACGCCCCAGGTGACGAGCACGTACTGCATCAGGCCCAGGGTCAGGGCCAGGAGCATGGCGGAGAACATCGGGGCCAGCAGGCGCATCGTCTCGATGAAGCCGCGGGCGATCTTCACGCCCCGGCCGGGGCTGTAGGTCAGCGATTCGCCACCGGCGGCCTCCACCTGGACGCGCCGCATGCGCTCGGGCGGGGAACCCCACCAGTTGGAGTTGGCCTTGGCCTTCTTGGGGGTGGAGGACAGCACGGCGACCAGCGAGTTCTTCGCCAGCTTGCGGCCGGGTCCGGTGATGCCGGAATTGCCGACGAAGCTGCGCTTGCCCACGCGGGTCTCACCGCTGAGCATCCAACCGCCGCCGAGTTCGTAACCTCCGATGGCGGTGTCGTCGGCGAGGAAGGCACCGTCCTTGATCTCGGTGAGCGTGGGCACCATCACGGCGGTGGAGATCTCCGCGTCCTTGCCGATCGTCGCGCCCAGGCTGCGCAGCCACGTGGGCGTGAGCTGGGAGGCGTAGATCGGGAAGAGGTAGGTGCGGGCGTCATCCATGAGCCGCTCGATGGTCCACAACCGCCAGCCCTGTGCGGAACGCACCGGGGTGACGCCGGGCCTGAGCCCGATGGACAGCAGGCGCACGCCCAGCCAGGTCATGATGCTGTAGGCGAAGAAGGCGACCAGTCCGCCCAGCGGTGCGAAGACCACCGCGCCCAGGAAGGCGTTTCCGCCGGTGAGCTCCACGAGCCAGAGGACCAGCGCCAGGCCCAGGCCGATGGCCACGAGCGGCTGCAGGCTGAGCAGGATGGAGGTGAGGCCGTAGATGGGCACCCAGCGGGAACGCCGCGGCGGGTGCTCGTCGGGGAAACGGTGCTTGGAGCGGCCGACCTTCTCCGCGGGTGAACCGGACCAGCGCGAACCCGGTTTGATCGTCTTCGCGCCGGTGACGGTGGAGCCGGCTTCGACGTGGGCGTCCTCCCCGATGACGGTGCCGGGCAGCAGGGTGGAGCGCTGACCGACGCGTGCGTTCGGGCCGATGGTGATGGCGCCGACGCGCAGGACGTCACCGTCGAGCCAGTAACCGGACAGGTCCACCTCGGGTTCGATGGAGGCGTGTGCGCCGATGGTCAGCAGGCCCGTGACCGGGGGAAGGGAATGCAGGTCGACGCCGCGGTGGATGGCCACGCCCAGGGAGCGGGCATAATAGTTGACCCAGGTCGCCCCGGCGATGGAGCGGGCGCCTGAGGCGTCCGACCAACGTTCGGCGGCCCAGATGCGCAGGTGGGTGGAACCACCGCGCGGATAGTCACCGGGCGTGATGCCGGCGGTGAGCAGGCGGGCGCCCAGCGCGCCGATGGGCAGACGCCCGACCGGGGTGCCGAAGACCACGATGAGCAGGATGACCAGCCACCACGGGGTGTGCACGGCCCAGCCGAGGTCGAAGGTGACGGCGACGTTGCTGACGAGTAGCAACCAGGCGAACCAGCTGGTGGCCTGCAGCGTCTGGACGGGAAACTGGATGAGCAGCTGGGCCAGGCGGGTGCCGAAACTGACGTGGGTGATCTCGCGGGCCTCGACGGGTCCGGCGTCCTCGGCGCCGAGCTCGATGCCGGACCTGGTGGCGATGTTCTCGACGGCCTCGGCCAGGGACCCCAGCCGCGGGTGGTCGTAGAGGTCGCGCACGGCGACGGTGGGCACCTTCTCGCGGATGCGTCCGACCAGCGTGGCGGCGGCGAGCGAGGTGCCGCCGAGGCTGAAGAAGTCGGCGTCGGCGTCCGAGACGGAGGTGCCGAGCACGGCGACCCAGGATTCGGCCAGCCAGGCCTCGGTCGGGGTGAGGTCGGTGGCCTCCACACCGACACCGGGCAGCGGCCACGGCAGGGCCTTCTTGTCGACCTTGCCGGAGGTGCGGATCGGCAGCTCCTCCATCACGCAGATGCGCGGGACAAGGGCGGCGGGCATGGTCTCGGCGAGCCGCTCGGCGGCGGCTTCGTGGTCGAAGTCCACCGCCGGATCCTCAAGGGAGACGTAGCCGACGAGCACGGACTGGTTGGCGGCCGTCGTCTGCACGGCGACGGCCGAGTTGTAGACGTTCGGCAGGGCGGCGACATTCGCCTCGACCTCGCCGAGTTCGATGCGCCGGCCACCGATCTTGACCTGGTCGTCGACGCGGCCGACGAAATACAGGCCGTCCTCCTCGAGGCGCACGTGGTCGCCGGAGCGGTAGGCGCGCGACCAACCGACCGAGCGCATGGGCGCGTACTTCTCCGCGTCCTTCTCTGGGTCGAGGTAGCGGGCCAGGCCGACGCCACCGATGACGAGTTCACCGGTCTCGCCGACGCCGACGGGCTGGTCGTCGCCGTCCACGACAATGAGGTCCCAGCCCGCCAGCGGCAGGCCGATGCCCACCGGCCGGCCCGGGTGCAGCTGGGTGGCGGAGGCGACGACGGTGGCCTCGGTGGGACCGTAGGTGTTCCACATCTCGCGGTCTTCGGTCGCCAGGCGCTCGACGAGCTCCTGGGAGCAGGCCTCGCCACCGACGATCAGGAGGCGGACGTTGTCGAGGGCCTCCGCCGGCCACAGGCCGGCTAGCGTCGGCACGGTGGAGACGACCGTGATGTCGCGGCGGATGAGCCAGGGGCCCAGGTCCATGCCGGAACGCACCAGGGAGCGCGGGGCGGGCACCAGGCAGGCGCCGTGGCCCCACGCCAGCCACATCTCCTCGCAGGAGGCGTCGAAGGCGACGGACAGGCCGGCCAGCA
>CAYSIP010000139.1:0-7139 GCA_964431055.1 uncultured Corynebacterium sp. | reverse complement strand
TCATCGCCGAACATGAATATCTTCTCGCGGTGGCCGAGGGCGACCTGCAGGACCAACGGGATGAGATGGGTCTCGATGTCCCGGTTCTCGCCGATGGCGCCGTAGGCCCCGGCCACGTTGAAGTAGCGCAGGCTCGCCGCGGCGAGCCCGTGGGCGGCGGCGTAGGAGGTGATCGCGTAGTCGATGGCCAGTTTCGTGGCCCCGTAGGGGTTCGTCGGCGCGGTTGGCATGTCCTCGGTGATAGGCACGGCGGTGGGCTCACCGTAGGTGGCCGCCGTCGACGAGAACACCAGGTTGCCCACCCCGTGGGTGCGCATGGCGTCCAGGAGCGCGAGGGTGGTCACCACGTTGTGCTGCCAGTACTCCTCGGGTTTTTCCATGGATTCGCCCACCAGGGAACGGGCGGCGAAGTGGACCACCCCGTCGAATCCCCCTTCGGCGAGGACCTTCTCCGCGGTGAACCGCACGTCCCCCTCGACGAGGCGGGCGCCGGCGGGAACAGCCTCCCGGTTTCCGGTGGTGAAGTTGTCGAGCACGGTGACGTCGTGCCCGCCCTTGATGAGCACGGTGGCGCACACGCTGCCGACATAACCGGCCCCACCGGTGACGAGAAGCTTCATGGGGGAGGTCCTTTCGTGGAGGCGTTGGTGGGGGAGCGGCTAGACCTTCTCGACCCGGATGGCGTGGCTGAGGTCGGGGAGCAGCTCCACCTCGCGCCCACCGGAGCTCAGGCGCACGGTGCCGTTCTGGTTGTTCACCGTGACGGTGGCTCCCACGAAGACGCCTGCTTCCTCGAGGGCACGGAACTGCTCGGCGTGGACCTGCAGGATCTCATTGAGCTGCACGATGCGCGCCTCCACAGGGCGGCCCTCGGGTAGATCGATGGCGCGGATGCCGGTGTTCGCGCTGCCGGAGGAGGTCACGCCCAGATCCTCGAGACCGGGAATGGGATTGCCGAAGGGGGAGCGGGAGGCGTCTTTGAGGACGGCCACGACCCGCTCCTCCACTGCCTCACTCATGACATGCTCCCAGCGGCACGCCTCGTCATGGACCTGGTGGATGTCCAGGCCGAGGACGTCGGTGAGCAACCGCTCAGCCAGGCGGTGCTTGCGCATGACAGCGGTGGCCAGGGCGCGCCCCTCGGGGGTCATCTCGAGGCTTCTGTCGGGGCGGACGATCACGAGGTTGTCCCGCTCCATTCGAGCGACGGTCTGGCTCACGGTGGGGCCGGACTGCTCCAGGCGCTCCGCGATACGGGCCCGCAGAGGGGTAATGCCCTCCTCCTCGAGTTCGTAGATTGTACGCAGGTACATCTCGGTGGTGTCGACCAAGTCCTTCACGTGAGGAGAACCTTTCTGCAGGAAAGCGGACATGCCCGGTACCGCCGACGGCGTCCGTGTTCACGGGACATGCCGGGCGGAGGTGACGGTGCAATATTGCCTGATCTTACCCCAAGACGACATCGGGTCCCGGGGAAGTGGACGGAGGCAGGGGTGGAAACGAGCGGCGTCCCGGCCCCAGATGGGGTCGGGACGCCGGGAACGATGGATGCTACAGGGCGTACTCACGCAGGCGTTCCGCACGCTCGCCGTCACGCAGCTTGCTCATGACCTCACGTTCGATCTGACGGACCCGCTCGCGGGAGAGCCCGAAGCGACGACCGATCTGGTCGAGCGTGCGCGGCACTCCGTCATCGAGGCCGTAACGCAACCGGATGACGTCCTGCTCACGCTGCTCCAGGGTGCCCAGCACGGAGCGGATGTCGGAGTGGCGCAGGGAGGCGACCACGGCGGTCTCGGCGTCGGTGGCTTCGGCGTCCTCGATGAAGTCCCCCAGCGGTGCCTCCTCGTCCGCACCGACCGGCATGTCCAGGCTCACCGGGTCACGGGACTGGCGCAACAGCATCTCGATCTTGGATTCGTCGATACCGGATTCCTCCGCCAGCTCCTCGTTGGTCGCCTCGCGTCCCAGGTGCTGGTAGAGCTCACGCTTGATGCGGGAGAGCTTGTTGACCTGCTCCACCAGGTGGACGGGCAGGCGGATGGTGCGGGACTGATCGGCCATGCCGCGGGTGATGGCCTGACGGATCCACCAGGTGGCGTAGGTGGAGAACTTGAAGCCCTTGGCGTAATCAAATTTCTCCATGGCGCGGATCAGACCCAGGTTTCCCTCCTGGATCAGATCGAGCAGCGGCATCCCGCGGCCCGTGTAACGCTTGGCGAGGGACACCACCAGTCGGAGGTTGGCCTCCAGCAGGTGGGCACGGGCCTTGTTGCCTTCCTTCGCCAGCACCTTCAGGTCACGCTTCTTTGCGCGGGTGAGGGGGACCTCGGAGTTCTTCAGCAGATAATCGGCATAAAGCCCCACCTCGATCCGCTGGGCGAGTTCCACCTCGTCCTCGGCGGTGAGCAGGGCGGTCTTGCCGATGCCGTTGAGATAGACACGGACCAGATCTGCGGCCGGGTTATCGTTAGTCTGGTTTCGCCGGCTGCCGCGGTCGTGCTCTTCTGCGTGGTACTCCTGCGGGGACGGAATAGTCATTTAGCCTCCTCGGTATCGCCAGTCTTACATTTACAACGAACCCGGTTCCGAATTAGTTCCCGACTACTTCCGAACAGAAGCAAGTGAGTTTCCCGCGCCGTTGTACCCAGGGGCTTTCTCCCGACGGTGACCGACCCCGCGGCCTCAGAGATGGCAGGGGAGGGGCAATCAGCACTCGACGAGGACGGTGAATGGCCCCTCATTGACGGAGGCGACCTTCATCATCGCCCCGAACCGGCCCTCCTCGACGTGGACGCCGCGTTGTCGCAGTCCCGTCGCGATGCGGTGGATGACGGGTTCCGCCATCTCCCCGGGTGCTGCGTCGGACCAGGAGGGGCGTCGACCCTTGGCGGTCTGACCGTGCAGAGTGAACTGACTGACCAGGAGCACCGGGGCGCCGGCATCGCTGACGGAGAGCTCACCATCGAGGATGCGCAGCTCGGCAATCTTGCGCACCATGGCCTCCCAGGCGTCGGGCGCGTCGTCCCGGCCGACGCCCACCAGGGCCAGCAACCCCCCGGTTTCCGGGCAGTCGATGGATCCGACCACCTCCCCGTCAACGGTCACGGACGCGGAGCTGACCCGGCTCAGGACGGCCTTCACCCTGCCACCTCCCCGCTGACCTCCACGAGTTCCGCGGGCAGGACCAGACCGTGCCTGACGAGGTCGACGACGGCCGGCACCGCCGACTCCACGAGTGCGGCCGCGTCGAGTCCCTGGGCCAGGGCATACAGCTCCACCGTCTCCCGCAGGCTCAACCCTTGCGGGTGAAGGCCGGACACGATGGCCGCGAGGTGCTCGTCGACCTCATGGGACCAACGGGGGCCCTCCGTGCGGACCAGCCGCAGGGCCGCCGGGGTGAAACCGACACCGGCGTCGACGTCCGCGACGGACGCCTGTTCCCTGGCCAGGCCGGGACGGGTGAGGAAGGTGGCGTCCGCGATCTCGTCGGTCGAACGCCGACGCAGCCAGGACACCCGGGCGAAGTATTCCTCCACCTCCACACCCAATGGGTCGGTGAAGGCCTGCGGCAGCTCCTCCGCGAGGATGTCGGAGGGTTGGTCGCCGATCTCCTGAATGGCGACGAAGCCGAACCCGATGCCGGTGACTCCCGCCCGGGCAAAGTGCCCCAACCATGCCTGCGTACGCTCGGCGGCCTCCCGGCCACGCGGGTCGAGGGACTCATCCCGCAGCCACGTGCCCACGTACAGCGCGGGGTCGGCGACGTCGCGTTCGATGATCCAGGCAGCGACCCCGCGGTCGGGCAGCCACGAGGCAACCCGGGCCTGCCAGGACTGGTCCGCGGTGTGCACCCACGCGGCCAGCAGGTGGGCCATGCCGCCTTCCGTCAGGTGCTCCGCCGCCTGGGACACCACCAGTTGGCTGGCGCCGTCAAGATCGAGCCCTGAATCCCGGTAGACGTGGCCCACTTCAGGGGGCCCGACGACGAACGGCGGGTTGGCCACGATCCGGTCGAAACGGCGCCCCGCGACCGGCTCAAACCACGGGCCCTCGAGCAGCTCCACCTCGGCGCCGGCCGCCGCGAACGTGGCCTCGGCCAGGTCAAGTGCCCGCGGATGGACATCGGTGGCCGTGACCGTCTGAGCCGATCCGAGCTGGGCGAGCGCCTGCACCCCGGACCCTGTCCCGAGATCGAGGACGGACTCGACCGGAGAGACCGGGGTGGCCTGGAGGAGGGACAGGCTCGCTGCCCCCACACCGAGGACGTGGTCCCGGCCTGGGACGTGCTCGGTCATGGAGGCGTCCGGATCCGAGAACACCCACCGGTTTTCACCCACGATGACGTGCGGGCGGACATCGAGGGCGACCGTCAACCAACCCGAGGTGTCCGCACGGAACAGGCCGGTGTCGAGCAACCGGGACACCAGGGGGGCTCCCAGCAGCTCGGCGACCTCAGTGGCCGGTGCGGGGTCCCGGAGGATGAACAACCGGATCAGCCGGGAGAGGCGGGTCCGGCCGGACGCGGCGTAACGCACTGCGGCGGGTTCCCCGCGGTGCAGCGCCTCCGTGTAGGCGGGGCCGAGATGGGCGGCGATACCGTCGGCGGTGAAACCCGCGGCGGCGAAGATCCGCGTCAGTTCGGGTGCGAGTTCGGACAGCGGGGTCCGGTGTGGTCTGTCGGTCACGGGCGATTGTCTCCTGCCTGGTCAGCGTCACCGTTTCTGGGGCCATCGGTGACATCGGGGTCTACCTGCTCATCTACCGTATTGCTCCCACCGGTTCCAGTGGTGGATGGGTCGCCCCCGTCTCCCGGATCGTCGATGGTCTCCGCAGCGCGGGCCGTCTCTATCTCGGCCTGCCGGGCCTCGGCGAGCTGACGCTCGGTTTCCATGTGGCGGACGACGCCGGGCTTGTACACCCGGGGGGCGCGCCGGTCCCGGGGTTCTCCCTGTGCGTTGGCGAACATCACCGCGATCCAGGGCATCGGCACAGAGATGACGAACAGCAGCGCAGAGATGATCCAGTTGTCCCACCAGAGGAAGGTCACCAGCGCCAGCCCGAGAAAGGGGATGCGGGAGAACTGCAGGACCTTGTACACCCGTTCCCGGTGGCGGAGGTCCTCCGCCGGGGAACGACGCTTGTCGGTGATCAGCTCGGCACGTCGCGGTGTCAACCGCCGTAGCCAACCACGGGCACGTCCGGACCCCTCCGCGTGGCCGGCGGAGACGTCGTCGTAGGTGTCGTCTTCCATAACGCACAGGGTAGCCCCCGTATGTCGATTCTCCGGAGAATGGGGCATGATGGGAAAGGTGAAAACGAGTACGAAGACCATCGAACGCCCCGACGTCGGGGAAGACACCAGCCTCGGCGACGACACTCCGAAGTTCTTCCACTACGTCAAGAAGAACCAGATCGTGGAATCCGCGGTCGAAGGAAGAATGGTCGTCGCCCTCTGCGGTGAAACCTTTCCGGTGACCAAGCAGGCCAAGCCGGGCTCGCCGGTGTGCCCCGACTGCGAACGGATCTACAAGGGTCTGCGCAAGAAGTGAGTGGGGGAGGCAAGGGGCAGCTACGCGCGTGGCAACGTCAGGCGCTGACGAAATTCCTGCTCCATAAACCGAAGGATTTCCTGGCCGTCGCGACCCCGGGCGCCGGTAAGACCACGTTCGCGCTGCGGGTGGCCACCGAGCTCAAGGCGGCGCGTACGGTCGACCGGATCATTGTGGTGGTCCCCACCGAGCACCTGAAGGTCCAGTGGGCCTCGGCGGCCGCCCGCGTCGGGGTGGCCCTGGACCACGAGTTCACCAACTCATCGGCGGTCAACCCCTCCTATGACGGCATCGTGGTCACCTATGCACAGGTGGGCATACATCCCTACAAGCACCACGCCGTGGCCTCCGCCCGACGTTCCCTGGTGATCCTCGACGAGATCCACCATGCCGGGGACGCGAAGAGCTGGGGCGACGGCATCCGGGAGGCCTACGCGGACGCCGAACATCGACTGTCACTGACGGGTACACCTTTCCGTTCCGACGATTCGCAGATCCCCTTCGTCCGTTACGAAGAGGACGGAGAGGGCCACCTGATCTCGCGGTCCGACCACAACTACGGTTACGCCGACGCACTCGCTGACGGAGTCGTGCGTCCGGTCGTCTTCCTCGCCTATTCAGGTGAGGCCCGCTGGCGGGATTCCGCCGGTGAAGAGTACGCCGCGCGACTCGGGGAACCGCTCAACGCCGAGCAGACCGCCCGGGCGTGGAAGACCGCGCTCGACCCGAAGGGGGACTGGATCCCGGCGGTCCTGCAGGCGGCCCACACCCGCCTGCAGCAGATGCGCCGCAACATGCCCGACGCCGGCGGGTTGGTCATCGCCACCGACACGAAGACGGCGCGCGCCTACGCGAAAATCCTGGAACGGCTGTCCTCGACCCCGGTCGCGATCATCCTCTCCGACGAGCCGGGCTCCTCGGAACGCATCGAGGAATTCTCCAATTCCACCGACGAGTGGATGGTCGCCGTGCGCATGGTCTCGGAAGGCGTCGACGTTCCCCGCCTGGCCGTGGGCGTCTACGCCACCTCCGCGTCCACCCCATTGTTCTTCGCCCAGGCGATCGGCCGATTCGTGCGATCCCGCATGCCCGGTGAGACCGCCAGCGTCTTCCTGCCGAGCGTGCCCGTCCTACTGGACCTGGCCGCCAAGCTCGAGACCTCCCGAGATCATGTGCTGGGCAAACCGCACCGGTCCAAGGATGGCTGGGACGATGACCTGCTCGCCGAGGCCAACCGTGAGCAAAACGAGCCGGACGACGAGAAAAGCTATGAATCCCTCGGCGCGGAGGCCGAGCTTGATTCCCTGATCTACGACGGTTCCACCTACGGCACGGCGACGCTCGCAGGTTCCGCCGAGGAGGCCGAATACCTCGGACTACCCGGGTTGCTCGATGCCGACCAGGTCCGTGCACTGCTGCGAAAGCGGCAGGAAGAGCAGCTCGACACCCGTGACGACGCCGCGAAGCGACGCCGCGAACAGGAGGAGGCGGCCCGCAACTCCAAGGGCAACCAACTTGCCGCCGAGCGGGTGGCCAGCGAGGAGATCCCCAAGCTGCGCAAGGAACTCAACGCGATCGTCTCCATCA
>CAYSIP010000138.1:0-7188 GCA_964431055.1 uncultured Corynebacterium sp. | reverse complement strand
GTCGGTTACGGCAAGACCGAGGTGGCGGTGCGCGCCGCGTTCAAGGCCGTCCAGGACGGCAAGCAGGTCGCGGTCCTCGTGCCCACCACCCTGCTGGCCCAGCAGCACCTGTCCACCTTCGAGGAGCGTATGGCCGGTTTCCCGGTGACCATCCGTGGTCTGTCGCGCTTCACCTCCACCACGGAGTCCAAGGAGACCCTCAAGGGACTGGTCGACGGCACCGTCGACATCGTCATCGGCACTCACCGGCTCCTGCAGACGGGCGTGCACTGGAAGAACCTCGGCCTGGTCGTGGTGGACGAGGAGCAGCGCTTCGGCGTGGAGCACAAGGAACACATCAAGGTCCTGCGCACCCACGTGGACGTGCTCACCATGTCCGCCACCCCGATCCCGCGCACCCTGGAGATGTCCATGGCCGGCATCCGCGAGATGTCGACCATCCTCACCCCGCCGGAGGACCGCCACCCGGTGCTCACCTACGTCGGTCCGCAGGAGGAGAAGCAGGTCGCCGCGGCCATTCGTCGTGAACTGCTGCGCGACGGACAGATCTTCTACATCCACAACAAGGTCTCCGACATCGAGAAGAAGGCCCGCGAGCTGCGCGACCTGGTGCCCGAGGCCCGCATCGTCATCGCCCACGGGCAGATGAGTGAGGAGCTGCTGGAGCAGACCGTCCAGGGTTTCTGGGACCGCGAGTACGACGTCCTGGTGTGCACCACGATCGTCGAGACGGGTCTGGACATCCCCAACGCCAACACCCTGATCGTGGAGAACGCCCATCACATGGGTCTGTCCCAGCTGCACCAGCTGCGCGGGCGCGTCGGCCGGTCGCGGGAGCGCGGTTACGCCTATTTCCTGTATCCGAAGGGCGCGACCCTCACGGAGACCTCCTATGACCGGCTGGCGACGATCGCGCAGAACAATGACCTGGGCGCCGGCATCGCCGTGGCGCAGAAGGACCTGGAGATGCGCGGCGCCGGCAACGTCCTCGGAGCCGAACAGTCCGGACACATCGCGGGCGTCGGCTTCGACCTCTACGTCCGCCTCGTCAGCGAGGCTGTGGAGACCTACCGGGCGCTCGCCAAGGGGGAGCTCATCGACGCCACCGATTCCGGGCCGAAGGAGATCCGCATCGACCTGCCCGTCGACGCACACATCCCCGAGTCCTACATCAACTCCGAGCGCCTGCGCCTGGAGGTCTACCGCAAGCTGGCCGCCAGCACGGACAACAAGGATCTGCAGTTGGCGATCGAGGAGATGGAGGACCGTTACGGCCCCGTGCCCGAGGAAGTCTCCCGACTGCTGGCCGTCGCGCGTCTGCGTCACCAGGCACGCCGCGCCGGGGTCGCCGACATCCTGGTCCAGGGCACCCGCATCAAGGTCCACCCGGTGGACCTGGCGGACTCGAAGCAGGTGCGTCTCAAGCGCCTGTTCCCGGGTTCGAATTACCGGGCGGCCGCCAAGGCGATCCAGCTGAACTTTCCCAAGGCGGGGCGCAACATCACCGACCCGAAGCTGCGCGACGTCGAGCTGCTGCAGTGGATGGCCGACTTCCTGTCGCAGATGTTCGACCTCGAACATGTCGACGTCACCGGCGGGAAGAAACCGGTGGAGAAGAAGGCGCGGGTGTTCTCGGCCAGCGAGTAACCCGCAGGGAAATGACGGCGTCGTCCCTATTCGCCGAGGCCAGGCTGGCCGATGGCGATCATGCGCCCGGGCGAGGCGCGCGGCGTCGGCGGTGACCTTCTCGACGTCGACCTCGTCGGTGCCCAGCGCGAGGGAGCGCAGCAGGGCGGCCGGGGTGATCATCTTCATGTAGGTGCGGGAGGCGCGGTCGTTGACCGGTTGGAAATTCACCTCGGGGGCCGCCTGGCGCAGCTGATGCAGCATGCCGACCTCGGTGGCCACGAGCACGGAACCGGAGCCGGGTCGCCCCGCGGCGTCGAACATCTGGCCGGTGGAGAGCATGTGGACGCGCCCGGGTGCCACGATGCCCTCACCGGCGAGGTAGATCGCGGAGTTGGCGCAGCCGCACTCGGGATGGATGTAGAGGTCGGCCTCTGGATTGGCCGCGGCCTGGCGGGCCAGCTCAGAGCCGGAGACGGCGGCGTGGACGTGGCATTCGCCCGCCCAGATGTACATGTTCTCCCGGCCGGTCTCGCGCTTGACGTGTGCGCCGAGGAACTGATCCGGGTCGAAGAGGATCTCGCGGTCGGCGGGCAGGGAATCGACCACGTCGGCGGCGTTCGAGGAGGTGCGGCACACGTCGGTCAGCGCCTTCACGTCGGGGTGCTCGGTCCTCCACTCGGCCAGCTGCGGGGCGGGCAGGGAATCGGCCAGGGAGCAGCCGGCGCGCTCGTCGGGGATGAGCACGGCCTTCCCCGGGGAGAGGATCTTCGCGGATTCGGCCATGAAGTGCACCCCGCAGAAGACGATGACGTCGGCGTCGGTCTCAGCGGCGAGTCGCGACAACCCGAGCGAATCACCGGTATGGGCGGCGATGTCCTGGCTCTCGGGCAGCTGATAGTTGTGCGCGAGGATGACGGCGTTGCGTTCGGCCGCCAAACGGCGGATCTCGGCGGCCCACCCGTCGGTGGTCCGCAGGCAGGCCCAGCCACCGGGGCCGTCGGTCACGTCGTCGAGCAGCGGGGAAGAAAACGGCTTCAGGGCCCGGGGCACAACGAATTCTCCTCAGTCATTCCTCATGACTGACATTGAGCTAACCAGATCAAGCGAAAATCACAGAGCCAGCGTTCCGGTGCTCAACCCCCATACGGCGTAGGCCGCGGCGGCGAGGACCAGTACCGCCACGCACCATTCGAAGGTGTTGAAGGCGCGTTCGCCGGCGCGTCGGCGGGTCCACACGTAGGGAATCAGGCCGGGGGCAACCGCCAGGGCGCCGAAGAGCACGTACATCGGATCAGCGGCGTAGAACAGCCACAGGGAGTACACCAGCGCGAGGAGCCCGACGGCGAGATGGCGGCGATTGTCACGTCGGCCGACCTTCGGGCCGGAGTCGTTGAAGCGGGTGCCGGCGTGCGGATGCGCCAGGCCCCTCCCGCGGACCGCCAGCAGCACGAGATACAGCGCGGAGAACAGGTAGGGCACCAGGTAGAGCACGGTGGCCAGCTGCACCATGGAGACGTAGGCGGTCTCGTTGAGGAAGAAGATGATCACCGTCAGCTGGATCACCATGGTGGAGACCAGCTGCGCGGCCCACGGGGCGCCGGCGCGGTTGGTGGCGGCCAGGCGGCGGGGCAGCAGGCCGTCGGCGGCCATGAGGACGACGGGTTCGGCGCAGAGCATCTGCCAGGACACGTACGCGCCGAGCACGGACAGGCACAGGCCCAGGGAGATCAGGCCGGCGCCCCACGGGCCGATGACAGCCTCGAGGACCGAGGCCATTGAGTTGTCGGGCAGCGCAGCCAGCTCCTCCTGGCTGAGTACGCCGTAGGACAGAGTGGACACGGAGACCAACAGGACGAGCACGGCAAGGAAGCCGATGACCGTGGCCCGGCCGACGTCGTTACGCGAACGGGCCTGCTTGGAGTACACCGAGGCCCCCTCGACGCCGATGAACACCCACACGGTGAACAGCATGATGCCCTGCACCTGGTCGAAAACGGAACCGAGGGAGCCACCCTGGCCCCAGAAATCGGCGGTGAAGCGGTCCCAGGAGAACCCGAGGAAGGCGACCAGGAGGATGAATGCGGCGATGGGCAGCAGCTTGGCGACGGTCGTCACCGTCGTCATGAGCGCCGCCTGCTTGATGCCGCGGGTCAGCGCGATGAATATCCCCCAGGTCAGCAGTGAGACTGAGATGACGGAGATGATGCGGTTCTCGGTGGAGAAGAACGGGACGTAGTGGCCGAGGGTGGAGAAGAACAGGGTGGCGTAGCCGACCTGGGCGATGACGGAACCGAGCCAGTAACCCCAGGCGGAGGTGAAACCGATGTAGTCTCCTAGGCCGGCGCGCACGTAGGAGTAGACCCCGGAGTCCAGGTGGGGCTTGCGGACGGCGAGAATATGGAAGACGAGGGCGACCGAGAGCATGCCGACACCGGCGATGCCCCAGCCGATCAGCAGTGCGCCCGGCCCGGCGACGGAGGCGACGTTCTGCGGCAGAGAGAAGATGCCGGCTCCGACGGTGGAACCGATGATCAGAGCGATGAGGGTTCGGATGTGGACACTGTTGGCACGAGGGGTGGTCGTGTCGGATGTGGGGGCCGCCGGGGTGGTGGCGGGCGTGGGGGACTCCGCGGCGGCGGTGGTCCTTTCGGTCTCAAACACCAGGCAATCTTAGCTCAATCTCAGGTACTTACAGAAACACCGAAGGATGATGGACCTAGTATGTGGGCATGACTGTGCTGTTGCTCGACGATCGTTGGCCTTCCATGATCCCCCTCGAGGCGTATGGCCGACTCGCCGGACCGGTGGCCTACACCGACGAGATACCGGTGAACGTGCGCTGGAACTTCGGCGATCTCATCCGCCCTGATGGGCCAGGTGTGCTGGTGAGCACGAATGAGCGCGACCCCCGGGTGGTCAAGCGCCTCGAAGCCGGTGACGAGGTGATCGAGGCGCCCAGCAGGCAGGATCCGGTGCGTGACGCCCTGCACGCGATGAGCCGGGCCAGGTCGATGGGGGAGTGGGAGGCCTCCCAGACCCACCGTTCCCTGTTGCCCTATCTCAAGGAGGAGTCGAGGGAATTCGCCGAGGCTGTCGGCGTGTGGGAGGAGACCGGGGACGAGGGGCAGTTGTGCCGGGAGCTCGGCGACGTGCTGCTGCAGGTGTTCTTCCACGCCGAACTCGCCTCCCGGCGCGGGGCCTTCGACTTCGGGGACGTGGCCGACAGCTTCCTCACCAAACTGCGTTTCCGCGCGCCGTACCTCTTCGACGGGTCCACCGGCATGGTGTCCGAGCAGGAGCAGACGCGGTTGTGGCGCGAGGGTAAGGCGCGCGAGCGGGAACTCGAGGAGAACGTCGGGCGGCACGCGGCCCCCGGTGAGTAGGGGGGGAGCCGGAAAAGGCGCGGTCCCCGTGAGGGGGGAACCGCGCCTTTCGGGTGTCTCGTTCCTAGAAGCTGGAGAGGTTCTGCAGCTCGGCCGGGATGCCGGGCAGGCCCAGGCTCTCGAGGAACTCGGAGCTCGCGGCGAACGGGCCGGCCGGATCCTCCTTGACGATGCCGCAGTCGAGCGCCTTGTCGGCGACGACGCCAGCGTACTGGGACTGCACGGTCAGACCCAGGAAGCCGAGTTCGAGACCGGAATCCAAGCTGCGCAACTCGGAAGCCAGTTCATTGCGGGTGGTGTCCTCGTCGACGAAACCGCCGAGGCTCAGGGCGTCTTCGACGAGGTTGCAGTCGGCAGCCTTGATGAGGTTCTCGCCGAGACCGAAGTCGATGCCGGTCTGCGCGGAGGCGGCCGGGGCGAGGGCTGCGGCGGTGACGACGGTGACGCCGGCGGTGGCGAGCAGGTTGCGGAGCTTCATGGAGAACCTTTCGGTTTTTGATGAACGGAATGAAGGAACATCCTCACCTTAGTGACTGAAGTTACTGATGGGGCTCGAGGTGCTTGACGGGGTCAGCTTTCGGGGGTGTCCCGGCAACCGGTCACCTCACAGGAACTTGCCGGGGAATGTTACGTAAAATAGCCGAGCAGGCGAATCGGCTCCGCAGCCGGTGGTCGGTAGTATCGGTCGCCATGGGTGAAGGCGTGCGGCGGGCGACAGGCTGCGGTTGTGGAGTGGTGCTCGCGGTGATCATGGTCATCGCGCTCGTCGCGTGGCTGCTGTCCTTTCTCAACGTCTCCAACCCGGTGCGCCAGCTGCAGCCCGTGCCCGACAACGTCCCCCCGGCCGCCGGTGCGGAAGTTCCGGGCATCGACGTCCACGCGGACGGCCGCACCAGCGACAAGCTCGGTTTCTGGGCTGATCCCCTGGCGCAGGAGACCGGAATTCCCGCCGCCGCCCTGCGTGCCTACGGCAACGCCGAGCTCATCGCGGCCGAGGCCTGGCCGGAGTGCAACCTGCACTGGAACACCCTGGCCGGCCTCGGTTGGGTGGAGAGCCGCCACGGCACTTATTCGGGCAACCTGTTCAACCGCAGCCGGATCGAGGAGGACGGGGTGGCCCGTCCGAAGATCATCGGCATACCGCTCGACGGCGGCCCCGGGGTCGCCGAGATCCGGGACACCGACGGCGGTGTGCTCGACGGCGACACCGAGTTCGACCGCGCCGTCGGCCCGATGCAGTTCATTCCCGAGTCCTGGGCGAGGTTCGGACGGGACGCCAGCGGTGACGGCGTGGCCGACCCCCACCAGATCGACGACGCCGCCCTCGGTTCCGCGAACCTGCTGTGCGACGGGGGCCGTGACCTGTCGACCCCCGCGGACTGGTCGGAGGCCATCTACTCCTATAACCGCTCCCGGGAATACCTGATCAACGTCCGCGACGCCGCCGCCTCCTACGCGCTGCGCCAGCCCGCCCGGTGACGGGACGGGGGCACCCCCTCTCCGGGGCTGTTTAGGTCACATCGGACCGGTGCTCGTTCACAACCGTGGTTTTTCTGGAACAATTGCCCCCGGACGCGTGACCGTCGTATCCGGACCTTGGTCCATCCGGCGGCCCCGGCGCGACTGACCCACCACGAACGCACATCAAGATGGCATAGGAGGCCGCAAGTGGCTGACATCATCCACGTTTTTGCCCGAGAGATCATGGATTCCCGGGGCAACCCCACCGTCGAGGCCGAGGTTTTCCTCGACGACGGCTCCCACGGTTCCGCCGGAGTCCCCTCGGGTGCCTCCACCGGCGTCCACGAGGCTCACGAGCTGCGTGACGGTGGCGACCGCTACCTGGGCAAGGGCGTGCTGCAGGCCGTCGAGAACGTCAACGAGGAGATCGCCGACGAGCTGGCCGGCTTCGAGGCCGACGACCAGCGCCTGATCGACCAGGCCATGATCACCCTCGACGGCACCGAGAACAAGTCGCGCCTGGGCGCCAACGCCATCCTCGGGGTGTCCATGGCCGTGGCCCGCGCCGCGGCGGACTCCGCCAACCTGCCGCTCTACCGCTACATCGGCGGCCCGAACGCCCACACCCTGCCGGTGCCGATGATGAACATCCTCAACGGCGGCGCCCACGCCGACTCCGGCGTCGACGTCCAGGAGTTCATGATCGCCCCGATCG
>CAYSIP010000137.1:0-7189 GCA_964431055.1 uncultured Corynebacterium sp. | reverse complement strand
ATGTCCGCGCTCTCGAGGGCGACAAGAAGGCCAAGGGCGCCAAGGTCGGCGAGCTGATCGCCGAGCGCGCCAAGGCAGCTGGCATCGAGCAGGTCGTTTTCGACCGTGCGGGCTACAAGTACCACGGCCGCATCGCCGCACTGGCGGATGCCGCTCGTGAAGGTGGTCTGAAGTTCTAATGATCACCATTACCCAGAACATCTACGGAAGGAACGCGTAATGCCGGGACGTGAACGGCGTGACGGCGGACGCTCCGCCGACGAGAACAAGAAGACCGATCGCAACGAGCGCCGCGGCGGCCGCCGCGACGACCGTCGCAATCAGCAGCAGGACGAGCGCAACCAGTACATCGAGCGCGTCGTCACCATCAACCGCGTGTCCAAGGTCGTCAAGGGTGGTCGTCGCTTCAGCTTCACCGCTCTGGTGATCGTGGGCGACGGCCAGGGCATGGTCGGCGTCGGTTACGGCAAGGCCAAGGAAGTCCCGGCCGCGATCCAGAAGGGCGCCGAAGAGGCTCGCAAGAACTTCTTCCGCGTTCCGATGGTCGGGGGCACCATCACCCACCCGGTTCAGGGCGAGGCCGCCGCAGGCATCGTCATGCTGAAGCCGGCTGCCCCGGGTACCGGCGTCATCGCCGGCGGTGCCGCCCGTCCGGTGCTTGAGTGCGCCGGCGTCCAGGACATCCTGTCGAAGTCCCTGGGCTCCGACAACGCCATCAACGTCGTCCACGCCACCGTGGCCGGTCTCAAGCAGCTGGTCCGCCCCGAAGAGGTCGCCGCTCGCCGCGGTAAGACCCTCGAAGAGGTTGCTCCGGCCCGTATTCTGCGCGCCCGCGCAGGACAGGAGGCGTAAACCATGGCGCTGAAGATCACACTTAACAAGGGGCTCATCGGTGAGAAGCCGAAGACCCGTGCAAATCTTGAGGCCCTCGGCCTGAAGAAGATCGGCCAGTCCGTGATCAAGCAGGACAACGGATCCACCCGCGGGATGGTCCATGTCGTGCGCCACCTGGTCACCGTCGAAGAAGTGGCAGGGGAGTAGGTAACACATGAGCGAGATCATCAAGCTCCACGATCTGCGCCCGGCCAAGGGCGCAAACAAACCGAAGACCCGCGTGGGTCGCGGTGAAGCAGGCAAGGGCGGCAAGACCGCCGGCCGCGGTACCAAGGGCACCAGTGCTCGCAAGCAGGTTTCGGCCGCTTTCGAGGGTGGCCAGATGCCGCTGCAGATGCGGCTTCCGAAGCTCAAGGGCTTCAAGAACCCGGCCAAGGTCTACTTCCAGGTCGTCAATGTCTCTGACCTGGAGGCGGCCTTCCCGCAGGGCGGCGACATCGCCGTCGCCGACCTCGTCGCCAAGGGCCTCGTCCGCGCCAACCAGCCGGTCAAGGTTCTCGGTAACGGTGACCTCGGCGTGAAGCTGAACGTCACCGCCGACAAGTTCTCCAAGTCCGCTGTGGAGAAGATTGAGGCCGCGGGCGGTTCCACCACCCAGGCTTAAGGCAGTAACAGGGGCTTCACGGCCCCGCCGGGACCCCCGGTCGGCACCACCAGGTGCCGGCCGGGGGTCTTGTCGTCCCGGCACGCGAGGCGGAAGCGTCGCTAGAATCGACGGGGCGAGGAAACCCGGTGGCCCATCACCACCACGGACGGTTCCGCACGACAACCCTAGGAGTCAACATCATGCCCGCTCTGAAGAACATCGCCCTGCGTCTGATCCCCGGCGCCTATATCGCCAACTCTGGCTACAGCAAGCTGAACATGCCAGGTGAGGCGTCCACCGGCATGCAGCAGATGGCCGTGACCGGCATCCCCGCGCTGGCAAAGCTACCGAGTGACAAGTTCGGCCACTACGTCGGCATGGGTGAGCTCGCCGTCGGCGGCGCGCTCCTGCTGCCGCTCGTGTCCAACCGGTTGGCGGGCCTGGGCCTCACCGCCTTTTCGGCCGGCCTGTTGAGCATGTACTTCGGGGACGAGGGCAACACCGAGGCCGACGGCATCCGCCCCTCCGCCCAGGGCACCACCCTGGCCAAGGACTCCTTCCTGCTGGCCATCGGCCTGGCGCTGATGGCCCCGGAGGGCAAGAAGAAGGTCATCAAGAAGGTGAAGTAGGTTCACCCACGGATCGTGAGGTCAACGACGCACGCGACGACGCCCCCGCCACCCGAGCTTCTCGGGTGGCGGGGGCGTCGTCCTGGGGTCGGGCCGGACTGCCAGGTCAGTGGGTGCGGCGGTGGATGGACTTGTACGCCAGGTAGGCGCTGAGCCCCTCGACGCCGTACTCGACGCCCAGGCCGGAGTCGTGGCGCCCGCCGAAGGGGGCGGAATGGTTGGATCCGAAGAAGTTGATTCCCACGGAACCGGAGTCCATCCGGCGGGCCACCTCCAGGGCACGGTCTTCGTCCGCACCGAAGACCAGGCCCCCGAGCCCGAACCCGGTGTTGTTGGCCAGTTCGACCGCCTCGTCGACGGAGTCTCCCGTGTCGTCGTATTTCAGGATCGCGATGACGGGACCGAAGATCTCCTCCCGGGCGATCCGCATGTCGGGGGTGACGTCGGCGAAGACCGTGGGGTGGATGAACACCCCGTCCTCCAGCCCCGGGGCGAGCTCGTCCGCGGTGACGGCGGACCCGCCGGTGGCGGCACGGGCGCCCTCCTCATGGGCGGAGCGGATGTACTCCATCACCGTAGCGAACTGGGCGGAGGTGGCCACCGGCCCGAAGACCGTCTCCTCGTCCAGGGGATCGCCCTGGGCGGCGGCGCCGATCGTCCCGGCGACCATCGACACAACCTCCTCGTAGCGGCTGGCCGGGGCGAGGATGCGGGTGGAGATGTAGCACGTCTGCCCCGTGTTGCGCATGCAGGAACGGATCAGCACCCGCGACATCGCCGTCAGGTCCGCGTCCGGGAGGACGATGGCGGAGGACTTGCCGCCCAGCTCCAGGGTGACCGGCCGGAGCAGCTCACCGCAGACGGCCGCGATCTTGCGGCCCACCGGGGTGGAGCCGGTGAAGGCGATCTTGTCGATGCCCGGGTGACGGACGATGGCGTCGCCGAAACGACCCGGGCCGGTCAGCAGGTTAACCACCCCGGCCGGCACGCCGGCGGCGTGGACCGCGTCGATGATGAAACGCAGGGACAGCGGGGTGGGGGAGGCCGGTTTGATCACCACAGTGCAGCCCGCGAGCAGGGCGGGGGCCAGCTTGATCACCACCAGGTTGATGGGGAAATTCCACGGGGCGATGAGCCCGCAGACCCCGACCGGGTCCT
The DNA here is from genome assembly GCA_964431055.1 of uncultured Corynebacterium sp. Taxonomy (GTDB): domain Bacteria; phylum Actinomycetota; class Actinomycetes; order Mycobacteriales; family Mycobacteriaceae; genus Corynebacterium. The sequence goes on along the minus strand of CAYSIP010000137.1, from coordinate 3,922 downwards.
TGTCCACCAGTGATTCCGCGCCACCGGCGGGGAAGGGACGGAGATCGTCCTCGTCCAGCCACTGCGCGAGGGTGGCGAAGTAGCGGAAGATGCCCGCGGCGTTGGCGGCCGCCCCGCGGGTCTCCGAGATCGGCGAGCCGTTCTCCCGGGTGTTGGTCAGGGCCAGTGCCTCGGCGCGCGCCTCCACCTCATCCGCGATCTTCAACAGGTAACCGGCGCGCTCGGCGGCGGTGAGCCCGCCCCATCCGGTCAGCGCGCGGCGGGCCGCGGTGACGGCCGTGTCCAGTTCGGCCGGGGTGGCCACGGGAACCGAGCCCCAGACCTCACCGGTGGCGGGGTCGGTGACCTCGGTGCGGGCGTGGTCGGTGGCGGTGACCCAGGAGCCGTCGAGATAGAGATCGTCGACGTGGGTGTACGGCAGGTCGAGCTCGGCGCGGCGGGCGCGGGCGTCGACAAGCGTCGTGCCGGTGGTCAGGGTGTGGGTCATCGGATGGCCTCCGTGCGCATCAGGGCCCGGGAGCGGGCGAGGTCGGCCTCCGCCATGGCGACGGCGGCCGCGGTGATCAGTTCGGGCAGGATCTCGCGCTCCAGGCGGTCGGCGTACTCGGCCGGGTCCATCCCGAACCAGCTCGTCGACATGGCGATCCCGGCGCGATCGAAGCGCCACAGGCGGTCGGAATCGCGGACCAGGGCGTCCTCGAGGGAGAAGGCGACCGGGCGGGTGTCGTGACCGTCGATGATCTCACAGACCCGGTCGATGAACTCCCCGCCGTAGCCCAGATCGGGCAGCACCCGGCGGGCCACCTGGCAACCCTCGGCCTCGTGCTCGTAGCGGATGGCGGCCTTGCGCCAGTCGCCCTGGAAACCCTCGGAGATGATGCGCGACTCGTCCACGTGCGCCCAGCCGGTGTCGTGCAGCACCGTGGCCACCAGCACCAGTTCACGGTCGGCCTGCGGGTAGGCGTCGCAGAGCCGGGCGGCGTAGGCGGTGACGATCGGCAGGTGGATGTCGTTGGCCCGGGTCCGGGTCTCCGGGACGATCGCCCGCCACAACTCCTCCAGGCCGGTCGACGGTGTGGCGCAGATGGGTGAGTCATCCACCGCCGCGGTGGTGGGGATGGGCCGCTGCGGGAACCGCTCGGCGAAAGCCACGGCGCGGGGATCGGCCGCGTGGGTCCCGGGTTCTGCCTTCTCCCAGGTCGGCGAAGTAGTGGTGCTCATCGGACAACCTCCAGGTCCTTGGTGATCTTCTTCAGCTGAACGGTGGGGTCCGCGGCCTCCCGGGCCGGGATGTTCTGCCCCTTGCCGAGCGCGGAACGCACGGCCATGAAGTCGAGGGGCTGGTTGACGCAGTCGGCGGCGATGATCTGCCCCCGGCGGTAGTAGAGGACCGAGAACTTCTTCCGCTCGTCGTCGCGGCGGACCACGGTCTGGTCGTATCCACTGGTCAGGCCGGCGATCTGCAACTTCAGGTCGGCCTGGTTGGACCAGAACCACGGGATGCCCGCATAGTCCTCCGACTGGCCGACCAGGGAGTAGGCGGCCACCTTGGCGTGCTCGATGGCGTTGTTCACGCTCTCCAGGCGGATGCGGTCGTCAACGGCCGCGCCAGGGACCGGGTTGGGCATGTTCGCGACGTCCCCCACGGCGATGGTGGTGCCGTCGGAGGCGAGGGCATGGTGGTCGACGACGATGCCGTTGTCGATCTCCAGGCCAAGCTGTTCGGCGAGTTCGGTGTTGGGGATGACGCCGATGCCCACGATGACCAGCTGAGCGGGAACGACGGTGCCGTTCGCGAGTTCGACGCCGGCGACCCTGCCGTCCTTCCCCTCGATGAAGCGGCTCATGCGGGCATTCAGGTGGATGTCGATCCCGCGCTCGCGGTGGGCCTTCAGGAAGTAGTCGGCGGTCTCCTCGCCGACGGCTCGGCCCACCAGGCGAGGACCGTACTCCAGGACGGTGGCGTTCTTACCCAGGGCGTGGAGGGAACAGGCGGCCTCCAGGCCGATGAACCCGCCGCCGACGACCACGGCGTCGGAGACGTCGCCGAGCCGGGCCTTCAACGCCAGGGCGTCATCGGCGCTGCGCAGATACATGACACCGCCCAGCTCGGCGCCGGGCAGCTCCAGCTGGCGGGCGCGGGCGCCCACGGCCAGGGCCAGCCGGCGAAAGGACCAGGACCGGCCGTCGGTGGCGTGGGCGGTGCCCGAGCCGTCCGCGTTCTTGTCGATCCGCTCGATGCGGGCGCCCTTGACCAGTTCGATGTCATGGTCCTCCCAGTACTCGTTGGACCGGAAGATGAGATTCTCCTTGTCCACGGTGTCCTGGAGGAACTCCTTGGACAGAGCGGGGCGCTGGTAGGGACGGTGGTTCTCCTCGCCGAGGAGGGTGATGTGCTCGGTGAACCCGAGGCCGCGCAGCGAGATGGCCAGCTGCACGCCGGACTGGCTCGCGCCGATGATCAGCAGACCGGTCTCGGCGGCGGAGGGTGGGGTGTTCATGCTTTTCTCCTGGGTCGGTCGGTGGGGACCGGGGGTCTGACCGTGGTCAGATCTGGGTTTCCGGGGTGGTGACGTGGAGGTTCATGTCGTCGCTGAGCTTGATCTGGCAGGACAGGCGGGAGCAGTCGGTGCGGTCCTCGGCGGTGCCGTAGAGCATCTCGTCCTCCATCTCGCTCATCTCGGGCAACTGGTCGAGCTGATCCTCCCGGACGTAGACGTGGCAGGTGGCGCAGGAGAGGGAGCCGCCGCACTCGGCGACGATGCCCGGCACCCCGTTGCGCACGGCGGTCTCCATCACGGAGTCGCCGGGATTGCCGGTGATGGTGCGGGTCTGGCCGGTGTCTGTCTCGGTGTAGTGAACGGTGGTCATGATTACTCCTGTGATTCCGTGATTCTCAGATGAACTGGCGGCCGCCGTCGACGACCATGGTCTGGCCGGTGACGTAACCGGCCTCGGGGGAGGCGAGGAACAGGGCAGCGCCCACGATGTCCTCGGGCTGGCTGGCGCGTTTGATGGAGCCGCGGTCGACTCCGTAGCTGGCGGCGTCCTCCATCAGCCCGTAGCTGGCCTCGGTGAGGGTGAAACCCGGGGCCACGGCGTTGACGGTGATGCCGCGCGCGCCCAGCTCCTTGGCCAGCACCCGGGTCAGGGCCACGACCCCGCCCTTGGAGGCCACGTAGTGGGCCCAGTTGGCGGAACCCGAGAAGATGGTGGCGCTGGAGAGATTGACCACCCGGCCACCGTCGGGCAGGTAGGGGCTGATCCCGCGGGTGACCAACCACGGGCCCTTGAGGTTCACCCCCATCACCAGATCCCATTCCCGGGGGTCGATCTCCTCGAAGGGGGAACGGGTGACGGTGGCGTAGACCGCCGCGTTGTTGACCAGCACGTCGATGCGGCCGTTCCCGAACTCCGAGACCTGCCGGGCCATCTGCTCCACGGACTCCGGATCAGTGACGTCCACCCGGAAGGCGGCGACGTCGGCGCCCGAGGCGGTGAGTTCCCCGGCGGTGCGGGTCGCCCCCTCGTGATCGATGTCGGCCACGGCGACCCGGTCACCGCGGGCGGCGAAACCCTCCGCGAAGGCCTTGCCCAAACCGCCGGCGGCGCCGGTGACCAGAACCGTACGGGGCTGGTGGTTCTGCTGGTCAGACACGGCTCGGCTCCGGCTCCGCGACGGTTGCCGCCTCGTGGTTGTGGTGGTGGCCGTGCGCGCCGGGGCCGTCGATCCGCGGTGCGGCGTTCTCGCCGTCGAGGATGGTCACGGTGCCCTTCGCGCCGTCGACCAGCAGACGCTGACCGGTCTTGATGGTGGTCGAGGCGTTGCCGGTCCCGGTGACGGCCGGGAGGTCGTATTCGCGGCAGACGATGGCCGCGTGGCTCATCATGCCGCCAATATCGGTGACCGTGGCCCTGATTT
>CAYSIP010000136.1:0-7225 GCA_964431055.1 uncultured Corynebacterium sp. | reverse complement strand
CCCCGAAGGTACCGAATACCGCAGGAGAACCCCGCCGGAATCCAGCGGCCGCGCCTCGAGCAGCCCCAGCGGCCGGAGGGCCGGAGCCGGTTTGAACAGGGGCGTGCCCGCCCCGAGGATCACCGGGGAGACGCCGATGAGAAGCTCGTCGACCAACCCGGCGGCGAGCAGCGAGTCGGTGAGTTCGGCGCTGCCGAACACGTAGATCGGACGTTCGTCGAGGGTTTTTCGGCGGGTGAGCTCGCCGACGATGTCCGCCGTGACCTCCGTGTTGTTCCAGGTGACCTCAGTGAGCGTGCGGGAGGCGACGAGCTTGGGCACATCGTTCATGTAGGCGGTGATCTCCGGCTGCTCGGCGTTGGTGGCCGACCAGTAGTCGGCCATGCCCTCATAGGTGACGCGCCCGAGCACCAGCAGCCCCATCTCCCGACCGAAACCCAGACTGAGCTCTTCCAGGTCGCGGCCCCAGATGTACTCGTGCGTTCTGAGGTCCCACTTCTCCGGGCCCTCGAAGTACCCGTCGAGGGAGATGACGTTCCAGACGATCAGCGTGCCCATGCCAGCTCCTGTCGAACGTGTGTGCCACTGGGCCGGACATGCCTGAGTTTAGTGCCCGCCCGGTGGGCTGACAACCACCTCCGGCGGTCTTTCCCATCCGGCCGCCCCACCCCCGATCGAACTCACCCGGCCGCCCTGGACCCGGAAGGTGTGCAGACATCTTGGCCGGTCCACCGGAACGCCCTCCGACGCCCGTACCGCCGCGGCCACGGCGGTGAGCGGCCGGTAACCGTCCCTGCGCCCCGCGCCCCGAGCGGGGAAACCATGCCGAGTTGTCCATACTTCTGCCCCGATTCCCGCCCGACCATCAATTTCCCCGGCCCTGGACGGCGGGATAACCTGCACACATGCACTCAAGAAGGTGGGCGGCCGCACTGCTGATGGTTCTCGGCCTCGTCCTCACCGCCTGCTCCGCGGGCTCGACCGCCACGCAGGTGGGCCGGGTTCCCGGGGCGTCGGTGGTCGTGGGCACCACCGGCGTGCCCGCCTCCCTGGACTTCACCGCCACCGGCGGGGCGGCGATCCCCCAGGCGCTGATGGCCAATATCTATGAGGGCCTGGTGCGCATCGATTCCGACGGAGAGATCCAACCCCACCTGGCCGAGTCCTGGGAGATCTCCGAGGACCGCACCCGTTACACCTTCCACCTGCGTGAAGGGGTGAGCTTCTCCAACGGCGATCCCTTCACCGCCGAGACCGCGAAGTTCTCCATCGACCACGTGCAGAACGGGTGGACCAACGGCCTGAAATCGCAGATGGACGTCGTCGCCTCCGCCGAGGCGCTCGATGAACGCACCCTCGAGGTGACGCTCGAACGCCCCAGCAACAACTGGTTGTGGTCGATGGGCACGCTCACCGGCGCGATGATGACCCCCTCGGCCGTCGGCACGCTGGCCACCGAACCGGTCGGCACCGGCCCGTACGTGCTCGACCGTTTCGCCGTCGGCGAGTCCATCTCCTTCGTCGTCCGCGAGGACTACTGGGGCCGGCCCGCGAAGCAGGACGCCGCCATCCGCTACTTCTCCGACGCCGTCTCCGCCGTGAACGCGCTGCGCTCCGGTGACATCGACCTGGTGTGGGCCATGCAGGCCCCCGAGCTGCTGGACACCCTGCCCGGGGACTACGCGGTGGAGGTGGGCACCACCAACGGCGAGGTGATCTTCTCCATGAACAACGACCGCGCCCCGTTTGACGACGCCCGCGTCCGCCGGGCCGTGGCCCACGCCGTCGACCGCGCGGCCGTCAACGAGGTCGTCTGGGAGGGCCTGGCCACCGACACCGGCGGCGCACCCGTCCCTCCCACCGACCCCTGGTTCACCGGCGAGGACTTCTACCCCCACGACCCCGGCCGGGCCCGCGGGCTGCTCGCCGAGGCCGGTTACAGCGCGGAGAACCCACCACAGGTCACCATCTCCGTGCCCAGTCTGCCGTACGCGCAGAACATCGCCGAGCTGGTCTACTCCCAGCTGCGCGAGGTCGGTTTCGACGTCGAGCTGACCACCGTCGAATTCCCCGCCGTGTGGCTGGGTGAGGTCATGGGGGCCCACGATTACGACATGTCGATCATCGCGCACGTCGAACCCCGCGACGTCCCCACGCTCTTCGGCGACCCGGACGGTTACCTCGGTTTCGACGACGCCGACGTGCGCGCCGAGCTGCTGGCCGCCGACACCGGGGCCGACCAGGTCGGGCACATGCGCGCGGCCGTCGAGGGCATCATGGACCAGGCCGGGGCGCTGACCATCTTCAACTCCCCCAATATCGTGGTCCACTCCCCCGGCGTCACCGGAGTCGACCCGAACGTGGTCACCGACGCACTGCCCCTGGCCGGAATGGAGCGCTCATGACCGTCCGCCCCGCCCTCCGCGTGGTGCTGCGCTTCGCCGCCTCGCTCCTGATCGCCTCGCTCATCATCTTCCTGCTGCTGCGCGCCGTCCCCGGTGACCCGGCGCGCATCGCCCTCGGCGTCACCGCCACCGACGAGGCCGTCGCCGAGCTGTCCTCCCAGCTGGGCACCGACCGGCCGTTGGTGGTCCAGTACCTCGACTGGATGGGTGGGCTGTTGACCGGTGATTTCGGGCTCTCGTTGTCCAGCCGGCAGGACATCACCCCGATGGTGGTCGACCGGGCGCAGGTCTCCCTGATCCTGGTGGGCACCTCGATGGTGCTCTCCCTGCTCATCGCCGTGCCCATGGGGATGTGGGCGGCGCGCAGGTCCGGGCGTGTCGACGGCTCCCTGATCACCGCCGGCTCCCAGGTCGGCATCGCCATCCCCTCCTTCCTGGCGGGTGTGCTGCTGGTGACGGTCTTCGCGGTGCAGCTGGACTGGCTGCCGGCCAACGGGTGGATCCCGCCCGGGGTGGACTTCGGGGCCTTCCTGCGGCGCCTGATCCTGCCGGTGGTCGCGTTGACGGCGGTGCAGGCGGCGATCCTCACCCGCTACGTGCGCTCGGCGATCCTGGAGGTGATGGACCAGGACTTCATGCGCACCGCGCGTGCGTCGGGGGCGTCGATGAGCCAGGCGTTGTGGCGTCACGGCCTGCGCAACGCCGCCCTGCCGGTGCTCATCGTGGTGGGCGTGCAGCTGACCACCCTGGTCGTCGGCGCGGTGGTCATCGAGCGCGTCTTCCTCATCCCGGGGCTCGGTTCGATGCTGCTGGATTCGGTGGCCAACCGTGACCTGACCAGCGTGCAGACCATCGTCATGCTGCTGGTCGTGTTCACCCTGACCGTCAACTTCCTCGTCGACCTCACCTACCGGTTGATTGACCCGCGGATCAGGAGGAGCGCATGACCACTCTTCGCAGGTTGCCGGTCTCCGGCTGGATCGGCGCGGTGATCGTGGCGCTCGTGGTGCTCACGGCCCTGGTCTCCCTGGCGTGGACGCCGTATGACCCCGTGCACGCGGTGCCCGCCGAACGCCTCCTGGGTTCCTCGCCCGAGCACCTGATGGGCACCGACCGCTACGGCCGCGACGTGTTCTCCCGCATCCTCGCCGGCTCGCGGATCACCCTGTTCGTGGGTCTCGTCGCGGTGGGCATCTCCCTGCTCGTCGGCGTGCCACTGGGCATCTGGGCGGGCATGCGCCGCGGCTGGACCGAGACGCTGATCATGCGCGGGGCCGACATCATGCTCGCTTTTCCCGCGCTGCTGCTCGCGATCATCGCCGGCGCGGTCTTCGGCCCGTCGACGCTGACCGCCATGATCGCCATCGGCGTCGCCGGCGTCCCCGGTTTCGCGCGCGTGGCCCGCGCCGGGACGATGCAGGTGATGACGCAGGACTACATCGCCTCCGCCCGGGTCTCGCGCGTGCCGGGGCTGGTGGTGGCCGGCCGGCACGTGCTGCCCAATATCGGCGCGGTGATCATCATCCAGGCCTCCGTGGCCTTCGCCCTGGCCATCCTCGCTGAGGCGGCCCTGAGCTTCCTGGGTCTGGGCACCGCCCCACCCGATCCGTCCTGGGGCCGGATGCTCCAGTCCGCGCAGGCCTCACTCGGCACCGCCCCGCAGCTGGCGTTCTGGCCGGGACTCGCGATCGCGGTGACGGTGCTCGGTTTCAACCTGCTGGGCGACGGTCTCCGCGACGCCCTCGACCCCCGGAGGAGAAGACGATGACCGTCCTTGAGGTGCGTGATCTGAGCGTCGGCGACGGCCTGGTCCGTGACGTGTCCTTCGCCATCGACCGCGGCGAGCGCGTCGGGGTCATCGGGCAGTCCGGTTCCGGCAAGTCATTGACGGCGCTGGCGATCATGGGGTTGTTGCCCGGCACCCTGCGCGCCACCGGTTCAGTGCAGCTCGGTGGCGCGGAGGTCATCGGCCTCGACGACCGCCGCATGCGGGGGTTGCGCGGCAAGCGGGTGGCCATGGTCTTCCAGGAGCCGATGACCGCGCTCGACCCGTTGATGACCGTGGGCCGGCAGGTCGCGGAGGTGGCGGGGCGCGGCGACGTCACGGGCCTGTTCGCGGACGTCGCCCTGCCGGCTGAGACGGTCGGTCGTTACCCGCACGAGCTGTCCGGCGGGCAGCGCCAGCGCGTGCTCATCGCCATGGCCCTGGCCAATGACCCCGACGTGCTGATCTGCGACGAGCCGACGACTGCGCTGGACGTCACGGTGCAGGACCAGATCCTCACCCTGATCTCCCGGCTCGTGGAGGAACGCGGCGTCGGCCTGCTGTTCATCACCCATGACCTGGGCGTGATCGCGCGGATGTGCGGACGCGTCCACGTGATGAACGACGGGGAGATCGTCGAGTCCGGTGACACCGCGCGGGTGCTGGGCGACCCGCGCCACGACTACACCGCCGGCCTGATCGCCGCCTCCCGCCCGGGCCCGCCCGCCACCGCGCGCGAGCTGGGTGAACCGGTCCTGCGGCTCGAGAACGTGACCCGGGAATTCGGGTCGCTGCGCGCGCTTGACGACGTCTCGCTGACCGTCCGCCGCGGGGAGCGCCTCGGCGTCGTCGGTGGTTCCGGTTCCGGCAAGACCACCCTGCTGCGCCAGTTCGCCGGCCTCGACGTGCCGGACCACGGCGCCGTGACCGTCGACGCCGGGGTGCAGGTCGTCTTCCAGGACCCCATGAGTTCGCTGAACCCGCGGCTGAAGGTGGGCAGGGCGGTCGCCGAGGGGATGCCGCGCCCCGACAGGGCCCGGGTGGCCGAAGTGCTGGGCGAGGTCGGCCTGCCGGCGGATGCGGCGGCGCGTTATCCGCACGAATTCTCCGGCGGGCAGCGTCAGCGCATCTCCATCGCCCGGGCCGTGGCCGGCAAACCCGCCGTCCTGCTCGCCGACGAGCCCGTCTCCGCGTTGGACGTCTCCGTCCGGGCCCAGGTGCTCGAACTCCTCGACCGGCTCGTCGACGAATACGGGCTGACCCTGGTGTTCATCTCCCACGACCTGTCCGTCGTCCGCCAGGTCTGCACCACCGTGGCCGTGATGCACGAGGGCCGCATCGTCGAACACGGACCCACCGGGGACGTGTGGGAGAATCCCCGGCACGAGTACACCCGCGGGCTGCTCGACGCGATCCCGATGATCTAGGGCCCGTCGCCGCAGCCGTGGCAACCACCGATCAAGGGCGTGGGATCCCCGTGCCCGGAATCATGGCCGGGTCATGCCGACAGCGAGGATGAGCCCTGCCCACCCAGCACCGGTCCGAGTGCCTTGGAGAGCTGGCACCCGATCCCGCCGGGGACCAGGGAGCTGGTGAACGGATCCACGAGGTAGTCCACGAAGATGCCCACGGAGGCAGCCTGGGTGGACTGATCGGGGGAGGTGACGATGACGGGAATCCGGTAATCGCCCTCGCCGTCGCACGGCGCGGTCACGGACAGGAGGTTGTCGGTGACGGAGATGGCCCATCCGTCCGCGCGGAGCGCCTCGAGGGCGGAGCCCTCCTCGAGCGCCAGGGTGGTCCCGGCCGGAAGCTCGTCCCTCAACGGGGCGAAGGTGTCGGTGTCGCCCGCGAGGAGGTAGTACGAGGGGTAGGTGAACGGCTGCGTGTCGGCGATCTCCTGGGCGGTCTGCTCGGCCACCGTCTCCGAGGCGCCGGCCAGGGGGGTCGAGATGGTGAGCGCGGCCAGGGCGGCGCCGGTGGCCAGCACCGAGAACAGTTTTCGGGAAAGCACTTTCAAACTCCTCGGGAGAATAACGGGTCACCGCACCGGGGCTGGAGCGGCCTGTAGAACCATACGCAGTGCCGGGACATGAATCGAGCTGGCCGCGATGGCCGGGTGACGGGATGCTGCCTCGACATCGCTGCCGTGCGGCGGCGGGGGACAAGCCCCGGGTGGCGCACCACGCCAGGCTGAAACGCATCCCGCCCACCATGATTGCGTCGATGAAACGGCCCAACCCGGTATGCGTTTCCACGCGACACCACCCCGACCGGAAAGATCCCCAACCAATCAGGCCCAGCACCACACCTTCGCCCCGGCGGATCTGCCCGATCGGACCTAGACTCGGAGGCAGGGTCGGCCCGCCGTTCCATCTGTCCGGGCCAGCCCCTTTGAGCCCAACGATGAGGAGACATCATGCGCGCAATCCGACACACCGCCTACAAAACTTTTCCTTCCCTGAAGGAGGTCGAGAAGCCCACCCCGGGACCCGGTGAAGTCCTGCTCAAGGTCGCCGGCGCCGGCCTCTGCCACTCCGACGTGGCGATCTTCCACGAGTTCGAGCCCGGCCTGAACCCGCAGATGGATCCGGAGTTCACCCTGGGCCACGAGAACTCCGGCTGGGTGGAGGAGCTCGGCCCGGGGGTCAAGGGCGTCGAGATCGGTTCCGCCCACCTGGTCTACGGTCCCGTCGGCTGTGGCCACTGCCGTGCCTGCACCCGCGGCCAGGACACCTACTGCGAGAACGCCGCGAAGATGCCGTACGCCGGCATCGGCCTGGGGCGTGACGGCGGCGTCGCTGACTACGTGGTCGTCCCCGCCCGTAACCTCATCCCCCTGGGTGATGCGGATCCGGTCCACGCCGCCCCGCTGTCGGACGCCGGCCTGACCCCCTACCACGCCATCAAGCTGGCCCTGCCGCACCTCAACGGCGGCGGAAAATACGCCCTGGTCATCGGCCTGGGCGGTCTGGGCCTGATCGGTGTGCAGATCCTCAAGGCCCTGACCGGCGCCACCGTCATCGCCACCGACATGAAGGAGGACGCGATGGCC
>CAYSIP010000135.1:4217-7254 GCA_964431055.1 uncultured Corynebacterium sp. | reverse complement strand
TGTTCGACCTCGGCGTGTCCTCCATGCAGCTCGACCAGGTCGACCGCGGCTTCGCCTACCGCACCGACGCGCCCCTGGACATGCGCATGGACCCCACCCGCGGCATCACCGCGGCGGACGTCCTCAACACCTACGGTCACGGCGAGCTGGCACGCATCCTCAAGACCTACGGCGACGAGCGATTCGCCGGCAAGATCGCCTCCGCGGTGCTGCGCGAACGGGAGAAGGAACCCTTCACCACCTCCGCCCGGCTCGTGGAGCTGCTCTACGACACCATCCCCGCCGCCACCCGGCGCACCGGAGGCCACCCGGCCAAGCGCACCTTCCAGGCGCTGCGCATCGAGGTCAACGGCGAGCTCGACTCCATCGAACGCGTCATCCCCGTGATCGCGGACGCGCTCGCGGTCGGCGGCCGGGCGGTGTTCATGAGCTACCAGTCCCTGGAGGACCGGATCGTCAAGCAGGCATTCGCCGAGATGACCGCATCCAGGACCCCGCTCGGCCTGCCCGTCGATCTGCCGGGCACCGCCCCCCGCTTCGCCACCGTCACCCGTGGCGCGGAGAAGGCCACCGAGTCCGAGATCGCCGACAACCCACGTGCAGCCCCCGTGCGGGTGCGCGCCATCGAGAAGCTGCCCGATCCCGAGGAGGCCCCCCTGTGACCACCCCGACCACCCGCACCACGGCGAGATCGACCGCCGACCGCACCGACCGCAAGGGACAGCGCACCATGGGCGTCAGCCGCGACTTCACCACCGGCTCCACGGCCGTGCTCACCCGCACCCGGGAGGAAACGCCGACCCGTACCCGCACCCGGGTACCGCACCAGCCGCAGACCCCGACGCGCCGCCCCTATCAGCGTCGCCTGGGCTCCAAGCAGGTCGTGTCCGTCCGCGGCCGCCGCGTGGTCACCACCCGGCGAACCACGTTGCTGGCCAAGCTCGGCGCCGCGGCCATCGGTCTCCTGATCTCCGGTGTGGCGATCGCGATGTGGCTCTCCGGTGTGTCGACCCAGCAGACCTTCCAGATCCAGCAGCTCCTCTCCCAGGAGCAGCAGCTGTCCAACGAGATCGAGACCCTCAACCGCGACCTGGAGAACATCCGTTCCTCGGCGGAGATCGCGCGCCGGGCCGGGGAGATGGGCATGGCCCTACCCACCCAGCCGGGCATCCTCGAGGTGAGGGAGAACGGCGAGGTCGTCGAGGAACGCGCCGCGGATCCGGCGACCCGCCCCATCATCGACCTCAACGGACAGCCGATCCGACCGGGCCAGGCCTCCAGTGACCCCCGCGCCACCGAGGAACTGACCGACAACCTCGAAGCACTGCCCGAGGGCCGCCGCCTCCAGGACGCCGCGCCCGCTCCCGCGCCGGTCATCCCCGAGCCCGCCCTGGCCCCGTACGTCCCCAATGTCCCGAACCAGGCCGCCGCCGAAGCCGCCCCTGACGTCCAGGCAGGTGAGAACGGGCAGTGACACCACCGGACTCCCGAGGTGGACGACGGTCAGCGGGACGGGTCAACCCGTCCCGCCGTTCGCCGTCCGGGGCGCCCCGCATGAAGAGCGGGCAGGCGGAACGCACCACCAGCCGTCGGCAACAGCGCGTCGACGCCCGCGCGACCCAGCAGCGCCCCCGTCCCGCCGCCGGTTCCACCGGTGCGGTCCGGACCCGGCCGCAGCGCGACGTCATGTCGCGCCGCCTGCGCCTGATCATCAGCATCTTCGTCGTGCTCTCCCTCGTCCTCGCCGGCCGACTGGCCTGGGTGCAGATCGTGTGGGGGCCGGAACTGGCCGCCCAGGCGCAGGAGCAGCGCGCCCGCATCTACGTCGAACCGGCCCGCCGGGGCGAGATCACCGACCGGGAGGGCAACCAGCTGGCCTACACGATGCAGGCCCGCAGCCTGACCGTCTCCCCGATCCTCCTGCGTGACGAGCTGCGTCAGCAGCAGGACCTGGAGATGCGCGTTGCCGGCGAACAGGACGGCATGAGCGAGACGGAGATCAACGCCGCACTCGATGAGCGCGTCGAGGCGATCTTCGAGACCATGGCGGAGGAGATACCGCGGATGATCGAGGGGTCCGGAGCGACCACCGACGAGGTGGACTCCGAGGAGATCCTCGACAAGCTGCACGCCGACACCCACTACGAGGTGCTGGTGCGCAACGTCGACCCGGACGTCGCCGCCGAGATCGCCGCGGAATTCCACGGTGTGGCCGCCGATCACCAGGACATCCGCCAGTACCCCAACGGGGCGATCGCCGAGAACGTCATCGGCAAGGTGTCCATGGACGGCCAGGGCCAGTTCGGACTTGAGGCCTCGGGTGACTCCGTGCTCTCCGGCATCAACGGCCGGTCCACGGAGGACGTGTCCACCACCGGCCAGGTCATCCCGGGCACCCTGCGGGACGTGGTTCCCGCCGTCGACGGCGCGGACGTCGAGCTGACCCTGGACCTGGATCTGCAGACCTTCGTCCAGCAGCAGCTGGAGCAGGCCAAGGCCAACTCGCTGGCGAAGTCCGCCGAGGCCGTCGTGCTCGACGTGGCCACCGGTGAGGTGCTGGCGATGGCCAACACCGACACGATCGATCCGAACGAGGACATCGCGGCCCAGCTGGAACGGGGGAAGGACTTCGAGAACCAGTCCATCTCGCACCCCTACGAACCGGGGTCGGTGGCCAAGATCATCACCGCGGCCGCCGCCCTGGAGGAAGGGGTGACCACCCCGGACGAGGTGCTCCAGGTGCCCGGTTCCATCGACATGGCGGGAGTGACCGTCCGCGACGCCTGGGAGCACGGGGTGGTCCCGTACACCACCACCGGAGTGTTCGGTAAGTCCTCCAACGTGGGCACGCTCATGCTCGCCGACCGGCTCGGCGAAGAGACCTTCGCCGAGTACCTGGACCGGTTCGGCATCGGCCGGACCACCGGCATCGAACTGCCCAACGAATCCTCCGGCCTGCTGCCCCCGCTGGAGCAGTGGTCGGGCGGCACCTTCGCCAACCTGCCGATCGGCCAGGGCATGAGCTGGACGACCCTGC
>CAYSIP010000135.1:0-4117 GCA_964431055.1 uncultured Corynebacterium sp. | reverse complement strand
GGCGGCACCTTCGCCAACCTGCCGATCGGCCAGGGCATGAGCTGGACGACCCTGCAGATGGCCAGCGTCTACCAGGCCCTGGCCAACGGTGGCGAGCGGATCGAGCCGCGCATCCTCAACGAGGTCACCGGTCCGGACGGCGGCGTCCGGGAGGAGGCCGAGCCGGAGCGGACCCGGGTGGTCAGTGAGGAGACCGCCGAGGCGACGATTGACATGTTCCGCGCGACCACCCAGGTGGATCCGTCCGGCGTACAGTCCGGCACCGCCCCGAATGCCGGGATCGAGGGCTACCAGACCTCCGGAAAGACCGGCACCGCCCAGAAGGTGGACCCGGACACGGGCGCCTACTCGAACAGCCAGTACTGGGTGACCTTCGCCGGCGTCGCCCCCGCCGATGACCCGCGCTTCGTCGTGGCCGTCATGGTCGATGAGCCGCAGCGCGGCGTCATGGACGGCGGTGGAGGGGGCCAGTCCGCCGACCCCATTTTCCATGAGATAGCCTCCTGGCTGCTCAACCGAGACAACATCCCGCCGTCCCCGCCCATGGAGGGTCAGCTGATCCTCCAGGCCCCGTAACCCGACTACCGGAGGAAGACCGTGGCCCCCACGCTCACCCACCTGGCCCACCTGGCCGGTGCCCGCCTCGTCCACACCAGTCCCGACAGGGGCGCGGCCGATCTGACGATCCCGTCGATCGACCTCAACTCCGCCGAACTGGCGGAGGGCGCGCTGTTCGCGGCGGTGCCCGGCACCCGCGTCCACGGTGCGACCTACGCCCCGGAGACCCCGGCCGCCGCGGTCCTCACCGACGACGCCGGCCTGGAGATCCTCCTGGCCGCGGGCGAGACCCGGCCCGTGCTCGTGGTCGACGACGTCCGTGCCGTGCTGGGACCGGTCGCCGCCGAGATTCATGGACACCCCTCGCGGGAGCTGACGGTCATCGGGGTCACCGGCACCTCCGGCAAGACCACCACCAGCTACCTCCTGGAGGCCGGGCTGATGGCCGCCGGCCACCGCGTCGGGCTCATCGGCACCACCGGCACCCGCATTGACGGTGAGGCCGTGCCCACGAAGCTGACCACCCCGGAGGCGACCACCCTGCAGGCGTTGTTCGCCCGCATGCTCGACGCCGGAGTCAGCCACGTCGTCATGGAGGTCTCCTCCCACGCCCTGGAACTCGGGCGCACCGCCGGCACCGAATTCGCCGTCGCCGGGTTCACGAACCTCTCCCAGGACCACCTGGACTTCCACCCGACGATGGAGGACTACTTCGCGGCCAAGGCCCTGTTCTTCCGCCCGGACTCGCCGCTGTCCGCCCGCCGCCGGGTCGTCTGCGTCGACGACGAGTGGGGGGTGCGCATGGCGGAGCTGTCGGGCGAGGCGGTGACGGTGTCCACCCACGGGAGCGACTCAGCCACCGTGCGCGCCCGTCAGATCGACCAGGACGCCACCGGAGCCCAGCGGATCCGCCTCGACCTGCCCGACGGGCAGCTGGAGGCCGATCTGCCGCTGCCCGGTGACTTCAACATCGCCAACGCGGCCCTGGCCACCGCCATGGCCTGGGCCGCCGGCACGGACGTCGCGACCTTCGTCACCGGCTTCGGCGCTGTCGCGGTGCCGGGTCGCATGGAACGCATCGACGCCGGCCAGGACTTCCTCGCCGTCGTCGACTACGCCCACAAGCCCGCGGCCGTCGCCGCGGTGCTCGACACCCTCCGCGGTCAGATCAGCGGCCGGCTCGGGGTGATCGTCGGCGCCGGTGGCGACCGCGACGCCTCGAAGCGCCCCCTGATGGGTTCGGAGGCCGCCGCCCGCGCCGAGCTGGTCATCGTCACCGACGACAACCCCCGCAGCGAGGATCCGGCCACCATCCGCGCGGCCGTCCTGGCGGGTGCGCGGGAGACCGCCGCCGGGACGGGGGCGGAGGTCCGCGAGATCGCCGACCGCGCCGAGGCCATCGACGCCCTGATCAACTGGGCAGGCGCCGGTGACGCCGTCGTCGTCGCGGGCAAGGGCCATGAGGTCGGCCAGCTCATCGCCGGGGTCGACCACCATTTCGACGACCGCGAGGAGGTCCACCGCGCCCTGGCGGCGCGCGGGGCACACGCCGGGTACAGCCATTCAGGCGGAAAGGAGCGGGCATGATCCCCCTGACACTGGCGGAGATCGCCGAGATCACCGGCGGCGCCCTCCACGGCGTGGAGGATCCGCAGGCGACCGTGACCGGGTTCGCGGAGTTCGATTCCCGCAAACTCGTCCCCGGTGGCCTGTTCATCGCCCTGCCGGGCGCGCGGGTGGACGGGCATGACTACGCCGCCACCGCGATCGCCAACGGCGCGGTGGCGGTGCTCGCCGCCCGCCCCGTGGGCGTGCCCGCCATCGTGGCGCCGCCCGCGACCACCCGCCGCGAGGACGACAACGCCGACCTGTGGGCCCACGACGCGGACGGTTCGGCCGCCGCCGTCGTGGAGGCCCTGTCGACGCTCGCCCACACCGTGATCACCCGCCTGGTCCAGGACAGTGGCTTGACCGTGGTGGGGGTGACCGGGTCGGCCGGTAAGACCTCCACCAAGGATCTCATCGCCTCGGTGCTGCGCACCGCCGGTGAGACCGTCGCGCCGCCCGGTTCCTTCAACAACGAGCTCGGCCACCCCTATACCGCACTGCGCTGCGACCGGAATACCCGTCACCTGGTCTCGGAGCTCTCCGCCCGCGGCATCGGCCACATCGCGCATCTGGCCTCGATCGCCCCGCCGCGTATCGGCGTGGTCCTCAACGTCGGCTCCGCCCACCTCGGCGAATTCGGTTCCCGGGAGAACATCGCCAAGGCCAAGGGCGAGCTCGTCGAGGCGCTTCCGTCCGCCGCTGACGGGGGAGTGGCCGTGCTCAACGCGGACGACCCCTTCGTCGCAGCCATGGCGGGCCGGACCACGGCCAGGGTGGTCACCTACTCGGCGGCCAGCCCGCCGGCCTCCGGGGCGAGCTACCGCGCGACCGACGTCCGTCTCGACGACATCGCCCGCCCCGCCTTCACCCTGCACAGCCCCGGGCACGACCCCGTGCCGGTGCGCCTGCAGGTCTTCGGCGCCCACCAGGTCTCCAACGCCCTGGCCGCAGCGGCCGTCGGCATCGAGTCGGGGTTGAGCCCGCAGCAGGCCGCCGCCGGGCTGGGTGGACACGAGAACGCCTCCGCCCACCGCATGGACGTGCGCACCCGCCCCGACGGCGTGACCGTCATCAACGACGCCTACAACGCCAACCCCGATTCGATGCGGGCCGGCATCGCGGCGCTCGCCTACACCGCCTCGGCGCGGCCCGAGGCCCGCTCCATCGCCGTCCTCGGCGAGATGGGCGAGTTGGGTGACGACGCCTCCCGCGCCCACCGCGACGTCGGCAAGGAACTCGACCGCCACCACATCGACCACCTCATCGCGGTCGGTGTCGGGGACAACTGCCGCGCCATGGCCACCGAAGCCACGAAGCGGGGTATAACTACTGGGATCGCAGCCGACGTCGACGAGGCCGTCAACCTGGTCAACGGCATCCTGTCCACCCGGCCCGCCGGCGGGGACACCCCATCCGGGGACGTCGTCCTCGTCAAGGCCTCCAACGGGCAGGGACTGTGGCGCGTGGCCGAGTCGCTGCTCAGCCAAGACCGACGGTAACCCGGGAGGACGCGAGCAAGTGACAGCACCAACAGCAGACAGCTCAGGAAGCACGGAGAGCAGGCCGAACAAGCAGTGACCCAGATCATCATCGCAGGAATCGTGAGCTTCCTCGTCGCCATCTTCACCACCCCGCTGCTCATCCGGTGGTTCTCCGCCGAGGGCATCGGGCAGGAGATCCGCGAGGACGGCCCGAAGTCCCACCTGCGCAAGCGTGGGACCCCGACCATGGGTGGCATCTCCATCATCGCCGGCGTCACCGTGGCCTACGTCGTCTGCGGCATTTACGGCATGGTCACCGGGGTCGGCGGGTTCACCGTCTCCGGCCTCCTGGTCCTGGGCCTGACCCTCGGCCTGGGCGCCCTCGGTTTCGCCGACGACTTCATCAAGCTGTTCAAGGCCCGCAACCTGGGCCTGAACAAGACCGCCAAGCTGGTCGGCCAGCTCGTGCT
>CAYSIP010000134.1:0-7256 GCA_964431055.1 uncultured Corynebacterium sp. | reverse complement strand
CCTCGTCGGTGAGCACCTCTTCATCGGAGTTGAAGACGTAGAGGAAGGGCTTGGCGGTCATCAGGTGCAGCTCACGCACGAGCCCGAGATCGATCTCACCGGTCTTGGCCGCGGAGAACAGGGTGCGGTCGTCCTCGAGGACGACCAGTGCCTTCTTGACCTCGTCGACCGTCTCGGTCAGGGACTTGTCCTTGCGGGCGTCCTTCTCCAGACGCGGCAGCGCCTTCTCAATGGTCTGCAGGTCCGCCAGAATCAGCTCGGTGTTGATCACCGAGATGTCGGTGGACGGGTCGACGACACCGTCGACGTGGATGACGTTGTCGTCGGAGAAGGCGCGCACGACCTGGCAGATGGCGTCGGACTCGCGGATGTTGGACAGGAAAGCGTTGCCCATTCCCTCACCCTCGGAGGCGCCCTTGACGATGCCCGCGATGTCCACGAAGGAGACGGTGGCCGGCAGGATCCGCTCGGAGCCGAAGATCTCGGCCAGGCGGTTCAGGCGGGCGTCGGGAAGCTCGACGACGCCGATGTTCGGCTCGATGGTTGCGAAGGGGTAGTTCGCGGCCAGCACGTCATTGCGGGTCAACGCGTTGAACAGGGTGGACTTGCCAACATTGGGCAGACCGACGATTCCAAGAGTAAGGCTCACGGACACTGATCCTAGCAACCTGCCATTTCCTTCGTGCCTGACGGCCCCCGGGGGTCGTGCCGGTACTCACGGGACGTCGGAAATCAGGCACTATGGGAGGCGTGAGTGCCTCCGCAGAGAACCCGTCCGCAGGCGACGGGGCCGCCCAGATCCCGTCGGCCACGGATCCCGATCCGGAGACCATCGCGGCCGCCCGCACCTTCGATGACCTCAACCCGGAGCCCCGGGTAGACCAGGTGGACCGCTCCGTGGTCATCGCGGAATGGTTGAAGGCAGTGGCCATGTGGTCCCTGCGCCTGCTCATCATCGCCGCCGCGACCTACGTCAGCTGGTATCTGCTCAAGCAGTTCTGGCAGGGTGTGCTTCCGGTCATCCTGGCGATCATCGTGTGCACGGTGCTCGCCCCACCGGTGACCTGGCTGCGCCGGCGCAAGGTGCCAGGGGCGTTGGCGGCGGTCATCACGCTGCTGGGGACACTCGCGCTCATCGTCGGGTTGTTCGTCTTCATCGCTCCCGACATCGCCCGGCAGTCACAGACCCTGGCGCTCCAGGCCGTCACGGGGATCCAGCAGCTGCAGCTGTGGCTGGAGGGGCCGCCGTTGAACCTCAACGGCGAGGATCTGGATGAACTGGTCAATGAGGCGGCGGCCTGGCTGCAGGAACAGGCGGGTGCCATCGCCGGTGGCATCTTCTCCGGCATCGGAACCGCCACCTCCATCATCGTCACCCTCGGCATCGTGCTGGTGCTGACGTTCTTCTTCCTCAAGGACGGTCACCGGTTCCTACCGTGGGTTCGGTCGGTGACCGGCCGTCGCGTCGGCTCCCACCTGACGGAGGTGCTCACCCGCGCCTGGAGCACCCTGGGGGGATTCATCCGCGCCCAGGCGCTGGTCTCCTTCATCGACGCCCTCTTCATCGGCGTCGGTCTGGTGCTGATCGGGGTTCCCCTGGCCCTGCCGCTGGCCGTGATCACCTTCATCGCCGGGTTCATCCCCTACGTCGGTGCGATTGTGGCCGGCGCCCTGTCCGTGCTCGTGGCCCTGGTCTCCCTCGGCTTCAGCGAGGCGGTCCTGGTGCTCATCCTGGTGCTGGCGGTCCAGCAGCTCGAGGGCAACATCCTCTCCCCCTTCCTGCAGTCGCGCGCAATGAACCTGCACCCGGTGATCGTGCTCGTCTCCGTGACCATCGGCGGCGGGCTCTTCGGCATTATCGGCGCGTTCCTCGCCGTGCCGGTGGCCGCCATGATCGCCGTCGGCTTCCGCTACCTGCAGGACATGATCGCTCTGGAGTCCGGGGAGAAGACCACCGACGATCTCGTCTTCGTGACCCCCACCGGCGCAACGACGGGGCGCTATGCCGAGGAGAAGGGCCGGCGGATGCGCGAACGGATGCGCAACTCGATCATCTTCGTCGACGCGACGGAGGAAGAGGATGTGCCGGGCCCGGACCGCACGGACCGGCGGAAGACCGGGGATGACTCCACCAGCCCGGGGGACTCCCGAACCCGCGTCCGTCGCCCTCGCCGACCACGCGGAACGGGGCAGGACCTGCGTGGATTGAGCAATTCCGCCATCGACCGGATGTTCAGTTTCCTGCGTCGGCGGTGACGCCGCCCACCCCTCGTCGGTCATGCCTTCGTCTGCTTCGGAATCAGCGACGCTAAGATGAACCGTTGTGTCACACATGTCCCCGAAGAGCAGTAGGCGGCGGTCAACGGCTTTCACCGGGCTGCCGACCTGGTCAGGTATCGCCATCATCCTGGCGGCACTGGTCACCGGCCTACTGATCAGCCTGAGCGTTCAGCAGATCGGCCTGCCCTTCCTCGTGTGCTTCGTTCTCACCGGCATCACCGTCGCACTGCTGACCGAGCCGAAGGGCCTGTTTCTCACCGTGGCGTCGATGCCGGTGCTCTTTGCGATCATGACGGTGATCACCGCCTGGTCGGTGGGGCGGTCCCTCGCGGCCGACGGGGCCCCCGCCTTCTCGACGACCACGGTGATCACCGCCATCTATCCGCTGGTGGAGTTCTTCCCGGTCCTGTTCTCCGTCACCGCCGGCGCGGCGATGATCGCGGTTCTGCGACTGGGGCTGTTGAAACGCTCCGGTCGCGTGCGGGATCGGGCGGCCCAGCGCACGCGACGCCGGGATGCGGAGAACGACCGCCGTAACCGCGCCACCGCTTCCCGTGCCCGACGCCGCACGAACCAGGTCACCGTGGATGAACTGCTGGAGCGCAACCGCCGCCGCGCAGACGAACCCACCGAGATTCCGCGTCCGCGGGCGGAGGACCGTCGATCCCGTCAGGTACGGCCTCCGGCACAGCCGACCGCTCCTCACCGCCCCGATGACGGTCCCGCAGCCCCCGCCGAACCGCGTCCGCGGACCCGCCCACGCCGCCGGTCCCTGGATGAGGATCTGTACGGGGGCCAGTGAGCCCGACCTCTTCACCGCGTGACAACGGCCCCGACCTTCCGGTTGATGAACCGGGAAGTGGGGGCCGTTGTCACGCTGTCGGGGCGCGGACCTGCTAGGTACGTGCCGGGCGCAGCACCCGCGGCAGAGAGAAGACGATCTTCTCGCTGGCGGTGGTGACTTCCTCGACGGAGCTGTAACCGCGCTCGTCCAGGTACTTCAGCACTTCCTGCACCAGAATCTCCGGGACGGAAGCGCCGGAGGTCACTCCAACGGTCCCGACCCCCTCGAACCAGGCGTCGTCGATCTGGTGGGCGTAGTCGATGAGGTGGGAGGCATCGGCGCCCGCATCGAGGGCAACCTCGACGAGTCGCTTGGAGTTCGAGGAGTTCTGGGAACCGACCACGATCATCAGGTCGCAACGCTCGGCGATCGCCTTGACGGCCACCTGACGGTTCTGGGTGGCGTAGCAGATGTCGTCGGACGGCGGGTTCTCCATGTGGGGGAACTTCTCGCGCAGCTTGGCGACGATCTCCATCGTCTCGTCGACGGACAGGGTCGTCTGGGACAACCAGATCAGCTTCTCGTCGGCCAGGAAGTCCGGCAGCTGGTCGACGCCCTCGAGGCCGTCGACCAGGTAGGTGACGTCGGGGGCCTCACCCATGGTGCCCTCGACCTCCTCGTGGCCCTCGTGCCCGATGAAGAGGATGTGGTAGCCGTCGCGGTCGTAGCGGATGGCCTCCTTGTGCACCTTGGTGACCAGGGGGCAGGTGGCGTCCAGCGTGTTGAGGTTCAAGGCCTGAGCTGAGGCGTGCACGGCCGGGGAGACGCCGTGAGCGGAGAACACCAGGTGGGCTCCCTCCGGGACCTCTTCGGTCTCCTCCACGAAGACAGCGCCGCGTTCGGCGAGGGTGTCGACCACATAACGGTTATGGACGATCTCCTTGCGCACGTAGACGGGGGCGCCGTACTTCTCCAGCGCCTTCTCCACAGTCTCCACGGCACGGTCGACGCCGGCGCAGTAACCACGCGGAGCCGCCAGGAGAACCTTCTTTTCAGCAACAGTCATGGAACCCAGCGTATCCAAGCAAAGTCTAAAAGCATAGACTTGGTGCGTTACGTTGTCCCCCATAACCAGCGGAGAGGTAGGTCACCCAGTGACACAACCGGCGAGCACGCCCGAGGCCCCGTGGCCCGTTCGGGAGCTCAACGCGAAAGTCAAGGGGTGGATCCAGCGCCTCGGGTACCTGTGGGTGGAGGGGCAACTCACCCAGATCAACGCCAAACCCAACTGGAAGCTCAGCTATCTGACGTTGCGGGACACGGAGACCGAGAAGTCGGTCCAGCTGACCTGCCCCACGGAACTGCTGCGCTCCTCCCCCAGCCCCCTGCGCGACGGCGACCGGGTCGTGGTGCACGGCAAGCCCGCCTTCTACGAGGGTCGCGGTTCCTTCTCCCTGTGGGTCACCGAGATCCGTCATGTGGGCGTCGGCGAGCTGCTCGCACGCATCGAGATGCTGCGCAAGCAGTTAGCCTCCGAGGGGTTGTTCGACCCCGCCCGCAAGAAGCGGCTGCCCTACCTTCCCAACCGGGTCGGTCTGATCACCGGGCGTGGCTCGGCCGCCGAACGCGATGTGTTGTCGGTGGCCCGTGACCGTTGGCCGGCCGTCGATTTCCGGGTGATCAACACCGCGGTGCAGGGCGCCAACGCCGTGCCCGAAGTCGTCGAGGCGCTGCAGTCGCTTGACGACGACCCGTCCGTCGACGTCATCATCATCGCCCGCGGCGGGGGCTCGGTCGAAGATCTGCTGCCGTTCTCGGAGGAGTCGCTGCAGCGGGCCGTTGCGGCGGCGAATACCCCGGTGGTCTCCGCCATCGGGCACGAACCGGACAGCCCCGTGCTGGACAACGTGGCGGACCTGCGGGCGGCCACCCCGACAGACGCCGCCAAGCGGGTCGTCCCGGACGTCAACGAGGAACGCGCCCTCCTCGCCGAGGCCCGGTCGCGGATGGCCGCCGCCCTGCGCGGCTGGGTGCAGCGCGAGCGACAGGGGCTGGCGTCGGTGCGCTCGCGCCCCGTGCTGGCCGATCCGATGACGTCGATCACGCGCCGTCGCGAAGAGCTCCAACGTGGAGTGGCGCTGATCCGCCGTGACGTCCAGCATCTGCTCCAGCAGGAGCAGTCCCGCGTCGCGGGGTTGCGCGCGCAGGTCTCGGCGCTGGGCCCGTCCGCCACGCTGGCACGGGGGTATGCGGTGGTGCAGGTCGTCCCCCGGGACGGGACCGAGCCATCGGTGGTCACCAGCATCGACCACGCCCCGCCAGGTAGCCAGCTGCGCATCCGCGTCGCCGACGGTTCCATCACCGCCGCCGGCATGTCCACGACCCCGGCCAACTAGCGCCGGACCAGGAAGGATTTCAGAGGAATGATGAACGATAATGTGGTGGGCGGCGGACAGGCCGGCGACAACGCCTTTCCGGCGGTCGAGTCCCTGTCCTATGAGCAGGCCCGCGACGAGCTCGTCGAGATCGTGAAGATCCTCGAGCTCGGGCAGATGAGCCTCGACGAATCGCTGAATTACTGGGAACGCGGCGAAGCTCTGGCCCGTCGCTGCGAGGAGCACCTGGCAGGTGCGGCCCGGCGCGTGGAGCAGGCCCTCGGCAACACCGCCGAGAACCAGTAACCGCCCCGGGTCGTCAGCCCAGCCAGGCCACTGCGGCAATCTCGACGAGGAACTGCGGCCGCGCCAGCGCCGCCACGCCGACGACGGTGTGGGTGGGCAGCACGGTCCCGGTGAAATGGCGGGCCCGCGCCTCGTTGACCACGGGGGAGTCCGTGACGTCCGTGAGGTAGGCCGTGGTGGAGACGATGTCATCCATCGTTCCGCCCGCCTCCTCCGCGACGGCCCTCATGTTCTGGAAGACCTGTTCGGTCTGGGCCGCAATGTCGCCCTCGCCGACGATGTTGGCGTCAGCGTCGAAGGAGACCATGCCGGAGATGTGGAGGGGGTCTCCGGCCAGCACCCCGTAGGAGTAGACGGTGCGGCGCGCCGACTCCGCCGGCAGCTGTCCGGGCATGACCGAGGACACCCGGCGATCGGCTGTGGAACTCATCTGTCCCGTCCTTTTCTCAGGGTGCGTGGATCGCAGCCGGGACTAGACGAGACGGATGGGCGTCGGGCGGATCAGACCTCGGAGGGCAGCGGGTCGGAGGTGACCGCGGCCTCGATGATCGTGCGGAACTCTTCATCGGTTCCGGCGCCGCTGAACAGCAGACGCACATCCCCGAGATCGGTCACCCACAGTTCACGGACGTCGTACTCGTCGGAGAGGTAAACTTGGACCTCCTCGCCGGCGATGTCCTCGGTATGCGACAGCTCGCGCGGATCAGAATCGTAGCCACGCACCGCGTCATCCAGCGGCTCACCGGTCTGGACCATCTGGATGTAGCCGGTGTCGGCGGTCACCCAGCCCACGACGGGCGCGGGGGTGTCATTGATCTGCGTGCGGCGGGCGGAGTTGGGGAGCCAGCCTTCGGGGTTCTCCGGCAGGCGGACGGGGAAGTTCATCGCCCGGGCCTCCATGCCCATGAAGGGCACTGGGTCGACCTCCTGGACGGGACCGGCTTCCGGGCGTCCGGGGTTATAGGAGCACAGACCGGTGAAGCCGACGGAGGCCAACATCACCACGATGATGAGGATCAGGGACCAGGTCATGTCCCGGCCGTTCTGATAGATCCTGGGTTTTTCTTCTGCTGCCACAGGTTAAGTATGGCATGCCCACCCCCGTTGCTCCTAGACGGGGGCCGGACCTCGAATGTGACCGACTCCCCTCTTTCGGGTGGGGAAGCGGCGAATATTTCCGGGCGAAAGTGCGACAATATACGGGTGGCCGGTGGACCACCCCTCCACCGTGCGCGCAACCGCGTCACGCCACGCATGAAGCCTGAAGCACCGAACGCCCCAGGAGGCCGAAGAACACATGAATGACATCCACGCCGAGTCCCCCGACCGCAACCTCGCGATGGAGCTCGTCCGCGTGACCGAGGCCGCCGCGCTCGCCTCCGGCCGCTGGGTCGGCCGCGGCATGAAGAACGAGGGTGACGGGGCCGCAGTGGACGCGATGCGCAAGCTCATCAATTCGGTGAACATGAACGGCGTCGTCGTCATCGGCGAGGGTGAGAAGGACGAGGCCC
>CAYSIP010000133.1:0-7303 GCA_964431055.1 uncultured Corynebacterium sp. | reverse complement strand
GGTCGCGGATTGCGCGGGCCTCCTGGGCACGCCGGATGCCCTCGATCTGCTTCTCCGCACCACGGGTGGCCACAATGGCCATGCCGCGGGGAAGCAGGTAGTTGCGTCCGTAGCCGTCCTTGACCTCGACAATGTCACCAGGGACACCGAGCTTGTCAACGGCTGCGGTGAGGATCAGCTTCATGATCCCTGCCTTTCGTTGTGTGCCCCGCCCGGGGCCTGCCCCCACTCGGGGGCCGTGTGCTCAGGGGCGGGGGAAGTTGTGGAAAGAAGTAATGGTGTATCTGCTCGATCAGAACGGGGGCTCGTCATCAGCCGCGCCGCCGAAACCTCCGGCGGGCGGGGCGGAATTCCACGGATCGTTGTCGGGGGCCTGGGAGGGCTGCTGGCCGGTGTTTCCACCGGAGCTGCCCGGATTCCCCTGGGTGCCCTGATTTCCACCGAAGCCACCCTGGTTGCCGGCGTTACCGCCGAACCCACCCTGGGTGCCCTGATTTCCACCGAAGCCACCCTGCTGGCCACCCTGACCGCCTCCGAAGCCGCCCTGCTGGCCGGTGTTTCCACCGAAGCCACCCTGCTGACCGCCGCCACCGAAGTTTCCGCCACCTTCACGAGGGTTGCGGTTGACCTGGGCGCTGGCGAAACGCAGGGAGGGGCCGACCTCGTCGACCTCGATCTCGTAGACGGTCCGGTTCTCACCGTCCTTGTTCTGGTAGGAACGCTGACGGAGATTGCCGGTGACGATGACGCGCATGCCCTTGGAGAGGGACTCAGCCACGTTCTCCGCGGCCTGGCGCCACACGTTGCAGGTCAGGAACAGCGCCTCCTGGTCTTCCCACGAATTGGTCTGTGAGTTGTACCGGCGGGGGGTGGATGCGACACGAAAGTTCGCGACCGCCGCACCCGAAGGGGTGAAACGGAGCTCGGGGTCATTGACGACGTTGCCGACGACCGTGATGTTTGTCTCTCCTGCCATGTGCTATCCAGCCTTCCTGATCTGCGGTGTGAGTGTGCCGTTTCTGATTCAGCCTGCCTGAACTGACGGGCCTGCACTTCTGGGGTACGGGCTCGCGCTCGCCCTCCAGTATCCGCCCTTAGGCGTCGGTGCGCAGCACCTTGGTACGCATGACGTCGTCGTTCAGGTTCAGCACGCGGTCGAGCTCCTGCACGGTCGCCGACTCACACTCGAGCTCGATGACGGCGTAGACGCCCTCTTCCTTCTTGTTGATCGGGTAGGCAAGACGACGCTTGCCCCACACGTCAAGCTTCACAACCTTGCCGTTGTCCTTGCGGACGATCTCGAGGAACTTATCCAGGGACGGGGCTGTGGTGCGCTCATCCTGGCTAGGATCCAGAATGACCATGATTTCGTAGTGACGCACGGACCTCATCACCTCCTGTGGTCTAGTAGTTGTTCGGCCGCACCCCTTGTGGGCGCAGCAGGAGGGTCGTTGCGTCAAGCAACCCCTCAAAAGTACCCCACCTGCGGAGAAAGCGGAAATTTCCGTGCGGCGGGAACTCTTGCCGGGTTGAGGGTGCAGTATGCGCTGGGAGATCAGCGCGCGACCCCGCGGCCAGGTCACTGATCGACGTCCCGGCCCACCCCGCCGGCGGAGACGTCCGCGTCGGTCTCACCGCCGTCCTCCCCCTCGTTTCCACCCTCTCCGGTGCAGGTGCTCAGCGCCAGGGAAATCTCCCGGCGACAGCCAGAGGTGGCGACTCATTCTGAAGGAGCTTTCCTGCCCCCTCCGCCCCCCCACCGCGCGAGCCTCCGGTCAGCCGGCGGAGGTGCCCAGGAAGACCGCCAGGATGACCGGGATGACGGTCACCAGGATGAGGGCGGCGACGAGGAGTCCACCGATGAGCACGGGGGGCTTCTTGTACATGAATCCCACGAAGGCGCCCGCGATGCACAGGAAGCCGATGAAGACGCAGACGATGGCGGCGATGGTGGCGGTCATGTCAGTCATCTTCCCCCACCGCGGGGGTCGGGGAGACCTGCTGCGCCTTCTTGCTCCGGTGGCGTCCACGCCCTTGAGGAAGCCCGCGTCGTCGGAGGCTGAAGGCGTCCTCCTCTCCGAAGGGGCCCGCCAGGGGGTCGCGTCCTCCGTGGGCGTCGCGCACCTTGTCCGGAATCAGGCCCATCATCTGGCGGACCACCAGCACGATCATCACCACGATCAGGCCGTCGCGGGTGAGGATCACAATGTCGAGCAACTGCGGGGGGACGCCATTGTCCTCCGGGCCGAGCAAATGCCACATGGTCATCGGCCACACCAGCAGTTCGACGGTCATCCAGGCCAGAAGCAGCCGCCAGTGGGGGAGCGCCAGGACCGCGGGGATTACCAGCCACAGTGAATACTGCGGGGACCACACCTTGTTGACCAGCAGGAAGCAGGCGACGATGAGGAAGACCAGCTCGGCGACGCGGGGACGGCGTTGCGTCCACAGGCCGAAGACGGCGATCGCCAGGCAACCTCCCGCGAAGAGAAGAAAAGTCACGGCGTTCAGGATGACGGGGGCGCCGTCGCCGGAGTCGAAACCGGGCCAGCCGCTCTCGCGGGAGATGACGGCCCAGATGGTGGTCCACTCCCAGCCCCGCTCGCTGTTGAGACGCAGAAACTCCCGCCAGGCGTCCGGGTAGGCGAGCATGACCGGCAGATTGACCACGAGCCACGTCACCGCGGCCGTGCCGAGCATGCCGAGGAAGGGCCGGAACCGGCCGGCACGCACCGCCAGCACGAGGTAGGCCCCCAGAATGTAGAGCGGCCACAGCTTGAAGGCGGTGCCCGCGCCGATGAGCACGCCCGCCCACAGCGGATGTCCGCGTTTGACGGCGAGCAGGGCGGCGGCGACGCTCAGGATGGAGGGGATGTCCCAGTTGGTGAAGGCGTGGACGATGATCACGGGGGAGGCGGCCACGAGGACGGTGTCCCAGATGCGGTTGCCCGCCAGCTCCGCCACGAAGCGGATGGTGAGCACCCACATGGCGGACATCACGAGGGCGGTGAGGGCGAAGTACCAGCTGGCCGGGGCGACGGTGAGACCGGGGAGGGCGTCGACAAGCGGCCAGGTCATCCGGCTGAGCCAACCCATGAGCCCCTGGAAGAGGCCGGTGAGCACCGGGTACTCCAGATACCGGGTCAGGCCGTCCTCCTGCCAGGAGAAGGCGTAGGGGAAACCGGCGGAATCGAAACCACGGCCGGCGAACAGCGGCACGATGTCGTTGTAACAGGCGGAGGTGTACTGCACCTGCCCCGACCAGTCGAGGCTGACCGCCCCGTTCTCACCCCGGACACCCCGGAGGCAGCTCGCCTTCGACAGGAAGCCGAAGGACAGGAAGATCAGGGCGGTGAAGATCAGCGTGCGCAGGGGCGTCCACCAGCGGGCCCGCCCGACAGTGGCGAACCTGCCGAGGGGCCCACCCAGAAATTCGATGAACCCGGCGGCCACGGGCTCGGTGGCCGCCGGGGACACCCGCCGGGCCGGATCCGGGTGGAGCCCGACGTCGGGGGAGTGGGCATCGTTGGCGCGGGTGGGGGCTTTCATGCGGTCGCCGGAACTCCTCGGAACGTGGGGATGTGCTGCCGGGAGGGATCTGCCTCTCCCGCTTTTCCCTTGTAGACCGTAGGCCATGCCCGCCCCGCGTCGCAGAGGAACCTGGGGAGCCGCCCCCATCCTCACCGGACACGGCAACGGCCCCACCTCAGCGCGTTGAGGTGGGGCCGTTGCCGTGCAGGGGGACGGGGAGCTGCTAGGGGATCAACCCTTCGGGGAGTACCAGTTCCGGAAGCTCGATGCCCTCATTGGGCAGCGGAATCGGCAGCGGGTTCGGGGCCGGCGCGGGCGCGGGTGCGGGTGCGGGCGCCGGTTCCGGCTCAGGTGCAGGCTCCGGCGCGGGTGCGGGTGCGGGCGCCGGTTCCGGCTCAGGCTGCTCCACCTCCGGGACCGGGGCGGGGTTGACCGGCGGGGCCGGGGCGTAATTGGTCGCCGGCGGGATGTAGGCGCTGCCCGCGCCGCCGGTGCCCCAGGTGACGGGGGCCGGATCCTCGAAGTACTCGATCGTCCTGCCTTCGAGGGCGCCGTCGAGGGAGTCTTTCCAGATGGCGGTGGGAGCGTTGGCGCCGTAGAGGTTGCCGCCCCACTCGTTGACGATGGGGCCGCTGTCGGCGTCGCCGACCCACACCGCGGAGGCCAGGTCCGGGGTGGACCCGATCATCCAGGCGTCGCGGTTGTAACCGGTGTCGCCGAGCTGCGTGGTGCCGGTCTTGCTGGCGGAGGGACGGCCGCCGGCCAGCGCTCCGTTGGAGTAGGCGGCGATGGGCTGCATGGCGTAGAGGACGTTGTCGGCGACGGTCTCGGAGACCCGTCGCTCGCCCTCCCCCTGCTCGTGCTCGTAGAGCACCTCACCGCCGGTCGTCTCGACGCGCTCGACGAAGTAGGTCTCGTGCCACACGCCGCGGTTGGTCAGGGTCGCCAGGGCGACGGCCATGTCGAGCGGACGGGACTGGTACTGGCCGAGGACGATGCCCTCGTAGGGCTGGTCACCGTTCTCGGTCAGGGTCTCGGGCACGCCCGGCAGGGAGCGCGCCATGCCCAGGGCGTGGGCCATGTCGGCGGTGTCCTGGGTGCCGTTCTCCAGGTCGTTCTGCAGGCGGATGAAGCTGGTGTTGTAGGAGAACTTGAGGGCCTCGGCGATCGAGCAGTAACCGCAGCCGGAACCACCGACGTTGCCGACGTTGATCCCGCCCGGCAGGGTCACCGGCGCGGAGCTGTACATCGTGGACAGCGGGATGCCCTGCTGCAGGGCCGCCGCGAGGCCGAAGATCTTGAAGGTCGACCCGGTCTGCAGGGGGGCGTTGCCGTAGTCCCAGCCGGTGGCGTCCTCGCCACCGTAGTAGGCGCGGACGGCTCCGGTGCCCGGCTCCACGGACACGGATGCGGCCCGGTAGTTCGGGTCGAGGGAGGACATGTTCTCGCGCACGGCGTCGACGGTGGAGTTCTGGGCTTGCATGTCGATGGTTGTGGTGATGCGCAGGCCGCGGGTGGTGACGTCCTCCTCGCTGATGCCGATGTCCGCCAGCTCAGCCATGACGTGATTCTTGATCATGCCGTTGGTGCCGGTGGCCTCGGTGTAGGCGCTGTAGGCGGACGGGTCACGGGTCTCGGGGTAGACCAGGCCGGCGCGTTGCTCGGCCGTGATCACCCCCATGTCGACCATGCCGTCGAGGACGTAACCCCAGCGGGCCTCCGCGCCCTCCGGGTTGGCCCACGGGTCCAGCTGGCTGGGCAGCTGGATGGTGGCGGCCAGTACCGCACCTTCCTCGGGCGTCAGCTCGGAGACCGACTTGTTGAAGTAGGCGTGGGCGGCGGCCTCCACGCCGTAGGCGTTGCGGCCGAAATAGACGGTGTTGAGGTAGGCGGACAGCACGTCCTCCTTGGGCCACTCGTTGGCCATCTTCACCGCATAGACGAGCTCCCGGGCTTTGCGGATATAGGAGTGCTCGTTGCCCACCAGCGCGTTCTTCACGTACTGCTGGGTGATGGTGGAGCCACCGCCGGCGGAGTCGTCGCCGGTGATCTGGCCGACGACGGCACGACCGAAGCCGGTGATCGAGAAACCCTGGTTGGTCCAGAACTCCCGGTCCTCGGCCGCCAGCACCGCGTTCTGCACGTGGTCGGGCACCTCCTCCAATGGCACCTGACGGCGGTTGCCCTCCGGCGGGACGACCCTGGCCAACTCCGTCTCCGCATCGGAGGCGTAGATGGAGGAGACCTGCGCGGCGGTCAGTTCCTCGGGCTCCGGCACGTCGACGGTGATGTAGGCGAAGAGGAACCCGGCGAGGGGGATGAGCACCGCCAACACGACGGCGCCGATGATCGAGCGTTTCAGCACGGGGCTCTTCTTCCTCCGCGAACCGGCGCGTGACGCGCCGGCCTTTGCGCCGCCTGCACCCTTGGTGCCGGCGGCGTTGTTTTTTTCAGACACCTCTAGTCCCCACTGTTATCACTGACGGCACTGTTACCACAGTGCACACTACTTCTTGACCGGCGCGGAAGGAACCGCATTGGACGCGGCTCACGCCGCGGCGGCGGTGACCGCCTTGAGCAGATGGTTCCATTTGCACGCGGGGCAGACCTCCACGGTGTGGACGGTCATCTCCCGGCCGGTTTCGGCGATCTGCTCGATCTCCTCGGTGCTGCGCGCGGTCCCGGACATCCGGCCGAGCTGTTCACCGTGGATCCACTGCACCACCCGCAGGTCGTCCGATTCGCAGATCGGACAGGGCATGCCGGCGGGCACCCCGTGGTAACGGGCCGCGGTCACGAGCAGGAAGTCGGCGTCGCAGATCTCGTCCCGGGTCACCGCACCGCGGCGCCAACGGCTGAGCAGCATGTGCCGCTCCCACCGGTGGGAGATTTCGTTGCGATAGACGACCACGGGGACATTCTATCCCCGATGGCAAAACGGCCACCCGGGATGCTTCTGGATCGATCAACCCGCGCCTACTTGATCGATCCGGTCCCCGGTTGGCGCCCCGTCCTTCCGTCCCCGCCTTACGGTGATGGATCGGACGCGGGGCAGCCCGGTGATTCCACCGGACGACCACCCCCACCGCACCCGTCATCGCGAACAGCACGCGGCGACGGGGGAGACGACATCTACTCCGAGGAGAGAACCGATATATGGGCAAGGTCAGAGTGGCGATCGCGGGCGTGGGCAACTGCGCCGCGTCGTTGGTGCAGGGCGTGGAGTTCTACCGGAACGCCCCGACAGATGAGAAGGTGCCGGGCCTGATGCACGTGGCCTTCGGGGAATACCACGTCAGCGACGTCGAGTTCGTCGCGGCCTTCGAGGTGGACGCCGCCAAGGTGGGCAAGGACCTGGCGGAGGCCCTCGACGCCTCCCGGAACTGCACCATCAGGATCGCCGATGTCCCGACCACCGGGGTCACCGTCCAGCGCGGCCCCACGCTCGATGGGCTGGGCACCCACTACCGCGACAGCATCGAGGAGTCCACGGCACAACCCGTGGACGTCGCGCAGGCGCTCCGCGACGCTGAGGTCGACGTCCTGGTCTCCTACCTGCCGGTGGGCTCCGAACAGGCGGACAAGTTCTACGCCCAGGCCGCCATCGACGCGGGCGTCGCGTTCGTCAACGCCCTGCCGGTGTTCATCGCCTCCGACCCGGAGTGGGCGCAGAAATTCGTCGACGCCGGCCTGCCGATCACCGGCGCCGAGATCAAGTCCCAGGTTGGCGCGACCATCACCCACCGGGTGATGGCGAAGCTCTTCGAGGACC
>CAYSIP010000132.1:0-7328 GCA_964431055.1 uncultured Corynebacterium sp. | reverse complement strand
ATGGTCTCGGCCTCCGCGGCGGCGCCGAGGGCGACCTTGTCCAGCTTGGTGACCACGTCGACCAGGCGGGCGACCTCGGCCCCGAACTCCTCGGTGACCTGGTCGAGGCCGTAATCGGTGTCCTCGACCGTGTCATGCAGGAGCGCGGCGACCAGCGTGGTGGTGTCCATGCCGATCTCGGCACAGATCGTCGCCACCGCCAGCGGGTGGGTGATGTAGGGGTCGCCGGATTTACGCAGGACCCCTTCGTGGAGACGTTCCGCGGTGTCATAGGCGCGTCCGAGCACCTCGGCGTCGGCCTTGGGGTGGAACTGGCGGTGGATCGACAGCAGCGGGTCGAGCACCGGGTTCGTCTTGATCCGCGCCCCCGTCAGGGACCGGGCCAGCCGGGCCGACATGCTGCGCACGCCGACGGTCGAACGGGTTCTGGGGCGTTCCTGCGTCATTGTCTGCCTCGCTTACTCCTGCATGGCAGGCTCGTTGATCACCACCAGAGGCGCGTCCGTCAACCGCTTCCGCCCGCCGAGTTCGGCGACCTCCAGAACGACCACGTTGCCGACGACCTCGGCACCGCAGGATTCCAGAAGTTTGCGGGCGGCGACGAGCGTGCCCCCGGTGGCCAGCACATCATCGACCAGGACGACGCGGCGGCCCTCGAGCCGGGCGCCGTCGGCCGGGATCTCGAGGGCGGCGGCGCCGTACTCGAGGGAGTATTCCTGGGTATGGACCGGCGGTGGGAGCTTGCCGCGCTTCCGGATCGCCAGGATACCGAGGCCCAGGTTGTAGGCGACCGCGGAACCCAGGAGGAAACCGCGGGCATCGAGGCCACCGATCAGGTCGGCGCCCATGCGCTCCGCGACCTCGGACAGCTCGTCGACGACGATCTGGAAGGCGTCGGCGTCCGCGAGGACCGGGGTCAGGTCCTCGAAGAGCACCCCCTCCTCGGGGAAGTCCGGAACATAGCGGATTTTCGCGGCGAGCGCCTCCCGGGCGTCACCGTATTTATTGGGTCGCTTCTGGGTCTCTTGCGGCACCGTTGTCCTCACTACTCACTTGCCATCGGTCCATGTTCCAGCCAATGCCGGTCAGTCCCGTGTACACCACCACGTTACCCACCTCACGGTCAATGACGAACGTGCGGGGCTGTGCCGCGAGCGGAATCGAGGGCACCCGCTCCCACAGCTCGGTCTCCATCTCCCGCAACGCCTCCACCTCCGAGGCGCGGGTCGACGCGGTGTCGGCCTCCGCCATGGGGTCCACGCCCATGAGGACGGCGTCGAGGCTGCCCTCCCGGACCTGCTGCTGGCCCCACTGCCCCACCGTCACCCGCGAGAGGTCGGCGACGGTCGTGCCCTCGGCGGAGGCGTCGACGACGGTGATGCCCGCCGGTTCACAGGAGGCGCGGACCGCCTCGACCATCGCGGCCTTGCGTTCGTTGGGTCCCAGATAACCGATGCGCACGGTGGTGCCGGCCAGGGCGCCGGCACGCGCGAGGTCGACCTCCAGGTGCGGATCGGTGATGTCGGCGAGCTGGTAGCGCAGCGGGTCATGGTGGGGAACGGAGTGGACCGCCACGGCGGGCACCTCCACCCCACTGACGCTTGACGACGCCGCGGCGACCGCCCGCTGGTCGACGCAGGCGGCGAACGCCTGCCGGGCCGCCGGGTAGCTGAACACCCCGGAGTCACCGAGCAACAGGAAGTCGGTGAGGTCCCCCACCCCGCTCTCGATGTCGTAGGGGTTGAGGGGATCGTCCCGGTTGACCCACTCGGGCGTGGAGTCGGGGACGTCGCCGATGCGCAGGGCGCCCTCGGCGGCCAGCGACGCCTGATCGGCGCCGCGCGGCCACACCACCAGCCGCTCCAACCGGGCGTGGTCGCCGAAGTAGCTGTCGTTGCGCACCAGGGAGACCTCACCCTGCTCCCCGACGGCGTCGATGACGAACGGACCGGAGGAGACCTGCAGCTCCGGGTTGAACTCCCGCAGGGAGAAACCCTCGCCCCAGATGCGGGCGACCTCCGCCAGCGTGTCGACGTCCTCGTTCTGCAGGGCGGTGACCAGTTCGCTCTCGCTCAGACCCGCCTGTCTGGCGATCACGTGCGAGGGCAGGACGGCGCCGGGGCCGAAGAGATGCCGCCAGCGACCGCCCTCCCCCTCCTCGAAGACCACGGTGAAGCGCTTGTTCCCCGGGTTGCAGTCCAAGCGCTCAATCTGCCGGGTCAGTGGAAGATGAGAGCCGAACAGGTCGTCCATCACCCCGGCCTTGTAGTGGAGAAGGAAATCGGTGCAGGTGATCGGCGCGCCATCTGAGTACCGGGCCTGCTCGGTGAGCGTGTAGATGACCTGGCGGTTGGCGCCAGGAAGCACCTGGGTGGTCACCAGATCGGTGTTGGGGATCATCTGACCCGAGGGCCCGGGCACGAAGACCGCCGGGTACAACCGCCCCGACAGCAGCTGGGCGTTCGAGGAGAACCCGGTGTTGCTCGCCGCGTTCGTGGTCTCCAGCGGGGCGTTGACGAGGTAACCGAACTGTTCCTCCGCCACCGGCGTCCCCGGCTCCGCCGGCCCGGTGGAACAGGCGGTCAGGGTGGCCAGCGCCAGTGCGGTGAGCACCGCGAGGACCGCACGGACCGGACCGGCCACCCGGGATGGCCGGTGGGCAGGTTCGCTACCTGTGCCCCCGTGCGTCGTCGACGTCACTGTGCACCCTCCTTGTGACTGCATGACCCCCGGCCACTTCAGGTGCGGGAGGTTGACCCGCCCAGTATACGTTCGCCGATGCGCAACCAAAAAGACCCCGACCCCTTCCGATCCGCGGTGGGCGGAGGGAAGGGGCCGGGGCCGGTTGCCCGGTTGACGGGCGGGACTCAGCGGCGGTCAGGCCGCCAGCTCGCACCCACCCCCGGGAGGTCGGGGGCGGTGCCCTTAGCGGGCTCGCCGGCCCGGGCCGGGTCCGGGGTGGCGACGGTGCGCCGAGGACGATCGTCGTCCTCCCCGCCCTCGTCTTCCTCAGCGGAATCCCCGCCGCGGCGGTATGCCTGAACGGCAGCGTTGTGCTCCTTGACGTCCCGGCGGCGGTTCATCAGGGTCACCAGGATCGGTGTGGCCAGGAAGATCGAGGAGAACACGCCCACGACGACGCCGATGAACTGGATGAGCGCCAGGTCACGCAGGGTGCCCACGCCCATCATCCACACGGCGACCACCATCAGTGCGATGATCGGGAGCGCGGAGATCACGGAGGTGGAGATCGACCGCATGATCGTCTGGTTCACCGCCAGGTTCGCCTCCTCCGCGTAGGTTCTGCGGCGGCTGTCGAACACCCCGGCGGTGTTCTCACGCACCTTGTCGAAGACGATGACGGTGTCGTAGATCGAGAACGTCAACACCGTGAGCAGGCCGATGACCGTGGCCGGGGAGACTTCGAAGCCGATCAGCGCGTAGAGGCCGGCGATGACCACACCGTCAACGGCCAGGCCCGCCATGGCGGCGACCGCCATCTCACGCTCCAGGCGCAGGGAGATGTAGGCGAAGACGAGGACCAGGAACACGGCCAGGGCCAGGAGCATGCGCTGGGTGATCGTGGAACCCCACGACTCGGAGACCGTCGAGTCACCGATCGCGTCGGGGCTGGGTTCACCCCGGGAGTCCAGAGGCTCATACTCCTCATAGATGGCCAGGCGGGCGGACTCGATCTGATCCTCGGAGAGTCGTTCGGAGTTGATCTCCAGAGTGCGGGTGTCACCCGAACCGACGACCTGCGTCAGCTCAGGGGTCACGCCGGTGGCCTCGGTGAAGGTCTCCTCGACCTGCTCGGCGACGAGGTCGCCGGCCGGCATGTTGATCTTCGTGCCACCCTCGAAATCGATGCTGAGATCGAAACCGCGGATGGCGATGGCGCCGATGCTGATGACGAGGAGTGCCGCGGTGATCCAGTACCAGAGGCGGGAACGGCCGATGAAGTCGACGCCGCCCTCACCTGTATAGAGGCGGCTGAACATACCGTGTTTCTGTGACGTACCGGTGGAGCTCATGCTATTTCTCCTCGCTGTTCTCGGTGGCGACGCCGTCGGCGTCTCCGGCCCGTCCGTCCCCCAGGGCGTTCGCCGCGGTCGCGCCAGCGCCGACGGTTGCGCTGGGGGCGGCGACAACCGGTTCGCGGCCCGGGGCGGACTGGCCGGCGGCTCGCTCCGCGCGATTCTCGGCGGCCAGTTCGAACACCTTGCCCATGCCGTTGACGGCGGGCTTGGCGAAGAACGGCTTGCCGGAGGCCAGCAACATCAGCGGGGCGGTGACCAGGAAGGTGACCAGCAGGTCGATGAGCGTGGTCAGGCCCAGGGTGAAGGCGAACCCGCGCACTTCACCGACCGCCAGGAAGTAGATGACCACCGCACCGATGAGGGTGACCATGTTGCCGGTGACGATGGTGCGCTTGGCGCGGTCCCAACCGCGGTGGGCGGCGGAGCGGAAGGTACGGCCCTCGCGGACCTCATCCTTGATGCGCTCGTAGAGCACCACGAAGGAGTCGGCGGCGGCGCCGATACCGATGACCAGGCCGGCGATGCCCGACAGGTCCAGGGAGTACCCGATCCAGCGGCCCAGCAGAACCAGCGAACCGTAGACCAGCAGGCCACCGGTGATCAGCGTGATCAGGGAGATGAACCCGAAGATGCGGTAGTAGGCGAACACGAAGACCGCGATGAGCAGCAGACCGACCGCACCCGCGATCAGTCCGGCCTGCAGGGAGGCGGCGCCCAGGGAGGCGGGCACCGACTGGGTGGTGCCGCCAGGCTCCCCGTCCTCGCCCGCGAACGACAGCGGGAGGGCGCCGTAGCGGAGGTTGTTGGCCAGCTCCTGGGCCTCTTCCTGCGTGAACTGTCCGGTGATGGAGGTGGCCGAGCCGACCGGGGTGGCCGACTGGATCACGGGCGCCGAGATGATCTGGGAGTCCAGGGTGATGGCGATCTGCCGCTGCAGGTACTCCTGCGTCAGGTTCGCCCAGGTCTCGGAACCGTTGACCTCCCCCTCGGTGCTGAAGGCGAAGCTGATCTCCATCTGGCCGGTCTGGGTGTTGAAGCCACCGGTGATGGGACGGTCGGTGTCGATCTCGTTGCCGGTCAGGCGCGGGCCGTCGGGATCCTCGACGCCCGTCAGCAGCGGGGCCGGATCAAGCAGGTAGACCTGCCCGGTCGACGGCTCGCAGGTGACCAGCGGCAGCGCCGGGTCATCGGAACCGGCCAGCGGGTCGGTCTCGTCGGTGCACTGCAGCAGGGTACTGGCGGCGGACTGGATGACCGGGTCCTCCGACTGGCGGTCCGCCCGCAGCATCTCCGTGGTCTCCTGGCGACGCTCGGTGGCCTCGATGGAGTTCGCCGGCTCCGGAAGCGGGGTGGCGTCGAACTCCGGGACCTCCAGGTCCGGGGATTCCTCCGGCTGCTGGGAGTTCAGCGCGTCGATGACGACGGTGATCGAACTCCCCGCCTGCTCGGGGGTGACAACCCCGTACTCGACCCAGCGCTCGGCCATGTCGGCGAGCGCCCCCGGCAACTGGGCGAGGTCCGGGTTGGCAGGGGTGGCGACGGGGCGGAAGAGCAACTGGGAGGTCTGGCCCACGGCACGGGCCTCCGCGGTGTCCTCACCGGGCACCGTGATGACCAGGGTGTTGCCGTCGGTGACGACGCTGGCGCCACTGACGCCCATGCCGTTGACACGGTTCTCCAGGATGACGCGGGCCTGGGCGAGCTGCTCGGGGGTGGGCTCCTCGCCCTGCGGGACGAGGGTCACACGGGTGCCGCCCTGCAGGTCGATGCCGAGCCGGGGCGCCAGGGAACGGTCCCCCGTGAAGAAGACGAGGGCGTAGACCACAGCGACGATGAGCACGAACAGTGCCAGCGCACGTTTCGGCCACGTCCTCCGGCCGCCCCCGTTAACGGGGCGTCTGGTTGAAGCGGACAATGAGGTTTCTCCTCTGGGACGGAAGTCACCCGGCCGCGGCGGTGCAGGGACCGGCGGCACAGGGGTGGGTCGCCGCGCGGTTCAACGCCCGGGCGACGTGCGGTTCGACGATGGGTACCCGCCGCTCGACAGGGCGGGTGCACATCCGGTCATGCTACGGCATGGATCCCCCGCCGGCGCGGTGCACCCTGACCGTCGGACAACCGGGGGCGCAGGGGCAGGGGTGAATCCGGGAGGCGGGGTGGCTAGCGGGGGTTGCCGGGAAGCCCCTGGTCACCCTGATCGTCGCGGTCCTCCGGGTTCACCGGCCCCTCGGGGAAGCCCTGGTTCTCGGGATGGTTCTCCGGGTGCTGGAAACCACCGTCGTAGGCGCCGGGCTGTGCGGGCGGGACGGCTCCGGGCTGATCGGCGGCCTCGGGCAGGCCGGTGACCGGGGTGAGGTGACGCACGATGGCGATCCTCTCCAGGGTGACCTCGACGCCGGGGCTGACCTCCAGGTCGACCTCGGTTTCGCGGACAGCGGTGACGGTGCCGTGCACGCCGGAGGCCGTGACGACGCGGGCGCCGACAACCAGTGAATTCTGGAGGTTCTGGATCTCGGCCTGCCGCCTGCGCTGGGAACGCATCATGAAGAACGACGGGAGAAGGAAAACGGCCAGCAGAATGATGATGAGGAGGAGGTCCATGGTGGACCAGTGTGCCAGACGCCCACGATCCCCCACTAATTCGCCGTCAACGATTTTTTCCGGGGAAACGCCCGTCAGAACATGCCCAGCGCCCCATCCGGCGGTGTCAACCCGAGGTGTCGCCAGGCGGCGGCGGTGGCCACCCGGCCGCGACCGGTGCGGGCGATGAGTCCTGCCCTCACGAGATAGGGTTCACAGACCTCCTCCACGGTGGCCGATTCCTCGCCGACGGCGATGGCGAGCGAGCTCACGCCCACAGGCCCACCGCCGTGTCCCTTGATCAGGGCCTCGAGCACGGCGCGGTCGATCCGGTCGAGTCCGAGCTCGTCGACGTCGAAGATGGCGAGCGCCCCCTGGGCGGCGGCCAGGGTGATGTGGCCGTCGGCATTGACCTCAGCGAAGTCACGCACGCGCCGCAGCAGACGGTTGGCGATACGCGGGGTGCCGCGCGAGCGGGAGGCGATCTCCACGGCGGCGTCCGCGTCGATCGTCACCTCCAGGATCGATGCGGCGCGGGTGACCACCCGGGTGAGGTCGTCGACGTCGTAGAACTCCATCTGGGCAGTGAAGCCGAAGCGGTCACGCAGCGGGCCGGTGAGCATGCCGGAGCGGGTGGTGGCGCCGACGAGGGTGAAGGGCGGGATCTCCAACGGGATGGAGGTGGCGCCGGGTCCCTTGCCGACGACC
>CAYSIP010000131.1:0-7363 GCA_964431055.1 uncultured Corynebacterium sp. | reverse complement strand
CGGCGTCGGCACGATCCGCGACGCCTCATGGAAGATGCTGCTGGACTCGACCACCTGTACCGAATGCGGTCGTTGCCAGGAGCAGTGCCCGGCCTGGAACACTGGTAAACCACTGAGTCCGAAGGGCGTGGTCACCGATATCCGCGACCTGGCTCTGGACAAGGCGTCCTACCTGATGGACCCCTCGCTACTCGAGCCGGACACCTCCCACGGTGGGGTTGACGTTCTCAAGCTCGTCGGTGAGGAACAGCCCATCCACCCGGACGTGATCTGGAGCTGCACCAACTGCGGCGCCTGCGTCGAGCAGTGCCCGGTCGACATCGAGCACATCGACCACATCACCGATCTGCGCCGCTTCAAGGTGCTCGCCGAGTCCGAGTTCCCCTCCGAGCTGACCGGGTTGTTCAAGAACCTCGAATCCAAGGGCAACCCGTGGGGCCGCAACAACTCCGAGCGCGCCTCCTGGGTCGAGGAAGCGCGCCGCGATGGTCTTGAGGTTCCGGTCTTCGGTGAGGACGTCACCGACTTCGCCGACACCGAGTACCTCTTCTGGGTCGGTTGCGCCGGTGCGTTTGATGACGAGGGACGCAAGACCACCCGTGCAGTCATCGAGCTGCTGCAGACCGCCGGCGTGAAGTACTCCGTGCTCTCCACGGGTGAAACCTGCACGGGTGACCCCGCCCGCCGCGCCGGCAACGAGTTCCTCTTCCAGATGTTGGCCTCCGAGAACATCGAGACCCTCAACGGCGTCTTCGAGAACGTGCCCGCCGGGCAGCGCAAGGTCATCACCACCTGCCCCCACTGTTTCAACACCATCCGCAACGAATACCCTGACTTCGGCGGCAACTTCGACGTCTTCCACCACACCCAACTGCTCAACCGGCTGGTGCGGGAGAAGCGGATCGTCCCGGTCCCCCGCGGCCCGGAGAACCGCAAGCCGATCACCTACCACGACCCCTGCTTCCTCGGCCGCCACAACAAGGTCTTCGATCCGCCGCGCGAACTGCTCGGTGTGACCGGCATGGAACTGCGTGAGATGGACCGCAATAAGAACGAAGGCTTCTGCTGCGGAGCCGGTGGTGCCCGCATGTTCATGGAGGAGAACATCGGCACCCGCATCAACGAGAACCGCTCCGCCGAGGCCATGGCCACCGGCGCGGAGGAAATCGCCGTCGGTTGCCCGTTCTGCAACGTCATGATCGGCAACGGTGTGAAGGCGCTTTCCGACGCCCCCGCCGCCGAGCAGCCCAAGGTCCGCGACGTCGCGCGCATGCTCCGCGACTCCGTCCTCGTCGACGGTGACCTTCCGCCCGCCCCTGAGAAGACGTTCCTCGACGCCCCGGTGCGCGGCAGCCTCAACCTGGGCGTCATCCCGAAGAAGAAGGACAAGGCGGTCACGGAGCCACCGAAGGCTGCCCCGACCCCGGCCACCGACGGCGACAAGGCCGGTTCCACAGCAGCCAGCGCCGGTACACCTACCGCACCGTCAGTCCCCGGGGCCCCGGGTGCCCCGAACGCCCCTGGCTTTGCAGCTCCCTCTGCACCCGGCGTATCAACGCCGCCCGCTCCCGGTGGCACTGCCCCGGGTGCTCCGGGCGCGCCAGTTCCTCCCGCTCCGGGGGCAACCACCCCACCGGCACCGGGTGCTCCGGGCGTGCCAGTTCCTCCCGCTCCGGGGGCAGCCACTCCAGGGACTTCCGCACCATCCGCACCGGGCCTGGCCACCCCTCCTGCCCCGGGCGCAGCGGCCCCGGGTGCTGTGCCTCCCGGAAAACCGGTTGTCGAGTCCTCGCCGCCCGTCAGCCCCAGCGTGCCCCCTGCTCCCGGGGTCAGCCCGCCGGGGGCGGTAGCCCCGGGCGCTGCGGCGCCGGGTGGCCCCAGCCCGTCCCCTTCGGCCCCGGGCGCTGCGGTTCCGCCCGCCCCGGGTGCGGCAACATCTCCGGTTCCGGGTGCACCAGGTGCCCCGGGTGCTGCTGTTCCTCCAGCACCCGGGGCGGCGACTCCACCGACACCAGGTGCCCCAGGGGTGGCGACTCCTGTACCGGGTTCTGTAATTCCGCCCGCTCCGGGCGGATCCGCCCCGCAAACACCACCAGCTGCGGTCGCTCCCGCCCCGGGTGCGATGCCGCCGGTGCCACCCGCTCCCGGAGCGGCCACTCCAGGCGCAGCCACGCCTCCTGCCCCGGGGGCCACACCTCCGGGCAAGGCGGCCGTCGAATCGCGATCCTCCGTCAGGCCCAGTGTTCCGCCTGCCCCCGGGGTCGGCCCGCCCGGCGCGGTAGCGCCCGGGGCAGCGGCACCCGGCGCCGCTGCCCCGGGCGCCGCGACTCCTGGTGGCTCCGTGCCGATCCCGCCGGTTCCCCCGGCCCCTGGTTCTGTGCCGCCCGCTCCCGGAGCGGCCACTCCCCCACAGACGAAGGGTGAAGGCGACGAGAACTCGGACGAAGACCTGTCCGATAGCCCCTAGCAGCGGTAACGAGGTGTTTCACCGGTCTTTTGACCCAGGGTTAGACTGTGCTCATGAGTCAGAATTTCGGACGCGGTGACGAGGTACGGCTGAGTGACGCGGAGCGTTCCGCTGCCATGGCCTCGCTCGGACGTGCCTTGTCCGAGGGCAGGCTGTCCGTGGACGAGTACGACCAGCGCGTTCAGCAGGTCGCGGCGGCACAGATGCGGGGTGAGCTGTCCCCGCTGTTCACGGACCTGCCAGCTGAGCGGCAGGCGGGGTCTGGGGCGGTCGTCGACAAGCTCTATAGCGCGCAGGAGATTGAGGCCGCCCACCGACGGGGCACGAAACCGAAGGCCGGAGTGGTGGGGTTGTCGATCATCGCCTCCCTCGTCGCGGCGGTGGCGCTCGCCCCGGTCAGTCCGCTGTCCTGGCTACTTCTGTCCATCGGCCCCATCGTGTTCATCATGGTCTACATCATGAAACTCGGGCCCGATACGTGGTACGTGCCCAGTGCCCGACAGCTGGAGAAGGAACGCATCCGGGAACTGAAGTCCGCCGACCGGATCCGGGCGGCCGAACTGCGCGCCGAGCGCCGCGAACGCACCGCGGAGCTGACCGGCGAGGCCATGGACTTCGCGAAGCGGGCACTTGACCGGCGCAAGGAGAAGTAGAACGACGGCGAATGTCACCCCCTTGTTTCTGGTGACCTGGGAAAACCCAGGCCGCACAGGCTCTCACAGTGAGTTATGGCGCTGCGGCCAGCCCCCCGCGCCGGATCCCGCCACGCCCCTCCTGGGCCCGTCCTGCGCGGTCACGCGGGCGTCGATAAGCAAAAATGTGACGGGCGCCTGGTTTACTCAATCGGTGCAGGAGTGGCACAATGCACTCCATGAGCGAGATCGCCATGATCCATGAGCAGACCCAGACCACCCGCCGGCGCCACGCGCCGAGGACGTTCGACCAGTCCGAGAAGATGAAGAACGTCCTGTACGAGATCCGCGGGCCGGTGGCGGCGGAGG
Source organism: uncultured Corynebacterium sp. (assembly GCA_964431055.1). Classification (GTDB taxonomy): domain Bacteria; phylum Actinomycetota; class Actinomycetes; order Mycobacteriales; family Mycobacteriaceae; genus Corynebacterium. The sequence goes on along the minus strand of CAYSIP010000131.1, from coordinate 3,895 downwards.
CCGAGCGGTTGGAGCTGGACGGGCACAACATCCTGAAGCTGAACACCGGCAACCCGGCGGTCTTCGGTTTCGACGCGCCCGACGTCATCATGCGCGACATGATCGCCGCCCTGCCCACCTCGCAGGGTTACTCCACCTCGAAGGGCATCATTCCGGCGCGGCGCGCCATCGTCACCCGCTACGAGGTCATCGAGGGATTCCCCGACTTCGACGTCGACGACGTCTTCCTGGGCAACGGCGTGTCCGAACTGATCACCATGACCACCCAGGCGCTGCTCAACGACGGCGACGAGGTGCTCATCCCCGCCCCCGACTACCCGCTGTGGAGCGCGGCGACGTCGCTGGCCGGTGGCAAGCCGGTGCACTACCTGGCCGACGAACAGGACAACTGGAACCCGTCGATCGAGGACATCAGGTCCAAGATCACGGAGCACACCAAGGCGATCGTGGTGATCAACCCGAACAACCCGACCGGTGCGGTGTACCCGCGGCACATCCTCCAGCAGATCGTCGACATCGCCCGCGAGCACGAACTGCTGATCCTGGCCGACGAGATCTACGACCGGATCCTCTACGACGACGCCGAGCACATCAACATCGCCTCCCTCGCGCCGGACCTGCTGACCATCACCTACAACGGCCTGTCCAAGGCCTACCGGGTGGCCGGCTACCGCGCCGGTTGGATGGTGCTCACCGGCCCGAAGGAACATGCCCGCGGCTTCATCGAGGGTCTCGAGCTGCTCGCCGGCACGCGCCTGTGCCCGAACGTTCCTGCCCAGCACGCCATCCAGGTGGCGTTGGGTGGACGACAGTCCATCTACGGCCTGACCGGGGAGAACGGCCGCCTGCTCAACCAGCGCAACGTGGCCTGGGAGAAGCTCAACGAGATCCCCGGCGTCAGCTGCGTCAAGCCGATGGGTGCGCTCTACGCCTTCCCGCGCCTGGATCCGAACGTCTACGAGATTCACGACGATGCGAAACTGATGCTCGACATCCTGCGCTCCGAGAAGATCCTCCTGGTGCAGGGCACCGGCTTCAACTGGCCGGAGCCGGACCACTTCCGGGTGGTCACCCTCCCATGGGCCTCCCAGCTGGAGAACGCCATCGAGCGACTGGGCAACTTCCTGGTCAGCTACAAGCAGTAGCACGCTTATCGACGCCCATGCCCTCCCACCGTCCCCACGGTGGGGGGCATGGGCGTTCACGGGGTGGGGACGTAGCGGTTGAGCGGATACCGCATCCCCTGAAACCGATGACAGAAACCCTCGTCCCGGTATGCGCACCGGGTCTGCTCACCCGTCCGCCCCATGCGCCGGGAAGTGCGGCACCACGTGCTCGATGAGCTCCTCGACGATCTCCGCGGCTGGCCGACGCGCCTGCTTGAGACCCAGGATCACGTGGTGGACGCCCATCTCCTCCAACGCGGTGAGCAGTTCGATGAACCGGTTGCGCCCCACCCGGTAGCCGAATTTGAGGCTTGCGGGTTGTGCGTCGGGGTCCTCGTGCAGGTCGAGGGACATGGACTGGCCGAAGGGTTTGAAGGCGCCCTCCCCGAACACCTCCCGGACCGCGGTGCGCCACATCCGCACGGTCTGCTGCTGGGTGGGCAGGGGACGTTGGTAGGTGATCCACGCGTCCCCGTGCTCGGCGTTCCACGCCATGGTCTGTTGACACGAGCCGGTGATCAGCAGCGGCGGGCGCTGCGCCAGGGGTTTGGGCACCAGGTCCGCCTCCCACAACCGGCCGCGGGACCAGCGCGCACCCCGGAAAGAGGTTCGGAACACGTGGTCGATCACGCCCAGGTTCTCGCGGAAGATCTCAGAGCGTTCGGACTGCTCGATGCCGAATGCGGGGGCCTCCACCGCCCGGTCACCGGTGGCCACCCCGAAGAGGAAGCGTCCCCCGCTGAGTCGGTCGATGCTGGCCACCGCCTTGGCCACGTGCAGCGGGTGGCGCACCGGGAGGACGATCGCACCCGTCCCCAGGGCAATGCTGCTGGTCTGCCCCAGCAGCAGGCCGAGATAGACGAAGGGGTCGTAGATCTGGCCGACGTCACCGAAATCCGGGTCGCGCAGCGGCACGTCGCGGACGAACACCGAGGCAAAACCACCCTCTTCCGTCCGGCGGACCAGCTCGAGTTGGCCCTCCATCGTGGGGGTGTCACCCCGGTAGGACTCGATCGGCAGCATGAGCCCGAGGGTGAGTCGACCTTCCCGGAAGGTGCGCCGAAAACCCGGGAGGGTTTCCGGGCGTCGGTCGGAGGGTGTGAAGGGTGAGGACATCGGATCGCGCCTTCGGTCATTGAGGGCCGTGGTGGTCCGGCCAGAGGATGAACCCCAGGCTAGCTGTCCCTGACTGCCATTCAGGTCTGTGACGAAAGGCCAGGAGAAAACTTTCCCGAAACATATAATTCATGGCCTTTTCACCTGGCGGCCGCTGTGGGTTATTTCCGTTTCCCACAATGGGATCCGTCAGATCATCCAATCCTTTCAGGAGTTCCTAGTGAAGCACCTCCGTCCGACCCTGGCCGCACTCGCAGCCGTCCCGCTCGCCCTGTCCCTGGGTGCCTGGACCCTACCGATGTCCTCCTCGTCCTCCTCCCTCGAGGACCTCAGCAGCGGGGACGGCATCACCCCACCGGCCGTCGACCCGGCCGACAATCTGCCCGGCACCTTCGATCTGCAGTCCCACCGCTTCGGCCGCGGCGAATGGACCGAGGAGTCGGCCCTGGGCCTGGTCGAGTCCCAGAAGCTGGATGTGACCACCCTCGAATTCGACATCGTCATCTCCGAGGATGGCGTGCCGGTGGTCTGGCACGACCCCTCCATCCAGGCCGACAAGTGCGACGACACCGAGCCGGTCGTCGAGGACGACCCGGAGTTCCCGTACGTCGGCAAGCTCGTCCATGACCTGACCTGGGATCAGCTCCAGACGCTGAACTGCAACAAGCCGCTGGCCGCCTACCCGGACGCCGAGCACCCGGAGGTCAACCGGCTGCTGCAGCTGCGTGACGTCTTCGAGCTGACCAAGGACGACACCGAGGTCCACTACAACATCGAGACCAAGGTCGAGGCCGACAACCCGGACGCCTCCGCGACCCCGGAGGAGTTCGTCGACGCCATCCTCCCGGTCATCGAGGAGTACGGCGTGGCGGAGCGCAGCATGATCCAGTCCTTCGACTGGCGCACCCTGCCGTTGGTCCGCGAGCAGGCCCCGGAGATCCCGCTGGTCATGCTGTGGAGCAACGGCACCTGGCAGTCCGGTTCCGCCTTCACCGGGGAGGTCGACTACGAGGAGGTCAACGGTGACATCTTCGCCGCCGCCGACCAGATCGGCGTCGAGGTCCTCTCCCCCGGTTACACCGCCTACGGCCGCGATGACGACGGCGACATCGATCCCGAGGCCGCCCGGCAGTTCAACACCGAGGCCAACGAACGCGGTTACCGCGTGGTGCCGTGGACCGTCAACGACGAGTCCGAGATGCGCGAGCAGCTCAAGGCCGGCGTCGACGGCATCATCACCGACTACCCGTCCCGTCTGAAGGCCATCCTCGACGAGCAGGGCATCGACTTCTAGTAGTACTCCGTCGGCTCTCGTGGCGGGGCGTTCCACTCTCCCGGGAGTCGGGTGGTCGACCTCCGACGGCGGGTCCCGGGAGCAGGTGGAGACGTGGCAGGGGTGACGGCGCTAACCACCGTCGTCCACTACGCGGTGCACGAACGTCACGACGCCGGGAGGAAGGGCGTGCGACGCATCCTGAACGGCGGCCAGTCCACCTGGGGATATCAGTGCCCCGGGCGGAGTCCGGACTCGTGACTCACACCCTCGCCTTGTCCAGGCTGCGGCCGAGGGCGTGGATGTTCCAGCCCGCGTCCTGCCACGCACCGGGATCGAG
>CAYSIP010000130.1:0-7379 GCA_964431055.1 uncultured Corynebacterium sp. | reverse complement strand
ACATGGGACTGGACTGGCCGGAGCCCCACTTCGACGTGGCGACGGAGCTCCGCCGACTCGCCGAGAGTTGAGCCGGGCCGGTCCTCGTGTCCTACACCGTTAATTCGTCGCTAGTTCATGTTCATTGGGGAATGAATTAAGGCGCATCGAGGACCTGCAGTAGCTGAGCTACACCTGCCCGAAGGTGAGCACGACCGACTGCAACGGTGGGTACGACGACGGAAATCCGCGCGGGATCTCGCACCACGCTCCCGGATCGTGCCGGGGTGTACGACCGTGGCGTCAAACCCTTAAGGTATCCCGGAGTTGAAGGATTTCACTGCTGACAGTCGGTAAATGGCGTGCCCACTTCATCGAGAAGCGTCTGGATGGGCCGCTCGATGAGCCCAGGCGCGTCGATTCGCGACAACCGGTAGTGATCAGGTCGAGCGGTTGTTCACCGCGGCAACCCGGGAGCTACTCCGGCGCAGCCCCTACCGAAGCGTGCAGGTCCGGGAGAAAGATCTAGGCAACTGGGTGAAGGCGTGGAACGAGGATCCCAAGCCGTTTATCTGGACCACACCGGCCGAGGAGATTCTTTCATCCCTCGCCCGACATTGGATTCCCATTATCACCTCACGCCCTCGGAGACGGGCGCCGTGACTGGGAGGGTTTCCCCTCCGGGGCACATCATGACAACGGGTAGAAAGTTGCCCCGGTCAGAGCGCATGCTCGGGAGACAGGTCTTGGACCTTGTTCATCGGGTGTTCGGAGGTGGGAACGGTTCGCACACCCCAGACCAGGAGGAAGATGAGCATGGCGCCCTCACTGACCGAGAAGAGTGTGACGAGCATGGGATTGATCGCGGCCGCGAACCCGGGGGCGAGAAACTGCAGGGCCACGTCAAGAAGATAACCGACCGAGGCGATCATGAGCAGCACGGCGAGCAGACGTGGGAACATCCTCGAGCGGTAGGTGAGCAACCCGAGGGGAAAAAGCCACAACCCGAAGAAAATCTGTGCGATGAGGTATCCGTTGTGCTGGAGCTCGAGCAGTAACAGCACCAGTGTTTCCGATCCCTGAACACCGAATGCGGTGGGGTACGTCGAGTCGGTGGCGACCACAAGTGCACCGAGCTGGTGGACCATGTTCAGGCATGTGACAGCGACCGCGATGGTGACGAATATGACCATGGCGCGGGCCACGTCCCTGCCCATGTGGTGTAACAACCGGTGGAGGGTCAGGACGACGAACACGAGAAAGGTCGCCTGGACGAGGTCCGCGACGAAACTGAGGTTGACCAGGGATGAGTTTGCCACGATATTTTCCGTCGACGCGGTGGCGTCGCCGGGCACGTAGATTTGCGTTCTGACCAGGTGAGCGAAGGCACCGAGAACGGCGACCACGAGATAGTACAGTCCTGCGGTTCGGGCGAGGCGTTTTCGGGGATCCATGACGTGGTCCTTAGCATCGGTCATTCTTCCTGGAATGGCGGGGCGATGGCCAGTGCCCCCACCTTCCGGTGTTGTGGGCAGGGCGCGTTGGGGGATGTGGATGTGCCCGGGTCAGCCGTTCCAGGAATGCTTCATCCGAGGTCTGGGGGTCCGGCCTTATGCCTGGTGAGATGGGGTCTCGGCGGCGGGTTCCCCTGCCGACGCGGCCGGGGTCAAGGCACTGTCTGGTGAGCTGAATCCTTTGGCTATCAGCCAGAATCCGATGAACACCTCCCAGAGTCCGCCGGGCACGGCGTGGATCGATGACAGGTTGACTCCCAGGATCTCCAGCACAGACCCGCCGAGAATCACCGCATACCCGATCAGCCCCCACACCGCCAGGGGTCTCGGAAGCAGCTTCGTGGCGTAGAAGGCGTAACACACCAGCAGACCCGCCACACCCAGGGTGAGCATGGCGATGTTGTAGGCATGCAGCTGCGCGTCGTTGAACACAGCACTCAGCGCTTCGAGATAAGACGCATCGGCTGCTCCTGCCTGCAGGTACTGATCGGCGATCGGGATCTGGATGAGGATGAGCAGCACCATGATGGCGATGAAGGTTGCGTCGAGGATCCGGAAACCGAGATAGCCCACGGCGAGGCGCTCATTGTGGTGCCGTTTAAGGACCGGGAACATGAGGATGCCATGGGCCACATCACCGGCCACGGTCAACAGCCACAACACCGCAGCAACCGCGAGCAGCAGACTGCTCGTGGTTGCTGCGGTGAGATGGCCGGGTGCGGAAAGGATGGACAGGACCAGCACGTTGCCGCCGATGCCAATGGCCATGCCTGCGAGGTAGAGCGCCCCGACGGTCGTCGCGGTTTGCCTGTACGTGTCGGCTTCGTAGGATGTCTGGGACGTCGTTCGTGTCAGGGTGCTCATGGTCCCTGTCTCCTTGCAGAATGGGTGTGCGTGTCCGTGCCGGGAGGTGTCGGTGCGGTGGTTTTACTGGGTTCCGCACCGGCGGGGGTTCGGTTGATTCGGGTTCGGCCCGGGGAATGCCTGCGGGCCGGGCGAGACCTAGATGGCGGCCGGCGGCGTAGGGGCCAGGGACACCTTTTCGTGTCCGCCCATGTCGAGGCGGAACGGTGGGTACGTGTCGGTCATCAGGGCGGAGTAGGCGGCCACGCGGATCACCCACCGGTTCAAACCGAGCAACAGGTCGTACATCCCTCGGGGATACTTTCCGGTGAACAGCAGGATCACACCGGTGATGAGGACGAGAAGGCCGATCAGGCCACCTTCCCACCGCCACTCGGCATTCGTCGCCTGGTATGTCGCGGTGGCGGCTCCGCCCACGATGATGGCGAGGATCAGGTAGTGCGGGATGGCCAGGAGCCACCACTTCACCAGGACGAGGCCGCGGGACAGATGTGCCGGGTAATCAACATCCAGGTGGGCGGGGTAGCCCTCGACCTCGGCCAGGGTGAAGGGCGGGTACTGATCGGTGGCCAGGGCACCATGGTTGTAGTAGGCCACCCGCCAGTTCCAGCGCAGTACCCCGACGTTGAAGTCGAAGATCCCGCGTGGATATCTGCCGGTGATCAGGATCGCGACGAAGGCCACGATGCTGAGCAGCACGAACGCGATCCACAGGAACAGCAGAATGACGTAGTGCGGTATGGCCAGAATCCATTTCACCAGCCAGAGCCAGCGGGAGACGGTGGGGTCCCAGTCACCGTCAACATGGACGGGGTATCCGGAACCCAGGGAGCGGGTGAAGTAGGAGGTTGCGGTTGACATGGGGATCGTCTCTTCTCTGCTTCGGTGTCCCGAAGCTGATGGCCCCTGGGTATCTTTCCCGGAGACCGGGCTGGGTTCGCTTATGATCGACGTCGGTACTGACGGTTGTCAGAGGGTGATGCCGACTTTGCCCCTGACTTTTCCTGCCATGAGGTGCCGCAGGGCCAGTGGGACCTGGTCGAGGGGATAGGTTTTTTCCAGACTGGGTGTGACCGCGCCGGTGGAAAAGAATTCATTGAGCTGCTCAAGGTCCTCGGTGTGCACCGCGCCAATGAACGTGGTCAGCCGTTGTCGGAGAAACGGGGACAGGGCCAGGGCGCGCAGTTGCCGGTTCAGGCCGGTGATCTTGCCGCTGTTTTCTCCACCGGTGATTACGACGATCCCGGTCGGGGTCAATGCTCGGCGCAGCCTCGCCAGGGAGGGGTTTCCGGCGATGTCGATGATCAGGTCGAAGTGGCAGGTGCCGTCGGCGAAGTCCTCGCGGGTGTAATCGATGGTGTGATCGGCGCCGAGGGAGCGCACCAGGTCGAGTTTAGAGGTGCTGGCCACGGCGGTGACCTCGGCTCCGTATGCCTTGGCGAGCTGGACCGCGTAGGAACCGACACCACCCGAGGCGCCCGTGACCAGTACGTGCTGGCCTTCCCGGACCTTGCCGACGTCGCGCAGGGCCTGCAGAGCAGTGACGGCCGAGGTCGGCATCACCGCGGCCTGCGCGAAAGACAACTCTGCCGGTTTGTGTGCCAGTCGGTCCTGCGCTGCCACCGTGTACTCGGCGAAGGTGCCCCGGCCGGCGCCGTAGACCTCATCCCCGACGGCGAACCCGGTCACGGAGGGACCGACCGCCAGGACCGTGCCGGCGACGTCTGTTCCCAGCACGGGATTTTTCGGCCTGTGGATCCCGAAAGCCAATCGGGCCAGGTAGGGCAGGCCGGTCATCAGGTGCCACACGCCGCGATCCAGGCCGGCGGCGTGCACCTGCAGAAGGACCTCATCCCCGGCGGGTTGGGGGCGGGCGACCTGTGCCAGTCCCACGTTTTCGACCGGACCGTATCTTTCCCTCACGACCGCCGTCATCATGGCCTGTGTCTTCGCGTCGACGTGCCGGCCGGTGAGGGTCATGGCGGGGTTCCTTATGTCGAGGGGAGCACCGGGTGCACCCTGTTTTGTACTTTGTACGGTATGCTACCGTACAAAGTACAAAAGCGATAGGGGCACGACCTGATCCAGGAAGGTGGAAGCATGGGCGAGCGTGCGGGGGATCGACAGGACCGTCCACGTTTGAGTCGGGAACGGGTGCTGGAGTGCGCCGTGGCAGTGGCCGACGAGGGCGGGTTGAGTGCGCTGACCATGCGCTCTCTCGCCAGGGAGCTCGGTGTCAAACCAATGGCGTTGTACTACTATTTCGCCACCAAGGGGGAGATTCTGGACGGGATCGTCGACCTGGTGTTCGACGCGATAGAGCTGCCGGCGGTGGGGGGCGACTGGCGACAGGAGGTTCGTCGCCGCGCGACCTCGGCACGGCGGGAGTTGCGACGCCACCCGTGGGCCATTGCGTTGCTGGAATCGCGCTCGACCCCGGGTCCGGCGACCCTGCGGCACCACGAGACGATGATCGCCACCCTGCGGGCTGCGGGCTTTTCCGTGCCGATGACCGCGCACGCTTATGCGCTGATCGACAGCTATGTCTATGGGTTTGCGGTCCAGGAGGCCGCCTTGCCTTTTCCCGGCCCGGCCACCGCCGGTGCCATCGACCCGATCGTTCAGCACCTCTCTGCGGACCAGTATCCGCATCTGGTGGAGCTGGCGGAGGAGCATGTTTTGCGGCCTGATTACGACTTCGGCATTGAGTTCGAGTTTGGCCTCGATGTCATCCTCGACGCTCTCGCGCGGTTGATCCCCGGCGGCGAGGACCGTCCCGTGCCGGGGTGACCGGGGAACCCTGCCGTAGTGGCGCTGCGATGACCGCAGAAGAAAATCAACAGCGGTGCCGGTGTTCGCGGGCAGTGTGCTTGTACCCGATCTGTGTTGCTTCTGCGCGCCCGTTGGTGTCTCGTCGCGGATGGGTGGGCCGGCTGATTCACCGCTGCACGCGGTCAGGGGCGGAATGGCGAGAAGGGCAGCCGCCGAGAAGGGGGTCGCGGCTCACCGGGAGTGGGTGGCACTCGGTTGGTTTTGACGCCGTGATCGTCAGGGTTTGATCGGTCGGACGAGGTCACCGGTGCGAAGAGCACCGCTGTCTCCCCACGGCCAGGCCCCGCCCCGGGTGATATAAACGTCGCGAAACACCATGGGATAGGTGCGTTCGGCATCCATCTCGGCCAGGGAGTCCTGGACCTGCAGGTGCAGGTGCGGCTCGCTGGAGTGACCGTTGTTACCGACCTCGGCGAGTAGTTGGCCGCGCTGCACGACATCGCCCACCTCGACCATGACGCTGCCCTGTCTGACGTGAGCCATCATCACATAGCGGTCACCACCGATGTCGATGAGCACATGGTTGGCGCGGTCGCCATTGGTGCCGACCGGATTGTCGGGATAATCGTTGGCGACACTGGCGACCCGTCCGTCCGCCGGTGACAGAACCGGTGACCCGAAACCTGCGTAATCGTCGAGCGGAGCATCCGCCCCTCCCGTATGCGTTCGCCCATTCTCGCCCAGCTGGGCGAAGTCGATCGCATTGCCTTCGCTCGTGGCGTGGCCGTTGAGCAGGGCGCTGGGCCCACCGTTGAACACGTACCACTCTCCGGTCAGCGGAGAATCGAGCGCGATGGGATCGGTGGGTGAGCTGGACGTCTGGAAAAGTTGAACGGCGAGGAAGCCCGACAGCAGGGCCACGGCCACGTTGCTCGCCGCGGAGACACGCCGGCGAGGAACGAGCGCCAACACCGCCAGCAGGACCGCGCCGACGATGAAGACGGTGAACACGGCGGCGAATTGGGCGGCATCCAGGGAGTATCCGATCCGTGCCCAGTGCGTGCCACCGGCGGCCAGGATCCCGCCGAGCAGCGCACAACACAGCCAAATGTTCAGGGCCTGCAGGAGATGCGGGCGCAGGTCCCGGCGTAACGGGTGGCGCAGCAACCCGGTCTCAACTCGCCCACGGTGAGCGCTCCATGCCCGTGACACCGCCAACGCGATAGGCAGGATGACACACACCGCCGCCAGTCCGAAAAGCCACACTCCCCGCTCCTGGTAGAGATACACGAAAATCACCACCCCCCAGAGGGTGAGAATGAGGCTGCGCTTCGTGACCACGACCGTACGGGCCTGTGCCACCTCGTCCGCGGACTCCTGAAGGACAAGCGGCAGGGCGATCAGCGCCCCGGCGACCGCCACGATCGTCGACGGGGGCAGGGCGAGATACGCCAGCCAGAACACGGCGAAGGTTGCCATCATCGCCGCCGCCAGGGCGAGGTTCCACCGGGTGGGCCTGACTGACCGCCGGGCCTTCTCGTCATTATCGGCGCTGAAAGCGAGCAGCAGGCCGTACGGGATCAGGCCTAAAGGTCCGAGGACGGACACCGCCGCAACGAACAGGACCACGGCAAGGACGAACAGGCCCAGCTGTCGGCGACGCCCGGGCCCCCGGCTCGACGAAGACGCTTTCCTCTCCGCGGGGGAGAGGGGGCGGAGCACGTCAGTGGGGGCCACGGAAGGTCACATCGGCTCGGGTCAACTGGGTTCCTGAGACGTGCCGTTCTGGGAAGTGCATGACCGCGCCTTCCGGGGGCTCCGCACGGACCCGTCGGCCCGTGTACTTAGTACGAAACCTTACCGCGCCCAGTACCTCAGCGATAGGGCCGAAGGACAGGGACAGTATGACGAGGAAACTCCCGCAACGAACGTGTGAACAGCGTGATCCTGAATATCAGGAAAGGTACTCATTCAAGAGCCGGTGCCATTTCCGTTTGGGTGTCTCAATCCCCAGGAACTGAGACACCCAGGCCAATAGCCAGGCGGGGTTTGTTCACGCCTTCCCTGCCACCCGGGCAGCCGCCCTCATTCCCGGCGACCACGTCGGCCGCAGCCCCTACTTGCGCGAGACGTCTTAACCTTCGGCGGGGGAGTCACCGGCGTCGGACGCGGACTCGTCGGCGTGGGCCGCGCGTACGGCCTGCAGTTTCTGTGCCGCGGTGAGCATGCCGTCCTGTGCCGCGAGGACGC
>CAYSIP010000129.1:0-7389 GCA_964431055.1 uncultured Corynebacterium sp. | reverse complement strand
GAACTCCAGGGGATACCCGCCGGCGGTGTGCACCCCCTCCTTCGCGAACTGTGCCAGCTTCTTCAGCGTCAGGTTGCAGGGGGTGATCTCGTTCCAGGAGGATGCCACGCCGATCTGCGGCTTGTCCCAGTCGTCATCACCCATGCCCACGGCGCGCAGCATGCCGCGGGAGGCGGTGCTCTCCAGGCCATCGGTCACATCGCGGGAGCGGGGCTTGACGTCCACGTTCCGCTCATTGTCTGTGATGTTTGTCATGACCCGAGTCTAGGGAAACGACAGCCAGGGGTACGGTTCCCACCCCGTCCGACGCCATCCCCTCAGTACAGGGCCTGCATGTCATCCGGTGCCCGCGCCCTTGAACGGAACCGGAGGGGAAGATCGGGGCAACCCCCGATGTGCCCAACCCTGTGCCCCGGTAGTTTGGTAGTTCGTACCCAAGTTAAGTCGTCAAGGGAGTAGAACCCATATGTCAGACCGTGAGACCACTCCGCCCGCCGGGCGATCCGGACAGCAGGACCAGCCGGACCCGGCCGCAGATTCCCGGGGGGTTCACGACGCCGCAGCCCGGGCGGTCGGCCTCTTCAAGCAGTACGGGGAGGGCGACACCGCCGTCACTGCGCTCGATCGCGTCAGCGTGGAGTTCGGCCGGAACCAGTTCACCGCGATCATGGGCCCCTCGGGCTCGGGCAAGTCCACCCTGATGCACTGCATGGCCGGTCTGGATTCGGCGACGGGCGGTTCGGCGTTCATCGGTGACACCGATCTGTCGACGTTGAAGGACAAGGAGATGACGGCGCTGCGCCGCGACCGGCTCGGCTTCATCTTCCAGTCCTTCAACCTGGTGCCCACCTTGACGGCGTCGGAGAACATCACCCTGCCGTCCGACATCGCCGGCCAGAAGGTCGACGAGGACTGGTTCGAGCAGATCACCTCCCGGCTCGGGCTGACCAACCGCCTGACCCACCGCCCGGCCGAACTGTCCGGCGGTCAGCAGCAGCGTGTGGCCTGCGCCCGTGCCCTGGTCTCCCGCCCGGAGATCATCTTCGGTGACGAGCCGACCGGTAACCTGGACTCACGTTCCTCCAGCGAGGTGCTGTCCATTCTGCGCACTGCGGTGGACCAGGACAACCAGACCGTCGTCATCGTCACCCACGACGCCCGTGCCGCCTCCTACGCGGACCGCGTCATCTTCCTCGCGGACGGGGCGATCGTCAACGAGCTGTATGACCCGACCATCGATTCCATCCTGGCCACCTTGACGGGCATCGGGGATTAATCGATGGCATCGAAGAACACCACCATGCGCAAGGTGAGCCTGCGCACCATCGCCGCCCACAAACTCCGGTTGGCGTTGACGGTCCTGGCGGTCGTGCTCGGCACGGCCTTCATCTCCGGCGCGTTCATGTTCACCAACTCGCTTTCAACCACCTTCGACTCGGCCGTCAACAACGCCTACCGCGGGGTGGACGCCGTCGTGTCCGCGGGGGACGGCACGTCGGGCATCCCGCCGGAGACCCGGGAGGCCATCGCCGCCGACGAACGGGTGGACCGCGTCAACATCACCGCGTCAACCACGGTGGTCGTCGCTACTGAGGACGGGGAGCCCCTCCAAACCGGTGGCGCGCCCTCCAGCCTGTCCGTCTGGTACGCCCCCGATGACCGGGTCGGCCAGCCGGAGACGATCGTCGACGGGCAGCCTCCCGCGGCAGCCGACGAGGTCGTGATGAACCAGGCGGCCGCCGAGCGCTTCGGCGTCGGCGTGGGGGACGTGCTGACCGTCGTGGACCCCGAGGACCGGAGTGCGATGACGGTCACCGGCATCTTCACCGTGGAACTCGACCAGGCCGCGGCCATCATGCTGTACACCCCGGAGGAGGACTACCTCGGGCGCTACACGGAGGACGGGGCGGTCAACCAGCTCCTCATTGACGGGGCGGGGGACATCAGCCCCGAGGATCTCGTCGCCGATCTGCGGGAGGCCTACCCGGACGCGGAGGTGGAAACCGGTGAGACCCTCGCCGAGCAGACCTCCGAGCTGATCTCGCAGGCGCTGAGCTTCGTCAACTACTTCCTCATCGCGTTCGGGCTGGTGGCCCTGCTGGTGGGCACCTTCCTCATCGCGAACACCTTCTCCATGATCGTCGCTCAGCGCACCAAGGAATTCGCCCTGCTGCGTGCCCTGGGCGCTGCCCGTCGTCAGATCACCCGCTCCGTGGTCTTCGAGGCGGTCATCGTCGGTCTCGTCGGGTCCGCGCTCGGCGTAGTCGCCGGCGTCGGCCTGGTCGCAGCGATCAAGGCCGCGCTGGGCACGCAGGGTCTGGACCTGCCTTCCTCCGGCCTCGGCCTGTCTCCGTCGGCCGTGATCGTGCCGATCGTTCTGGGCACCGTCGTCACGGTGCTCTCCGCCTGGCTGCCGGCCCGGCGCGCCGGTGAGGTCCAGCCCGTGGAGGCCATGCGCACCACCGAGTCCGCCGCCGGCTCCTCCCTGAAGGTCCGCACGATCATCGGTCTCGGCCTCATCGCGATCGGCGCGGTCGCCGCGGTCGTGGGTACCCAGCTGACAGAATCGGGAACGGGTCCGCGGGCCAGCCTGGTGGGCGTCGGCGCAGTGGGCGTGATCGTCGGATTCTTCTTCGCAGGTCCGGCACTGTCCCTGCCGATCGTCCCCACCCTGGGGCGGCTGATCGGAGCGCCTTTCGGGGCCGTCGGCAAGCTCGCCTCGACGAACTCCCGTCGCAATCCCCGGCGTACCTCGGCCACGGCCTTCGCCCTGACACTGGGGATCGCCCTGGTGACCACGATCGGCATGCTGGGTGAGTCCATGAAGGCGTCGATCTCGGACGTCCTGGAGAACAACGTCACCGCCGATTACGTGCTGCAGGGCCCTCCCACCGGCAATTTCCCCACCCCGACGGAGGTCCCGCAGGTCGCCCGCGACACTGAGGGCGTCGGCGAGGTGTTGACCATGTCGACCGCGCCGGTGACGGTGGACGGTCTGTACACCTTCAGCTTCCAGCAGAGCGGGATCACCAGCGTCATCGACGGCAACCCGGAGAACATGGCCGTGACCACCCTGCGGGAGGGTACGGCCGACGTCGGAGAGTCCGGAGTGCTGGTCACCACCGATTTCGCGGACGCCAACGGTTGGGAGGTCGGCGACACCTTCGAGCTCGCGGCCGCGGGCCTGAGCCCGGAGGTCACCGAGGTGGAGGTGGTCGGCGTCTTCGAGCCGAACAACGTCATCGACAACATGATCGTCAGCCAGAGCGCCGTCGAGGAGATCCTGCCGTTGTCGGCGCTGAGTATCTCCATGGTCGGCGTCAACGGCGACGGTTCTGTCTCCGAGGATCAGCTGCGCACCAACCTCGAGGAGGCGGTGAGCGATTTCATCGTGGTCCAGGTGATGAACTCCGAGGAGCTGGCGGGTGAGGCGAGCCGCGCCGTCAACCAGATGCTCAACATCCTCTATGCGCTGCTGGCGCTGGCGGTGATCATCGCGGTGCTGGGCATCGTCAACACCCTGACGCTCAATGTCATCGAGCGCCGGCAGGAGATCGGCATGCTGCGCGCCGTGGGCAGCCAGCGTCGCCAGGTGCGCACCATGATCACCCTGGAGGCGGTCCAGATCGCCATCTTCGGCGCGGTCATGGGCATGCTCATCGGGTTGGGCCTGGGTTGGGCCTTCCTCACCGTGTTGGCGGATGAGGGGCTGGACACCATCTCCGTGCCCCTGAGCATGCTGCTGTGGATGCTGCTGGCCTCCGGTGTCGTGGGCGTCGTGGCCGCGCTGTGGCCGGCGAATCGGGCGGCGAAGACGCCGCCGCTGGACGCCATCGCGGACTGACGTGACCCCGCTTGTCGACGCCCCGTCGTCTTCCCCGGTTTTCTACCGGGAAGGACGACGGGGCGTCGGGGATTTCCGGTCCGCTACGCTCCCCAGATTCGGCCGGCGAACGCCATGCCGCGCCAGGCGAAGGCGATGCCGAAGATCACCGTGGCCCCGAGATAGGTCCAGAAGGTCCGCCACCGTTTCACCCGCGCCAGCTCGCCGAGCTCCCGCGCCAGGGTCGACCAGGTGGACAGTGCGCCGGCGAATCCGGTGCCGGCGGCCAGGGGAACCAGACCCGGCCCGCCGAGGGCGACGCCGAGGACCATGCAGGCGACCATGTTCGCGCCCCACGTCCCGGGCCGGCCGCCGGGCCACCGACCCAGGGCCCAGCGGCCCAGTCCCCCCAGAAAACCGCCCACGGCCACGGCGGGCACGGCCCACCACATCTCGACGGTCACCGGGCACCCGCTTTCCGACGCCGCGCCCATCCGTCACCCAGCAACCAGGCACCCACGCACCCCGTGACGGTGGCCGTCACGTAGGCCCCCGCGAGGGCGGGGGAGGAGTCGGTGGTGAGCACCGCGAACGTCGAGAAGCTGGTGAAGCCACCCAGGACGCCGGTACCCCAGAACGGCCCGGGCCGCAGTGCCCCCATGAGCAGGGAGCCGAGGACGTTGACCGCCAACAGCGGCCACATCCCGACGCCGAGCAGGACATCGACACAGAAGCGGGCCAGCGCACCTGCAGAGGCGCCGGCCCCGATGGTGAGGGCTTCGCGGAACACGCGTTCCAGGTTACTTCCAGTCGCTGCCCTGCTGTTGCAGGAAGTCGTGGACCTCCTCCGGGGTGGCCCTGAGCTTGGGGTCGAATTTCAGGTAGGCCTTCGTCTCCCGGGCCACCAGGCCGGAGAGGATGAGCAGGCCGATGAGGTTTGGCAGGGCCATCAGGCCGTTGGCCAGGTCGGCGAAGGACCACACCAGGTCGAGTTCGACGGTCGCGCCGATGAACACGACGATGGTGAACAGCATGCGGTAGGGGATCGTGCCCCGGCGGCCGACCAGTGATTCGAGGGAGCGTTCGCCGTAGTAGGACCAGCCGATGATCGTGGAGAAGGCGAAGAAGACGATCGACAGGGTCACGATCGTGCCTCCCCAGTCACCGGGCAGCGCCACGTTGAAGGCGTTGGCGGTCATGACGCCGGCGGTGTCGCGGCCGGTGTCCCACGCGCCGGCGGTGACGATGACCAACCCCGTGATGGAGACGACGATGAGGGTGTCGATGAAGGTCTGAGTCATGGAGACCAGGCCCTGCCGGACCGGGTGGGAGGTCTTGGCGGCGGCGGCGGCGATCGCGGCGGAACCCATGCCCGACTCGTTGGAGAAGATGCCGCGGGCCACTCCGAACTGGATGGCCAACATGATGCCCGCCCCGACGAAACCGCCGGTGGCCGCGGTGCCGGTGAACGCGTCGGTGAAGATCAGTGCCAACGCGGCGGGGATGTCCTCGGCCAGGATGATCAGCACCACGATGCCGCCGAGGACGTAGAGGATGATCATCAACGGGACAAAAGCGGCGGTGACCTTGCCGATGGCCTGGATACCGCCGAGCAGCACGGCCCCGATGGAGATGAACAACAGGATGCCGGTGATCCACGGGTCGATGCCGAAGGTGCCCTCCAGGTTGGAGGCCACGGCGTTCGCCTGGGTCAGGTTGCCGATGCCGAAGGACGCGATGACGGCGAACAGGGCGAAGGAGAACGCGAGGACCTTGCCCACCGGCCCGGGGATGCCACGTTTGAGGTAGTACTGCGGGCCACCGGACTGCTCACCCTTCGAGTCCGTGGTGCGGAAGCGCACGCCGAGGAAGGCCTCCGTGTACTTGGACGCCATGCCCACCAGGCCCGTCATCCAGATCCAGAACAGCGCGCCGGGGCCGCCGACCGAGATGGCGGTGGCCACGCCGACGATGTTGCCCACGCCGACGGTCGCTGCCAGGGCGGTGGTCAGGGCCTGGTAGTTCGAGATGTCGCCCTTGCCGTCGGTGTCGTTGCGGTCGACGAGGCCATGCCGAAACGCCCGCCCCAGGGTGCGGAACTGGATCCCGCCCAGACGGATCGTCAGGTACAGGCCGGTGCCGAGCAGGAGCGGGATGAGGACGAAGGGGCCCCACACCACGCTGCCGATGGTGTCGAGGGTGTTCTGCAGGTTCTCCATGACGGGAAATCTACCCATCGACAGAAATGAGACCAACAAATACAGTGAAGTTTTGTTGCCTTCACCGCAAGTTCCCCCTAGGCGGGGGTGACGCGAAGGGTAAAGGGGTGATCATTGTGGGTTCTGGTGGGTCAAACGGGGGCGGAAGTCCACCATGGGGCTGCGCCGAGGCCCGGCGCGGATGACAATGGGGGGAGATGTGTCCCCGGGTGTCCGCCACCCGTGGGCACGCCTGAATCGCACACCCTGTCCGATCCGACCCAAGGAGCACCCCCGCCATGGCACACGAGCGCGCCGGTCAACCCGCGCGGCCCGAGGACCTCATCGACATCGCCGAGGTCGTCACCGCCTATTACACCCGCGTCCCGGACGTGGAGAACCCGGACCAGCAGGTCGCCTTCGGCACCTCCGGTCACCGCGGTTCTTCCCTCGACACGGCCTTCAACGAGGCCCACATCCTGGCGACCACCCAGGCGATCGTGGACTACCGCCGGGCCAACGACATCGGCGGACCCGTCTACATCGGCCGCGACCCGCACGCCCTCTCTGAACCGGCGATGATCTCCGCCCTCGAGGTGCTCCTGGCCAACGACGTCCCCGTACTCGTCGACGACCGCGGACGCTATACGCCCACCCCGGCCGTCTCCCACGCCATCCTCGCCCACAACGCCAAGCTGGCCGGCGGGGTCACCGGCGTCGATCCGAAGCGCGCCGACGGCATCGTCATCACGCCCTCGCACAACCCGCCGCGCGACGGCGGCTTCAAGTACAACCCGCCGTCGGGGGGTCCGGCCGACGCCGACGCCACTGACTGGATCGCCGACCGCGCCAACACCTACCTGCGCACCAACCTCGAGAACGTGCCCCGCACCCCGGTCTCCGGCGTCCTGGACGACCGCGCGCTCAGGCACGACTTCCTGGGCAACTACGTGGCGGACCTGCCCAACGTGGTGGACCTGGCGGCCATCCGCGACTCCGGCCTGTCCATCGGCGCCGAGCCCATGGGCGGGGCGTCGGTCGACTACTGGGGCGCGATCGCCGAGGCCCACGGACTCAACCTCACCGTGGTCAACCCGGAGGTCGACGCCACCTGGCGCTTCATGACCCTGGACACCGACGGCAAGATCCGCATGGACTGTTCCTCCCCGAACGCCATGGCCTCCCTGATCGCCAGCCGCGACAGGTACGACATCGCCACCGGCAACGACGCGGACGCCGACCGTCACGGCATCGTCACCCCCGACCACGGGCTGATGAACCCCAACCACTACCTGGCCGTGGCCATCGACTACCTCTACGGGGGTGGCCGACTGGACTGGCCCGCGGGGACGGCGATCGGCAAGACGC
>CAYSIP010000128.1:0-7464 GCA_964431055.1 uncultured Corynebacterium sp. | reverse complement strand
CCACCATCGAGGACACCTGGCAGTTCCTCTACCGCGCCGCCTACTGGCGCCGCGGCCCGGTGACGATGGCCGCCATCGCCGCCGTCGACATGGCGCTGTGGGACATCAAGGGCAAGATGGCCGGCATGCCGGTCTACGAGCTGCTCGGTGGGGCGTCGCGACGCGGTTGCCGCGCCTACGGCCACGCCTCCGGCACTGACCTGCCGTCGCTGTTCGACTCCATCCGCGAGGAGCTGGAGCACGGCTACAAGTCCATCCGCGTGCAGACCTCCGTGCCGGGCATCGAAAAGCTCTACGGCGTGGCCGCCCAGGTCCAGTCCACCGGCGAGCGCTATGACTTCGAGCCCGCCAACCGCGGTGCCCAGCCGGTCGAGGAGGACTGGGACACCCGCGCCTACCTGCGGCATGTGCCCACCGTCTTCGAGGCCGTGCGCAACGAGTTCGGCGCCGAGCTGCCGCTGCTGCACGACGGCCACCACCGCATGACCCCGCGCGAGGCCGCCCAGCTGGGCAAGTCGCTGGAGCCCTACGACCTGTACTGGCTCGAGGACTGCACCCCCGCCGAGAACCAGGAGGCCCTGCGCTACGTGCGGAGCCAGACCACCACCCCGCTGGCCATCGGCGAGGTCTTCAACTCGATCTACGACATCAAGGACCTCATCCAGGAGCAGCTCATCGACTACGTGCGCTGCGCCTCCACCCACTTCGGCGGCATCAGCCCGCTGAAGAAGGTCATGGCGTTCGCCGAGATGTACCAGATCAAGTCCGGCTTCCACGGCCCCACCGACGTCTCCCCGGTCGGCTTCGCCGCCCAGCTGCACGTGGGCCTGAACATCCACAACTACGGCCTGCAGGAGTACATGCCGCACTCGAAGCTGACCAAGGAGGTCTTCCGCGAGTCCCTGTCCTTCGAGAACGGTTACCTGCACCCCTCCGACACCCCGGGCCTGGGCGTGGAGTTCGACGAGGAGGCCGCCGCGAAGTTCCCCTACGAGCAGGCCTACCTCCCCTACAACCGCCTGGCGGACGGCACCGTCCACAACTGGTAAGGAGTTGATCACCATGACCGGCCCCACCCACATCGTGGTGATGGGGGTCTCCGGCTCCGGCAAGACCACCATCGGTGAACTGCTCGGCCAGCGGCTCGGGTTGCCCTACCGGGACGGCGACGACCTGCACCCGCAGTCCAACATCGACAAGATGTCCGCCGGGCACCCGCTGACCGACGAGGATCGGTGGCCCTGGCTGCGGCTCGTCGGCCGGTGGCTCGTCGACCATCCGGAGGGCGGCGTCATCGGTTGCAGCGCGCTGAAGCGTTCCTACCGGGACATGATCCGCGAGTCCGCCCCCGACGTCGTGTTCGTCCACGTGCACGGCACCCACGAGCTGCTCCACGAACGGATGAAGCACCGTTCCGGCCACTTCATGCCCGCTGACCTGCTCAACTCGCAGTTCGACACGCTCGAGAACCTGGAGTCGGACGAGGCCGGGGAGATCTTCGACATCGCCGAATCCCCGCGGGCCGTCATCGACCGGATCGCCGAGTGGCTGAACACCCTCGACCGGGCCGCCTAGGTACGGACCCGCCCTCTCCTCGACCGCTTTCCGCGCCCCTCCTCCACGGGAGGGGCGCGTGCTCTTTCCCGGCCCCTCAGGGAGGGTCGGCGGGCTCCGACGGACGTCGGGCCCACACCGGCGCCCGCTCCGGTCGTAAGCCGACGCCCAGCACGGCCGCCGGCACCGCCGCCAGGACGGGCGCCCGACGGAGCAGCGCGAGAAGGGGCCGCGGTGGGGCGATCCCCCGGCCGTTGAGCACGGGCTCGAAGATGCGGGCGTGCAGGATGCGCTGCAGGGCCTGGATGGCGATGGTGGGAGCTGCGCGACGCCGCTGCAGCCGGGCGAGGCGGCGTCCCCCGGATCGTGGGAACGTCCCCTCCGCCAGCGGGCCGGCGAGCAGGCGGGCGGCGGCGACGGCGTCCTGCACGGCGAGGTTGATTCCCACCCCGCCCGCCGGTGACATGGCGTGGGCGGCGTCCCCGATGCACAACACCCCGGGCGCGTGCCAGCGACGCAGGCGATCCATCCGCACGTCCAGGTGTTTGACCTCGTCCAGTGAGGCGATCGTCCCGATCTCCTCCGCCAGTTCAGGCAACAGGGAAACGAGGTCAGCGCGCAGCGGTTCGATGCCCCGGGCCCGCAGATCCGCATCGGTCCCCTTCCTCCCCAGATAGGCCACCTGAAGATACCCCTCGCGCGGAATGCCTATCACGATCCTTCCCCGCCCGAACCGCGGCAGCAGGGCCTGCCCGACCGGACCGGGGGCGGGGATCCTGAACCACCAGACGTCGAAGCCGACGGGGAACTCCCGGGACGGCAGTCCCACCGCCCGGCGCACGGTCGACCGCCGGCCGTCGCAGGCGACCGTCAGGTCGGCGAGCAGACGGCCGGGGCCGGTCGGCGAGTCGTAGTCGACCCCGATCACCCTGCCCCCGGCGCCCCCGGCGCGGACCACCCCGGTCACCTCGTGTTCGGTGAGCAGGGTGAAGGTCGGTTCCACCCGGGCGGCGTCGGCGAGGAGGTTGAGCAGGTCCCACTGCGGAACCATGGCGATGTAGGGATGGCGCAGCGGCAGGCGGGAGAAATCGACGAGCACGGTCGACCGCCCGTCCCGGGCGGGAAACGAGCCGCGAATCATGTGGGTCTGGGGCAGTGCGTCGAAGCGCTCGAAGAGCCCGAGGTCATCCAGCAGGTCGAGGGTCGTCGGATGCACCGTGTCACCCCGGAAGTCCCGCAGGAAGTCGGCGTGCTTCTCCAGCACCGTGACCCGCACCCCGGCGCGGGCGAGCAGCAGTCCGAGGACGAGCCCGGCAGGGCCGCCGCCCACCACGGCACAGGTCGTTTCCCCCGTTCTGCGGGAATCCACCATGGCCGCCCCTTCATCACACGGAAGCTGTGTCCTTCCTTTGACGATACCCGTGCCGACGGCCGCACCGTCGCCCCGTCGCCCCGTCGGTGGGCGCCTGAACTCCCCCGCCACCGGACCCGGCCCGCGATAGACTGGGGCCCACCACGAGGAACAAGGAGAATCCGCCATGCGCGCACTCGTCATCGTCGACGTCCAGAACGACTTCTGCCCGGGTGGTTCACTGGGCACCGCCCGGGGCACCGAGGTCGCCACCATGATCGGCAATTACCAGGTCTCGGAGTTGGCCGAGCAGAACAGCTACGCCCACACGGTGGCCACCCAGGACTGGCACATCGACCCGGGAGCACACTTCTCCGACAGTCCCGACTTCGTGGATTCCTGGCCCCGGCACTGCGTGGCGGAGACCGAGGGCGCGCAGATGCACCAGGCGGTGAAGACGGGCCGTGTCGACGCCTTCTTCCGCAAGGGCGGGTACGAGGCGGCCTACTCCGGTTTCGAAGGCACGGCAGACGGCGTGGGCCTGGCCGACTGGCTGCGCGAACGGAAGGTGACCACGCTCGACGTGGTGGGCATCGCCACCGACCACTGCGTGCGCGCCACGGTCCTCGACGCGCTGCAGGCGGGCTTCGAGGTCCGGGTGCTCACCGGCATGTGCGCGGCCGTTGACAATGCGCGCGGCGACGCCGCCTTCGAGGAGATGGAACACGCGGGCGCCGAACTGATCTAGCGCCCGCCTGCGCCGGAACGCACTGAGGCACCCGGCACGCCCTCCTGCCGAGGGGCGTGCCGGGTGCCTTGTTTCTACCGCGCTGGTCCGGTCGCTAGACGACTCGGGCGGCCAGCAGCTTCTGGATCTCCTCGATGTCCTTCTTGCGCTTGCGGGAGCGGGCGAAGGCGATGATGACGCCGCCGACGATCACCGCACCGATGCCTGCGAGCACCTTCTGCACATTCGGATCCTGCAGTTTACCGGTGGCCTCGCGTTTGGCGTCGTCCACCAGGTTCTTCGGCTTGCCCCGCTCGGCGAGTTCGTCGAGGGTGCTGGCCAGCTGGCGACGGGTGCGCTCGATCTCGCGCTGGATGTCATCGATGTTGCGTGCCACGGAAGTCTCCCAGTTCAGCGTTTGCTCATGTTTATCGTGGACGTCTCGCCACGTCGGTCATTCCCAAGGTAGTGTAGCGCGGCCGGAGCCGGCATGCGGTGACCACGCCCGGAGGCTCCGCACCCCCGGGGCGTACCGGTATGGTTGGATCCATGACTGGTCCTTCCCGCCTGGCCGTGGGCGACCCCGCCCCCGGCTTCACCCTGCCCAACGATTCCGGCTCCGAGACGTCCCTGTCCGACTTCGCCGGTGAGCGCGTCCTCGTCTACTTCTACCCGCGGGCCAACACCCCGGGTTGCACGAAGCAGGCCTGCGACTTCCGCGACAACCTCGGCGAGCTGGAGAATCTCGGCATCAAGGTCCTCGGCATCTCCCCCGACAAGGTGGACAAGCTGGCCTCCTTCCGGGAGGAGCACGGGCTGAACTTCCCGCTGCTCTCCGACGAGTCGAAGGAGACCATGACCGCCTGGGGAGCGTTCGGCGAGAAGAAGAACTACGGCAAGGTCGTCCAGGGCGTCATCCGCTCCACCTTCGTCGTCGAGCCCGACGGAACCATCGGCGAGGCGCTCTACAACGTGCGCGCCACCGGCCACGTGGCCCGAGTCCTCCGTGATCTGAGCTAGCCGCCCCATGGCCAAGGAGCTACCCGACGCAGTGGAGGTGCCGGAGGACGGCATTCTCGTCCCCCGTCGGCGCCCCGCGCAGCAACGCAGCCGCGAGCGGTTCAACCGGATCCTCACCGCCGCCCGGAGCGTGCTCGTCGATCACGGCTTCGAGTCCTTCACCTTCGACGAGGTGGCCAAGCGCGCCGAGGTGCCCATCGGCACGCTCTACCAGTTCTTCGCCAATAAATACGTGCTCATCTGCGAGCTCGACCGGGTGGACACCGGCGAGACCGTCGCCGAGCTGAAGAGATTCTCCGAGCGGGTGCCCGCCCTGCAGTGGCCGGACATCCTCGACGAGTTCATCGACCACCTGGCCCGCATGTGGCGCGAGGACCCCTCACGACGCGCCGTGTGGCACGCCGTGCAGTCCACGCCCGCCACCCGGGCGACGGCCGCGGCCACCGAACGCGAGATGCTCGAGATCATCGCCGCGGTCGTGGAGCCGCTGGATCCCGAGGCCACCTACGAGGAGCGCATGCAGCTGGCGGGCCTGCTGATCCACACTGTCTCCTCCCTGCTCAACTACGCCATCCGCGATCTCGACCGCACGGAGCGTCACTTCGAGACGATCGTCGGGGAGATCAAGCGCATGCTGGTCGCCTACCTCTTCGCCGTGGCCACCAGCTAGTCCCGCCCCGCGCGGCTGAGCAGGCAGACCGCGGTGGCGTAGTCACCGTCGTGGCTGATGCTCAGGGCGGTGTGCACCGGTCCCAGGGACTGCTCCACCGCCTCGGCGACATGCCCCCGCAGGTGCAGCGCCACCCTCCCCCACCGGTCCGGCTGTACCTCGATCTCCGCCCAGTCGACCTGCTCCGCGGTGATCACCGGTGGCCGCCCGTAGAGCGCCTGCGACCATGCCTTGATGAACGCCTCCTTGGCCGCCCACCGGCCCGCCAGGTGCGCCGACCGGTCCGGTTTCCCGGCTGCGGCGCGCAGTTCGAGCGCGGAGAACACCGTCTCGAAGGTGCTGCCGGGGGTCGCCAATTGTGCGCGGAACCCGGGAACGTGGACCAGGTCCGTGCCGATAACCTGCGGGATGCTCATGGCTCCCATCGTCGCACGCCCGGCACGGACCACCCGAGGACACCCGGTGTTCCCGGGCTGCGCGTCGACCGCCGGCCCCGGATCGCCTGCGGTTATGGCGCGGTCGGGCAGATCGGCCTAGAGTGGCCTCACACACATATCCGAGGAAAGGACTGAGAGCAATGGCAGACATCAAGCGGGCCATCTTCGGGAACACGGCCACGAATGACCAGCCTCAGACGAAGAAGCCGGACACCAAGAGCAGCGACGAGGCCGACACCACCGAGACCGTCAACGACAGTCAGCGCCAGCCGGCCGGAGTGGCCGATTCCGACGGCCCCACCAACGAGCAGCCGACGTCCGAGTCCCAGCCGGAGACCACTTCCGAGCGCACGGGTGAAGGCGACGCCGACGACTACTACGCACCCTCCGATCAGACCCGGAGCTGATCCCCCCACCACTTCGATCGGCCCCTTAAACGGGCGGTGCCCCACCGGATTTTCATCCGGTGGGGCACCGCCCGTTTCGCCTGTCTACCGGGGGAGCTAGATCTCCCCACCGGTGCGCAGAACACCGTCGACGAGGCGGGCGTCGTCGTCCAGCAGGACCGCGGCCTCGCGCTCCTTGACGACGTCGCCGGTTCCTCCCAGGTTGCGGTCGACCGGACGCTCGTAGAGCGGCGCCTGGCCGTGCATGCCGGCGACGATCCGGCGCAGGCCGGCCTCCTCGCGGGCGAAGGCCCGCTCCTGCCAGATCTCGGCGGCGGCGGCGCCCCGCTCGGAGCTCAGCGCCTCGAGGAAGGCACCCGGGTGGACGATGGCCACCAGCGCGGAGACATGGCCGAAGCCCAGCGAGGTCACCAGACCCGCCTTGGGCGCCTTGTCCCGCAGGTTCAGCTGCTCGCGCAGCCACACCAGGTGCTGGTGCTGCTCAAGCACCGGGTCGACGCAGTCCAGCGACATGTTGGCCGGCAGGATGCCGGAACGCAGGACCTGGGTCAGGCCGATCATCTGGAAGGCTGCGGCGCCACCCTTGGCGTGACCCGTGAGCGTCTTCTGGGAGATGACGTAGAGCGGGTTGCCGTCCGTACGCCCCAGGGAGGCGGCGATGCGCTCGTGCAGGTCCGACTCGTTCGGGTCGTTGGCGTTGGTGGAGGTGTCGTGCTTGGAGATGATCGCGATGTCATCGGCCGCCACATCCAGCTTCGCCAGCGACTCCGCCAGGCGGGAGTTCACGCCACCGCGGGCGGCGGACAGCGCGCCCAGGCCCGGCGCCGGGATGGAGGTGTGGGCGCCGTCCGCGAAGGACTCGGCGAAACCGACCACGCCCAGGACCGGCAGGCCGAGGTCGGCCGCCACGGAGCCACGGGCCAGCAGCAGGGTGCCGCCGCCCTCGGACTCGATGAAGCCGGCCCGGCGCCGGTCATTGGCCCGGGAGAAGAAGCGGTAGTCGATGCCCTTGGACTCCAGTCCGGCGGAATCCGCGGTGGCGGCCATGTCGCCGAAGCCGGTGATGCCCTCGATCGACAGGTCGTCCAGGCCGCCGGCGACAACGAAGTCCGCCTTGCCCAGCTGGATCTTGTCCACGCCCTCCTCCACGGAGACCGCGGCCGTCGCGCAGGCGGCGACCGGGTGGATCATCTGGCCGTAACCGCCGACGTAGGACTGCATGACGTGCGCGGCGACGACGTTCGGCAGGGCCTCCTGCAGGATGTCGTTCGCGCGCGGCTCGGCCAGCAGGCCGTCGA
>CAYSIP010000127.1:0-7471 GCA_964431055.1 uncultured Corynebacterium sp. | reverse complement strand
CGTTGCTTCGGTCGCCACCGTTGCCGCGGTTGCCGCCGTTGGAGCGGCCACCCTGCTTGGATTCGGAAGTGGAATTGTCGCCGGTCGCCTTGTCGGCTCCGTCGGTAGCCGTCTCCGGGGTCGGGGCCTGGAAGACGGGCGAGCCGGTGGTGGCGTCGTCACCTTCCGGCGGGCCTGCCTTGCGGGTGACCTTCCGGGAACGATTACGGGGTTCAGTCATATTTAAAGGACTCCAGCCTTTTCCATGTCATGGCGGAGGTCCGCGAGCTGCTGTCCATCCGGAGCGATGACCGGCAGCCGCGGATCCCCCACCTCAAAGCCCTGCAGTCGCAGGGCCGCTTTGGCGAGACTGACTCCGCCCAGGCGGGCCTGGGCGGAAATCAGCGGGGAAAGTATGTCGGCGTTTATTTCCCGTGCCCGGGCGAGGTCGCCATCCTCGAAACTCGTGTAGAGCTCACGCAGGGCGCGCGGCGCGGCGTGGCCGATGACCGAAATGAACCCGCTGGCGCCGATGGACAACCAGGGCAGGTTCAGGGGATCGTCACCGGAGTACCAGGCCATGCCGGTTTCCCGCATGAGCACTGCCGCGGCGCCGAGATCACCCTTCGCATCCTTGACGGCCTTGATGTGCCGGTGTTCCGCGAGCCGACGAAGAGTGTCGGTCTCGATCGGGATATTGGACCGCGAGGGGATGTCATAGAGGCACACCGGAAGATCGGTGGCGTCGGCGACCGTGGTGAAATGCTGGACGAGGCCTTCCTGGCTCGGCTTCGAGTAGTACGGGGTGACCACGAGGAGGGCGTCTGCGCCCGCCTCCGCGGAAGCCCGTGCCAACTCAACCGAGGCGGCGGTGTTGTTGGTGCCCGCGCCTGCGATGAGCTTCGCACGGTCACCGACCTCGTCCTTTACTGCCTTGAGCAGGTCCAGCTTCTCCGCCGTGGACGTCGTGGGCGACTCTCCCGTGGTCCCCGCGAGGACCAGGGAGTCGCAGCCGTTGTCGACCAGGTGGGCGGCGAGGCGTCGGCCAGCGGCGATGTCGAGATCGCCGTTCCCGTCGAAGGGGGTGGCCATGGCGACACAGACCGTGCCGAAGTGCTCCACTCCGGTCTTCGCTGTCAAACCTGTGCTCATGGTGTTCAAGGTTACCTTCTCTCCCTCCCACCGGGGAATTGACCCGACGGGATGTTGTGCCTAAATATCCGTGACGTAGGGACTGACGGCCATTTCGGAGCCGTCGGACAAGCTGGAAATCTGGAAATCGGAGAACAGCACCGGCGATTGCTCGCGCAGCAGTTTGAGGCAGGCGACGGCCAGCGCACGGATCTCCACGTCGGCGTGCTCGGTGGCCCGGGCGCCGATGAAATGGCGCCAGGCGCGGAAATTTCCCGTGACGACGATGCGGGTCTCCGTCGCGTTCGGCAGCACGCTGCGTGCCGCCTGACGCGCCTGCTTGCGCCGCAGCAGGGCATTGGGCTCGTCCACCAACCGCTCCTCGAGGGCGTCGAGAAGTTCCTGGTAGACGAAGCGAGACTCGTCGACGGCCCGCAGCATCAGCCGTTCCAGTTCCGGATCCCGGGCGATCAACGGCGGGATGACCACCTCCGCCTCATCGGTGTGGACGAACCGTTGGGACAGCTGCGAGAACGAGAAGTTGCGGTGCCGGACCAGCTCATGGCTGGCAGATCGCGACAAGCCCCGGACGTAGAGGGTGGCGGTTGCGTGTTCGAGGAGCGCCGTGTGGCCGACCTCCATGATGTGCCGGAGGTAGGCCTCATTGGCCGCGGTGCGCGGGTTCGGCTTGTCGAAGGACTCGTAGCAGGCCCGGCCGGCGAACTCGACGAGCGCCTCGGGGTCCGTGGCGGTCTCGTCGGCCGACCAGTCCACGTCGACCGGCGGGCTGAACTGGGTGGCTGCAATGAGCTGCACGTCCAACTCCACTGGGAGTGCCACGGTCAGATCCCCAGGTACCCGTCGAGTCCCACGGTCAGGCCCGGGTGCCGGGCAACGTCGCGTACGCCGACAAGCACACCCGGAACGAAGGAGGTGCGGTCGTAGGAATCCTGACTGATGGTCAGGGTTTGACCCTGCGCGCCGAGAATGATGTCCTCATGGGCGACCATGCCGGTCATACGCACCGCATGGACCTTCACCCCGTCGACGTCCGCGCCGCGGGAGCCGTCCAGCTGCTGTTCGGTGGCGTCGGGCATGGCGGGCAGGCCGGCCTCTCGGCGGGCGTCTGCGATGCCCTGAGCGGTGTGGATGGCGGTGCCCGACGGGGCGTCGAGTTTATTGGGGTGGTGGTATTCCACGACCTCGGCGGAGTCGAAGAATCGGGCCGCCTGCCTGGCAAAGCTCATGGCCAGCACCGCGGAAATGGCGAAGTTCGGGGCGATCAGGACACCGGTGCCCGGTTTCTCCTCCAGCCACTGGCGCACCTGTGCGAGCCGCTCCTCGTCGAAACCGGTGGTGCCGACGACGCAGTGGATGCCGTGGGAGATACAGAACCTCAGGTTGTCCATGACGACACCGGGGGTGGTGAAATCGACGATGACCTCCGCCCCGTTGTCGACGAGAGCCTGCAGGTCATCGTCGCGGTCGAGCGCGACCGCCATCTCCAGGCCATCTGCGGCGTTGACGCCGTCGACGACCGACGACCCGACCCGGCCAAGCGCGCCGAGAACTCCAACCTTGATTGTCATACTGCCTCCTATGGGAGAGGGAAACGTGGTACTGAGAGTCAGGCTCCCAGTCTAGGCGCTTTCCTTTCCGGGGCGACCTAGACTCGGCCACTTAAACTTTTACCAGGAATGCGGCAATTTCTTAGCATTTCCCAAGAATATGCTGATACTTTCCTCCTCGTAGGTAGTCTGGAGGCTCCCCCACCCAGCCCGGGGACCACCGCAGCGAAATGAGGAAGTGCCATGCGGATCAACATCACCAGCGTGTTCGTCGACGACCAGGCGAAGGCTCTCCGGTTCTACACGGACATCCTCGGTTTCCGGCTCAAGCACGATGTCCCGGCCGACGGTGCCCGCTGGCTGACGGTGGTTTCTCCGGAGGATCCGGGCGGCACCGAGCTGCTGTTGGAGCCCACCGCCCACCCCGCGGCCCCGCAGTTTCAGACGGCGCTGTTCGCCGACGGCATCCCCTTCACCCAGTTCGCCGTCGACGACATCCATACCGAATACCGGCGCCTCACCGACCGCGGGGTGCGCTTCACCATGGAACCGACCGACATCGGGCCCGCGGTCATCGCCGTGTTCGACGACACCTGTGGCAATCTCATCCAGATCATCCAGCACGCAGAGTCCCCCGAGGCGGTTCAGTAGGTTCCAGGAAACCACCGGGGACGGGAAACCACCGGTCGCAGGGCTCCTTCGCCCGCCGCCGCCGACGACCTCTCGCAGGCCCCACCTCCCGGCCTCACTTTCCACAACGATTTCCTCACAAAACGGACAGGCGTCGCCCAATCCGCTGCCGAGACACAGTTGTGGCCATACCGTGGAGATATGAGACGTCGCCGCTTTCCTTCCCCGTCCCCTCGCGCACAGCTCGCTTCGGTCGGAGTGGTGACAGCGGCCGCCCTCGCTTTGTCGGCCTGTGGGACGGGCGGC
Organism: uncultured Corynebacterium sp.; assembly: GCA_964431055.1. Lineage (GTDB taxonomy): Bacteria > Actinomycetota > Actinomycetes > Mycobacteriales > Mycobacteriaceae > Corynebacterium. The sequence goes on along the minus strand of CAYSIP010000127.1, from coordinate 3,857 downwards.
GACGATGCCCCCGACCCCGACCCCGTCACAACGACCGTCACCGCCCCCGACGATGAGCCCCCGCTGACCCCCGCCGAGACAACCGCCACCGCAGCTCCGGATGACGTGGCGGGGACCGAGACCGGGGCCGGCACCGTCACGGTGACCGTGCCGCCGGAGACGACGAACTCCCCCACCGCCCCGCCGCCGCTCGGTTCGCCGGACCTGTCGCTGAAACAGCGTAGAGCAGAAGGCGCCTGGCAGCTGGCGGTCGTCGGCGTGCGGGTGGCCCAGCACGAGCGATTCGACCGGGTGGTCTTCGACCTGGAGGGGCAGGGTTCCCCGGGCTGGTTCATCGACTACACCACGGACCCACGTCAACAGGCTTCCGGGTACCCCATTGAATACGAGGGTGCCATCGCCCTGCAGGTGAATATCGAGGGCACCCCCTATCCCTTTGATGTCGATCCGAAGCCCATCGACCTGGGTCCTGTGCCCGGCACGGCCAGCGCCACGGACCTGATCACCGGGATCAACTTCACGACCATCTTCGAGGGCCGTTCAGAATTCGTGATCGGGCTGACGGAACAGGTCCCCTATTCCATCTCCCTGCTGAAGGAGCCGACCAGAATCGTCATCGATTTCGCCCGGGACTGAGCGCGATCGAGGGGTAGGCGACGGCCACGGCTGTCACGTTCCCGAGGTCATCCCCCACCGCCGCACAACGATTGGCGCACAATCCGTCCCCTGCCCGGAGGGCTCTGTTGCTCCGGCGGTGACAGGACTAAAATCAAGCCATGAAACGGTCCGCACGTCCCCGAACGGGGACCACACGGCGAGGTGGCCGGCTCACCTCGACCGTCGCCGCCATGACAGCCGGTGTTCTCGTCCTCACCGCCTGCGCGGGCGAGGATGGGCAGGGCGCCGACGGCGCGACAGGAGAACCGTCGACGGCCGTGACCACGACGGTCACCGCCACTGACACCCCCACCGAGCCCCCTACCCAGACCGCCACGGGTGCCAGCGACGACACCCGGACGGTCACGGTTCCCGCGACCCCGACGCGAACGACCACACCCCCGGACACTTCCGCTCCCGCTTCTCCCACCCCCACGCCGAGCACCCCGGCCTCCCGGCCATTCGGGACGCCGGATCTGGCAGCGAAACAACGCGCGGCCCCGGCCCCGCACGGACTGATGGTCAGCCGAGTCCGCGTGGGCGGTCACGGCGGCTTCGACCGGGTGGTCTTCGACTTCGCCGGTGAGGGTTCGCCTGGCTGGTACATCAACTACACGGAGACCCCGACCCAGCAGGGTTCCGGCGCCCCCGTCGACTACGAGGGGGAGATCGCGCTGCTGGTGGGCATCGACGGCACCCCCTACCCGGATGAACTCGGGTTGGAATTCCCGGACCTCGGAACCACCCCGGGCACCGGCAACGTCACGGAAGTCATCTACACCAGTCTGTTCGAGGCCCGTACCGAATTCGTCATCGGCGTCAGGGACCGGTTGCCCTACTCGGTCACGGTGCTCGAGAATCCGACCCGCCTGGTCATCGACATCGTGGACCAGTAGCAGACAAGGCCGAACCCGGATACCCTCCCTCCCGAAAAGGAGAGATATCCGGGTTCAGGCCTTGACCCCCGTCAGGGTCCCGGCACCCCGAGCTGGCGCATCATGCCCGCCAGATCGATGTAGCGGTGCTCCTCGGCGATCAGGCCGTCGGCGTCGAAACGGGAGAACAACGCCATCGGCACCCGGACGGTGTTGCCGCTGGGAGGTAGCTGGTCGCCGGTCGGCAGGTTCAGCGGGCCGGTGTTCGTACCCACGGACATGATCTCCGAGGCCACGAGGTCACCCTGCGCCACGACGGTCACCACCGTCAGCTGTATGTCCGGCATGGCGGTGAAGATCATCTCGGCGTCCTTCTGTACGGCGGCCCGCCCATGCATCGGACCCGGGTAGGTGGCCTCGGTGAACACGGCGTCCTCCGCGTAAAAGGCCGCCATGCCCGCGGCGTCGTGCGCGTTGGCGGCCGCGATCCTCCCGTGCAGATTCTCGACGAAGCTGTCTGACACACCCTGGCCTGAGGCGTCCATCGCCTGTTCCTCCATGCGGTTGTCGCTGATGACGGGTTGTCCCGCTCCTTGAATTGTCGACCCGGCCCACCACCCCGCACAATGGTTCGTCCTGCACCGTGACTGAATCGTTGGCCCCCAGATACAGCCCTCCCTGCTGCCGACCCGTCAACCGACGATCTCCCCCTCCCCGGGCATCCAGGTTGAACCGTCGGCCCGGCGAAACAGCATCGGCAGCCCCCGACACTCCTCCCAGTCGGAGCTGTCTGTGACCTGCACGTGCACATGCGGCTGGGTGCTGTTCCCCGAGTTCCCGCAGTCGGCCAGATATTCCCCCACCGACACCCGTTGTCCCGGGTGGACCCGGACCGAACCGCGCTTCAGATGCACGAGGGTGACAAAGGGGCCGTTCTGCCCGAGGGCGATGATGACGTGGTTGCCGGTGATCGCGATGACTCCACCCCGCCGGAAACGCGACAGCTGGCTGAACCAGTAGGGCGCCAACGTCAACTGGGAGCGACGTGCCACATGGTCCTCCTCCCCGTCGTGGACGACCACGATCGTTCCTCCCGCCGGCGCCAGGATGGGGCGACCGAAACCGGCGAACCGCTCCGGCGCCTCCACCCCGGAGACGGAGCGCCACCCCCACGGCGCGCTGCGCCCATTGTCGTCGACGCCGATGAAATCGATGGCGTAGGTCGTGCCGAGCAGGTGCGAACCGTGGCTGGGCACCTTCCGTGCGGGTGAGTTGCGGGCCAACCACCGACCGGTGAAAGGCAGCGCCAGGATGGTCTCAGCAGCCATGGTGCCATTATCACCGCGAAAGCGATCATCCGCGAGTCCCGGACGCACCCGGAAATTGACGACGCCCGCGTCGGCCACCCAGGTGGGGCGGTCCGACGCGGGCGTCGAGAAGCGGAGAGACTAGTCCTCGGTCACCGGGACCAGGGAAATCTTGCCGCGGCTGTCGATGTCGACGATCTCCACCTGGAGCTTGTCACCGACGTTGACCACGTCCTCGGTCTTCTCGACGCGCTGACCGCCGCCGAGGTTCGAGATGTGGACCAGGCCGTCGCGGCCCGGCAGCAGGGAAACGAACGCGCCGAAGGCCACGGTCTTGACGACCGTTCCCAGGAAGCGCTCCCCGACCTTGGGCAGCTGCGGGTTGGCGATCGCGTTGACCTTCTCGATCGCGGCGTCGGCGGACTCACCGGTGGCCGCCGAGACGTAGACGGTGCCGTCGTCCTCGATGGAGATGTCCGCGCCGGTCTCCTCGGTGATGGAGTTGATCGTCTTGCCCTTGGGGCCGATCAGCTCACCGATCTTGGACACCGGGACCTTGACCGTGGTGATCTTCGGGGCCAGCGGGGACATCTCGTCCGGGCCGTCGATGACCTGGGCCATCGTCTCGAGGATCGTCAGGCGGGCTTCCTTCGCCTGCTCGAGGGCGTCGGTCAGGACCGACGACGGGATGCCGTCGAGCTTGGTGTCCAGCTGCAGGGCGGTGATGAAGTCGGCGGTGCCGGCGACCTTGAAGTCCATGTCGCCGAACGCGTCCTCCGCGCCCAGGATGTCGGTCAGCGTGACGTACTGGGTCTCGCCGTCGACCTCACCGGAAACCAGGCCCATGGCAATGCCGGCGACCGGGGCCTTCAGGGGCACACCGGCGTTGTACAGCGCCAGGGTGGACGCGCACACCGACCCCATCGAGGTCGAACCGTTGGAGCCCAGGGCCTCGGAGACCTGACGGATGGCGTAGGGGAAGTCCTCGCGCGAGGGGATGACCGGCAGCAGGGCACGC
>CAYSIP010000126.1:0-7581 GCA_964431055.1 uncultured Corynebacterium sp. | reverse complement strand
GAGAAGCAGATCGAGGGCATCCGGCGTGCCCAGGAGGCCCGCGCAATCCGCGACCTCGACCACGCCCGCGAGGTCCGCGAGCAGCTGGAGGAGCTCACTGGCGTCACCGTCAGTGTCCGCAGCTCCGACAAGGGTAAGCTCTTCGGCTCCGTGAAGGCCGATGACATCGCCGAGGCTGTCAAGCAGGCCGGCGGCCCCAACCTGGACAAGCGTTCCATCGAGGTCCCCAAGGGTCTCGTGAAGAAGACCGGCAACTACCAGGTCAAGGTCCAGCTGCACTCTGACATCGCAGCAAAGATCAACTTCGAGGTCGTCGCCGCGTAATTTACGCGTCAGACGGCGGCTAGTTCAGCTAGCCCAACGACAACAGCAGGCCGGCGGCCCCGCCGGAAGCCCTGGATCATCCGATCCGGAGGTTTCCGCCGGGGCCGTCGGTCTTTTCACGTCTGGCTACCCAGCCTGTGGACACCTGTGGATGACGTGTGGATAACTTCCCCCGGGTTTTACCCGGCGGTCACCGAATTCATCTGGAGTTTCTTCCGCGGCCATCGGCTAGCGGTCTGATAGCGGCCTGTCAAACGGGCTGGTACGTGGGTTATTCACCGATCCAGGACACTTGTCCACAATGTGATTCACGGCATTGAGCTGCACGTATGTGGAATTGGCGGCATGCCTTCCGGAAGTTATCCACAAGTTGTCCACAGGGCGGGGTGGGTTCTGCGCCCCGTTGACGGTGGGGGACGGTAGTTATCCACAGGAGGTGTGGATAACTCTTCCCCGGGCTTGTGTAAATCCCCTGTTCCTCTGGTCCGACGGGGCCTGGCGGGAACGGGTACAAAGAGAGGTATGGCTGATGCGAACTTGACGAAGAACCGAACCGGGCGCTCCACTCCCCTGGAGGATTATGCGCTGCTCTCGGATCTGCGTACCGGTCCGCTCGTCTCCCGACACGGATCGATCGACTGGCTGTGTCTGCCCCGCTTCGACTCCCCCGCCGTTTTCGCCGCGTTGCTCGGCGGCCCCGATAACGGCCGGTGGCGCCTGTCCGTGGTGGACGGTGAGGTCATCGACCGTCGCTACCGTGGTGACACCTTCATCCTCGAGACCACGTGGCGCTCCGCCACCGGTGTGGCGAAGGTCATCGATTTCCTCCCGCCCTCCAACCGACGCGCCGACATCATCCGCCGGGTGGAGTGTCTCGAGGGATTCGTGGAGGTCGAGCACGACCTGCGCGTGCGTTTCTCATACGCCCGCGTGCTGCCCTGGTTCCGTCCGGTGACGGTGCCGGGCACCGATGACGAGACCGGCCTGCTGTGTACGGCCGGGCCGGAAGGTCTGCTGGTCGTCGGACCGATGCTGCAGGACACCACCACCCCGACGCAGGACGATGAGCTGCCCGGTGCGGACCTGCCCGAGGCCTCTGGCGGCATAGCCCCCCGCCTGACCGGTACTTTCCGGATCCATGCCGGGGAGCAGCGCGACTGGGAGATGATCTGGTTCCGGCCCTGGCGCAAGTGGCCCAAGCCGGACAACGTCGACGTGGCGCTGGCCGACACGGAGGAGTTCTGGACGAACTGGTTGGCACAGCTTGATCTGGAACCCCTGTACCGTCCCCACGTCGCCCGGTCCCTGCTCGTCCTGCGTGCCCTGACTCATGTGGAGACCGGCGGTATCGCCGCTGCCCCCACGGCCTCCCTGCCGGAGGACTTCGGCGGCTCCCGTAACTGGGATTACCGCTACACCTGGCTCCGCGACGCCGCGCTGACCGTCGAGGTGCTCGTCTCCCACGGACTGGTCAAGGGCGCGCAGGCCTGGCGGGACTGGCTCATCCGCGCCGTTGCCGGAGATCCCATGAACCTGCAGATCATGTACGGGCTCGGTGGCGAGCGGGAGCTGCCTGAGCAGGAGCTCTCCCACCTGCGCGGTTATGAGAATTCCCGGCCGGTGCGCATCGGCAACGGCGCGGCCGCCCAGTACCAGGCGGACGTGACCGGTGAGGTCATGCTGGCCCTGGCGGCGTTGCGCGACGTGGGTTACCACGACACGCCCTATTCCTGGGGCCTGCAGACCGCGCTGCTGGAGTACACCATCGCCAATTACGAGCGCAAGGACCACGGCATCTGGGAGATGCGGGGCGACAGGCACTACTTCACCCACGGCCGGGCCATGATGTGGGCGGCGTTCAACGAGGGCATCCGGGCGGTGGAGGAACACGGTTACGAAGGCGACGTGGAGCTGTGGCGGGAGTACCGCGCACGGTTGGAAGCGGAGATCAACGAGCGTGGTTGGAACGAGGAACTGCAGACCTTCACGCAGACCTATGAGGGTTATGAGGTGGACGCCTCCCTGTTGGCGCTGCCCCACACCAAATTCCTCACGCCCGACGATCCGCGGATGCTGGCCACGGTCGCCCGCATCGAGAAGGACCTGGTCTCCGACGGTGGCCTGGTCTACCGGTACCGCACCGAAGCAGGCATCGACGGGCTCAGCGGTCATGAATATCCCTTCCTGATCTGCGCGTTCTGGCTGGTGGAGCAGTATGCCGCCTCCGGCCGGGTCGAGGACGCCCAGGAGCACATGGAGGCGCTGCTGACCTACTCCACGGACCTGGGGTTGCTGGCAGAGGAATACGACCCAGAATCGAAACGGTTGGCGGGCAATTTTCCCCAGGCTTTCAGCCACCTGGGACTCATTCGTGCCGCTGACGCCATCTTCCGTGCGCTCCGAGGAGGGAAATAACCTCAGACCTGGGGACAACCCACCTGACCCGTTGACGTGTCATCGGGGTTGTCCACACCCTCCCCGTCGCTGGTACAGTGAGACAGCTTCAGGAGAATAGACTGTCTGAGCAGGTGGGCGGAGCTTCTGAGCAAGGAAGGAACGGGGTCATGACCGCGGGAATTGATGGGGCCAGCTTCGACGACGACTACGTCCCGCCCTCCGAGCCGCCGACCCCCGTCATCCCGGAGGGCAACAACACCCGCCGTTACCGGGACCGGGACCGTGGGAACACGCCGGCCCGTGCCGGCGCCGGGGAATTTCGGCAGCCGCCGCACGACCGTGACGCGGAGCAGGGTGTGCTGGGCGCGATGCTGCTCAGCCCGAACACCGTCTCCGAGATCATCGGGGACCTGAGCCCGGACGACTTCTACCACCCGGCCCACCAGCTGATCTACCAGGCGATGATCGACCTGTGGTCGAACAACAAGGACATCGACCCGGTCATCGTCGCCGCCCGCATCGACCGCGACAATGATCTTGAGCGCGTCGGCGGGGCACCGTACCTCCACACCCTCATCTCGTCGGTGCCGACGGCCGCGAACGCGCGCTACTACGCCGAGATCGTCGCGGAAAAGGCCATTCTGCGCCGCCTCGTGGAGGCGGGCACCCGCGTCGTGCAGCTCGGTTATGAGGGCACGGAGGGCGCGGAGGTCGAGACGGTCATCGACCTCGCGCAGCAGGAGGTGTTCGCCGTTGCCCAGCGCACGGAGACGGAGGACTACGCGGTCCTGGCCGACGTCATTCAGCCGACGATGGATGAGCTCGACGCCATCGCCACCACCGGTGGCCTCGCCCAGGGCGTGCCGACCGGCTTCATCGACCTGGACAACCTCACCAACGGTCTGCAGGGTGGGCAGATGATCATCGTCGCCGCCCGTCCGGGTGTCGGCAAGTCCACCCTGGCCCTCGACTTCATGCGTTCCGCGTCGATCAAGCACGGGAAGGCCTCGGCGATCTTCTCCCTGGAGATGAGCAAGTCCGAGATCGTGATGCGCCTGATGTCGGCGGAGACCGAGATCCGCCTGTCGGACATGCGCTCTGGCCGGATGACCGACGAACAGTGGGCCAAGCTGGCCACCCGCGTCGGCCAGATCTCCGAGGCGCCGTTGTTCATCGACGACTCCCCCAACCTGACCATGATGGAGATCCGGTCGAAGGCCCGCCGCCTCAAGCAGAAACATGACCTGCAGCTCGTGGTCCTCGACTACCTGCAGCTGATGAGCTCCGGAAAACGGGTCGAATCCCGCCAGCAGGAGGTCTCCGAATTCTCCCGCCAGCTCAAGCTGCTGGCCAAGGAGCTTGACGTGCCGGTCATCGCCATCTCCCAGCTCAACCGTGGTCCCGAGGCCCGCACCGACAAGCGCCCCCAGCTGGCCGACCTGCGTGAGTCCGGTTCCCTGGAGCAGGACGCCGACATGGTCATGCTCCTCTACCGCCCGGACTCCCAGGACAAGGACAACGAGCGCGCCGGCGAGGCCGACATCATCCTGGCCAAGCACCGTGGCGGGCCCATCGACACCGTCTCGGTCGCCCACCAGCTGCACTACTCCCGCTTCGTGGACATGGCGCGCGGCTGAGTCGACGGCGTCAGCCGCTCCTTTCCTCATCGGGAGTGCCCGGCGCCGGGCGACCCGTCGGTTCCGAGTGGCTGGCCCGCACCCGGTGGGTGGTCCTGCGCGAGGCGACCAGCACCGGCAGGATCGAGACCGCCGCCACCGCCGCCCCGGCCAGGAAGCAGGCGGGATAGCTGAATATCGGTCCCAGCTGGGACAGGATGAACGGGGCGAAGAAGCCGACGTAGGTCAACGAGTAGAACATCGCCGTCGCCGCGCCCAGCTCGGCGGGAGGGGCCATGCGCTGAACCTCCCGCAGGCCGGAGACCATCAGCACCCCGTAACCGGCGCCGAGCAGCACCGCAGCGACCACCACCAGCCACACAGACTGGGTCACCGCGACAGCCGCCCCCACCGACATGCCCGCCACGATCATGACCAGGCCCAGCACCGAGGGCGGGATGGTGCGGGTGCCGAAGCGGGTGGCCAATGGCTGGATGAGCGTGCCCGTGCCCATGGTGACGGCCGCGATCATCCCCGTGTAGGCGATGGGGTGGTCGAGTGAGTCATCCACCAACGTGGGCAGGGTGGCGAAGGAGGTGCTGGCGGCGCCGAAGACCCAGGGGGCCCAGAGTGCGACCGTCCACACGAACCCGCCGGAGAGCACACTGCGGGAGAACCACGTGCGCGCCGTGGGCGGGGGAGCCACCGCCCGGGTGGTCCACACCAGCGGGCCCACGGCCGCGAGCAGCGCGAGATGCACGAGGTAGGGGAGAAGGTCGGGCAGCGGCAGGAACTCGGCGATGAACCCGCTGATCAACGGGCCCAATCCGAAACCGGCCGACAGGGCGACGGTGGCGCGTCTGGCCCCCAGGTGCACCGGACCGCTGGACAGCTCCTTGAGCCAGGCGGCGCCCGCGGCCATGACCAGGCCGATGGCCACGCCGGCGATGAACCGGCCCGCCGCCAGCACCGGAACCGAACCGGTGACGCCTCCACAGAGCACGAGGGAACCCAACGCGGACGCCAGCAGCGCCGGGCGCATCAGGGCGCGACGGCCGCGGAGGTCGGAGAGGGGACCGCCGACCAGCAGGGCCGGCACCAACCCCACCACGTAAATGGCGAGCAGGAAGGTCACCTGCGGTTGGGAGAGCCCGGCCACGAGCCGGTAGGCCGGCAACAGGGGCGCGAAGAGATTCGCACCGAAGGCGATGAGGAACATGCCCAGACCCACGCGCAGCCAGTCGTGTCTCACCATCAGGATCCTCCTGCCGGCGTCTCTCCTCGGACGCGGTGGACTCAGTGTACGCTCCGCGCCGCGCCGCTCTACCTCACTTTCAGGTTCCCGCGCACCCGCCCCCTACCCAATGCCGGGGAATGTCCTCACCACTGGCACCCCCGGAAGTGGGTGGGGAATTTAGTGACGCGGCCCTGGGGGCTGCCCCTGCCAGTGGGGGAGGTCACTGAAAGATGACGCGAAAGCGGAAGAAAACGGGGTTTTTAGGTGACCCTATATAAGGAGCCCCACACTTAGGTGTGGCTTACCAATGGTGCCTGAGCAGCGAAAACCGCGCTAAAGTCGGAGCCATCAACAATCAGTGAACCACCGGGAATCACTCCCGGAACCGGCTCAACGGATACGCCCCATACACCCCTGAGGAGCTCCCAATGACCTGCCGCACTTTCGATCCCTCCACGGCCACCCTCAATCACGCGATCTCCGTGCACCGCACCGAGGGTTCGACCCTGTTGCTCAACGTCCCCCGCGACATCGCCGAATTCACCGCGCCGATGAAGAGGCCCAACCTTCTCGACCGCGTCGCGAACCTGCTCTTCGCGCGCTGATGAGGGCGCCAGCCGGACGGTCGTCCACGGCTCCCCACGCCCCAGACTTCATCCTCGACCCTGAGCATCAGGCGTCGAGGATTTTTCCTTTCTGCTCCGGCAGCGTGAAAGCCGCCGTGGCCGCAATGAGGAAGGCCGCGGAGAACAGACCGAACAGGACGAGCGGGCCACCGAAGGCGAGCACCGGCGGAACGATCAGGGGCGCGATGATGGAGGCGAGTCGACCGAAACCGGCGGCCGCGCCCGTCCCGGCGCCGCGGATATGGGTGGGGTAGAGCTCGGGGCCGATGGCGTACAACGCTCCCCAGGCACCCAGGTTGAAGAAGGACAGCAGGCAGCCGGCCACGATGATGAGCGTCTCGGTGTCCGCCGTGCCGTAGAACGCCGCGGAGGCCGCGGAGCCGATGAGGAAGGCCGCCAACGTCTTCCGGCGGCCCCATGCCTCGATGAGCCAGGCCGCCACAGCGTAGCCCGGCAGCTGCGCGAGGGTGATGATCAGCGTGAAAGTGAAGGATTGCACCAGGGTGAATCCCTGACCGACCAGCAGTGATGGAATCCAGATGAACGCCCCGTAGTAGGCCAGATTGACGCAGAACCAGATGATCCACAGGGCGGCGGTGCGTCCCCGGAGGACGGGCGACCAGATGGAGGTCTCGCCGGCCAGTATGTCCCGTTCGGGGGCGCCGTGGTGTTCCGGCCCGTCCCCGGCGGCGTCGATACGCGCCAGCTCATCCGGCGGCACCTGGGCCTCGAAGGAGGCCACCACCTGCTCCGCTTCCTCGTGGCGGCCGTTCTTCTCCAGGAAACGCACGGATTCCGGAAGTCCGTGCCGGACGTAGAGCGCGTAGGCGGTGGGGACCATGCCGATCGCCAACGCCCAGCGCCAACCGTTGTCGGAGGCGGTGACCACGAAGGTGCCGATCACGGCGGCGGCGATCCAGCCCACCGCCCAGAATGCCTCGAGCAGGACGACCATGCGCCCCCGAATGCGCCGCGGCGCGAATTCCGAGATCAGCGTGGAGGCGACGGGAAGCTCGGCGCCGAGCCCCAGGCCGATGATGAAGCGCAGCACGATGAGCATGCCGAGCCCGGTGGCCAGTGCGGAGGCGCCGGTGGCCAGCCCGTAGACCAGCAGGGTGAGGGCGAAGACCTGACGGCGGCCGAACCGGTCGGCGAGCAGGCCGCCGAAGGTGGCGCCCAGGGCCATGCCGACGAAACCGATGGAGGCGAGCCAGGACGTCTCCGTCGAGCTCAACCCCCAGTGCACGGCCAGCGCCGCCATGATGAAGGAGATCAGGCCCACGTCCATGGCATCGAGCGCCCAGCCGATGCCGGAACCCACCAGCAGGCGGCGGTGCCTGCCCGTGACCGGCAGGCGGTCCAGACGTTCGTTTCTGGTCTG
>CAYSIP010000125.1:0-7583 GCA_964431055.1 uncultured Corynebacterium sp. | reverse complement strand
GGATGCGCAGGAGCACCAGCAGGATGGGGGCGAGGACACCGATCGTCTCGTAGGTGGGCAACAGACCGATCAGGGTCGTGGCCACGCCCATCAGCAGCAGGGTGAGCACGAGCACGGCCCGGCGTCCGATCCGGTCGCCGAAGTGCCCGGCCAGGAAGGCGCCCAGGGGGCGGAAGAGGAAGCTGATCCCCACGGAGGCGAAGGCCAGGATGAGCCCGAAGCGTTCCCCGGCCGGCTCAAACATCAGCTGGGTGAACACCAGGCCGGCCGCCTGGGCGTAGATCATGAAGTCATACCACTCCACGGTGGTGCCGGCGATGGTGGCGAAGGCCACCCGTCGTTGGCTGGTGGCCCTCGGCCGGGACTGGGGCACGAGCATGGAAAGGCTCCTCAGGAGGTCTGGGGTGGGGTGGGAGACGACAACCTTCTTCCGGTTGTGCGGGTCACACACTACCGCCAGCAATGGGCCGATCAGGGGGCGATGTGCGCGACAACGCCTCTGGGCGGGTACCCCCGTCGACGGCGGGGACGTCGCGGGCGTTCCCCGGCACCCACGTCGGGTCCGTCACGGCACTGTATTTTCTCCGGTTTTCGCCGTAGTATTGGGCCCATGCTCAAGCCCGTCCTGATCGTCGTCGGCGCGCTCAGCCTCGCCCTCGGCGCTGCGGGGATCGTGCTTCCGGTGCTGCCCACCACACCGTTCATACTGCTCGCGGCGTTCTGCTTCGCCCGCAGTTCCACGCGGATGCACGACTATCTGGTCAACCACCGGGTGTTCGGCGCCTATATTTCGAACTACTACAACCACGCGATGACCCCGCGCCACAAGGCCCGCACCCTGGCGCTCCTGTGGTTCGGCATCATCGTCTCCGTCCTGCTGATCGGCGAGCCGGTCACCGCGATCATCCTGCCGATCATCGCCGGCCTGGTCTCGATCCACCTCATCCGCCTCCGGCCGCAGCCGGAGAAGACCCCGCAGGAGCTCAGCCCCGCGACACCTTGAGGGGTGCCGCGGGCGTCGATGGTCAGGCGTCCGTCGGCAGCAGCCAGACGTCCCCGCCGCGGACCTCCACGGAGAAGGTCGCCAACGTGCCCCGGGCGGGATATCTGGTCGCCTCGCCGGTGTCCAGGCAGAAACGCCCGTGATGGAGCCAGCAGTCCACCTCGCCGTCGGCGGCCGTGCCCTTGGCCAGGGAGGCGCCCAGGTGGGTGCACACGTCGTCGACGGCGCGGAAACCGTCGTCGGTGCGGAACAGGGCGATCGCCGTCGGGTGCCCGGAGACCTCCGGCGGGATGGCCAGTCCCTTGCCCGGCGCGAGGTCGTCAACGCGGGCCACTTTCACGGGGCGCTCGATCATGTCTCCAGGCTATCGCCTGCCACCGCCGCCAGAAGGACGAAACCCCGGTCGCCGCCCGTGAGGGGGCAGCGGCCGGGGTGCAGGGGGCGGAGGTGTCAGTCCCTGGTGTGGTCGACGGTGACGCCGGGGACGGTGAAGGCGTCCTCATCGTCGCGGCGGATGTTGATCTTGCCCTTGGCGAATTTGTTGATCACCAGGGAGATGGCGCCGTCACCGGTGACGTTGGCGGCGGTGCCGAAGGAGTCGATCGCGATGTAGGCGGCGATCATCAGGGCGATCATGTTCTCGTCGAAGCCGAGCATGCTGCCCAGCAGGCCGACGGCGGCCATCACGGCGCCACCCGGCACGCCCGGCGCGGCGATCATGGTCACGCCCAGCATCAGCAGGAAGCCGATGGCCAGCGGGACGGAGACCTCCATGCCCGTCATGTGGACGATGGCGAAGGCGAACAGCGTCAGCTTCATCATGGAGCCAGCCAGGTGGATGGTGGCGCACAGCGGGACGACGAAGCCGGCGACGTTGCTGTCCACCCCGTTCTTCCGGACCGCCTCATAGGTCACCGGGATGGTGGCCGCCGAGGATGAGGTGCCCAGCGCGGTGGCGTAGGCCGGCAACATGTTCTTCAGCGCCGTGAAGGGGTTGCGGCCCGCGATGGAGCCGGCGACGACGAACTGGATGAGCAGCAGGACGATCGTCATGACGGTGGCCACGATGATGACCTTGCCGAAGGTCCCCAGGATGTCCAGCAGGTTGCCGTTCATGCCCAGGCCGAGGAAGGTGCCGAAGATGAAGACGGGCAGCAGGGGGATCACGAAGGCGGAGATGACCTTCATGACGACGCGCTCCAGGTCGCGGGTGACCTGGAAGAGGGTGTCGGACTTGACCACGGTCATGGCCACGCCGAGGCAGAACGCCAGCAGCAGGGCGGTCATGACCTCGAAGGGCGGCGGCATCTCGATGGAGAAGTAGGAGGTCAGCGCGCCCTCATCGATGTCCGCGACCTCGCCGACGGAATCATCGCCACCCAACAGGGTGGGGTAGACCGCGACGGCGACCCCGTAGGCCAGCAGGCCGGAGAAGATCGTCGAACCGTAGGCGATGGCGGTGGTGATGGCCAGCCATTTGCCGGCCCCGCGTCCCAGACCGGCGATCGCCGGGGTGATCAGCGCGAAGATGAGGACGGGGATGAAGAAGTTCAGGAAGTTGCCGAAGAGGCTGTTGAAGGTGGCGAACACCCTGGCCAGCCACTCGGGGAAGAACAGGCTGCAGATAATGCCGAGGATGATCGCGACGATGATCCGGAACAGCAGCGAGGACGATAGACGGCGTAGGTCCATGTAGTTTGTGCACCACCTTGGTCGAAACGCGTGGGCGACGCGCGCGGATGATTTATCCTGTCCGGGTCGTCGCGCGCGGGAGGCCCGCAACTCCCGAGTCACGGCAGTCAGATTACTGCACGCGGCTGGATCCACCCTCCTCGTCTTTCCCGTCGTCCCGCCCACCGCGGCCGTCGAGAAGCTCCTCCGGATCCAGACCCGCCTCGTTGAGCGCCCGCAGGTCCTTCTTCTTGCCGCGGGCCGCGCGGAACTCCGCCTCCAGCCCGGCGATCTCCGCGCCGGCCTTCACCGCATCCGCGACGGTCGGGTGGATGGTGACCTTGTCGACGAGTCCCGAGCGTCGTAGCGCCTTCTGCACCGGTCGGGTGGCGCGGGCCACGAAAACCGGGATCTGCGCGTCCACGAGGTGGTCGACCAGGGTGCCGAGCGCGAGCACACCTGTGTAGTCGAGGTCGGAGATCGCCGCCCCGTCGAGCACCACCACGTCATAGGGGCCGGAGCCGTTGTTCAGCTCCTCGTGTAGCTGCTCGATGACGTAGTCGGCGTCGGCGTACCAGATCGACGCCTCCACCGACCAGACCAGCACACCGGGCACCTGCACCGTCTCCACGCCCGCGTTGACGGGCACCCAGTGGTTCGACTGGGGGATCAGCCCCTTGCGGTAGACCGGCGGGCGCGCCTCCCGACGCGTGCGGTCGAGCAGCGTGACCAGGGCCGCGATGGCCGCGCCCTCCGCGATGCCGAAGACACACACCAGCACCGCCGTGCTCAGAGCCACCCAGAACTCCAGGCGGCTGTAGCGGGCGATGCGGCGCAGCTCCCGCACCCGGATCAACGACGCCGCGATCTGTAGCAGCACCGCCGCCAGGGCCGCCCGCGGCAGCAACGGCAACAGGTCGGAGCCGAAGAAGAGGACGACCAGCACGACGAACCCCGCCGTCAACCCCACCACCTGGCTGCGACCGTGGGAAGCCTGCACCAGGCGCGTGCGCGGCGGTGAGGCGTTGAGCGCGAAGGATCCGGCGGCGGCCGAGAACGCCGACGCCACCCCGATCGCCCCCAGATCGCGGTCCAGGGTGCGGTGCCCCTGTTTCGTGGCCGCCTCCGTCGCGCCGGTCTGCACGGTGACCAGCACGACGATGACCAGCGCCGGCGCCAGCAACCCGGGCGCCGCTGACCAGGGGATGGCCGCGGGATCCGGCCACGACCACACCGGGCCGACCTCCTCGAGGGTCGCCACACCCCGTTCGTCCAACCCCAGGACCGCCGTGGCGAGCGCGGCGACGATCAGGCCCAGCAGCGCGCCGGGCAACCGGGTGCTGATCATCCCGACGCCCACCGCGATGAGCAGCACCGTCGCGCTCAACGACGCCGCCCACGGGTCCACCGCGTCCAGGTTCTCCGCCAGGTGCCGCAGCTGCCGCGGCACCTGGCCGCTGGTCCCCGGCATGCCCAGGACCGCGCTGAACTGGGCGACCATGATGCTGACGCCGACGCCGGCCAAGAGTCCCACCGTCACCGGTCGGGAGAGGAACTGGGTGATCCATCCGCCGCGGACCAGGCCGATGAGGATGAGCAGGGCGGCGACCATCAGGGAGATGAGCAGCAGCGCACCGGGATCAGTGCCCGTGGCGCCGGTACCGATCGCCGCACCGCTGGCCAACAGCGGGGCGATGCTCGAATCCGGCCCGACGGAGAGGATGCGGTGACCACCCACCAGGGCGAAGACGATGAGACCGACCACGAGCCCCACCAGGCCGAGCACGGGGGAGACGCCGACCAGCTGGGCGGCCGCCATGGATCCGGGCACCGCGATGGCCGCCAGGGTCAGGCCGGCGAGCAGGTCGGTGGGCGCGGTCTTCCGGGCGCCGCGCAGCGCCGGCGGTAACCAGGGGAGCGGATCGGCAGAGCTCATGATCAATGTTAACCGGTTGTTAACCTTCGGGGTGCCCTGTTGCTCCGACTCGTGCCCGAAGCGTTACCGGTGGGTCCTGCCTTCTCGCGTGGTTGCGCACGTCACCGCCGGACCCGGGGATTCCGCTACCAGGCATGCTCGGGGTTAAAGTGGGAAACATGATGGTGATCGGCGTTATTCTCCTGGTTCTGGCCGCGGCCCTCCTGGTGCTGGGCGGCCTCGCCTGGGCGCAGAAGCTCCCCGGCAACGGGATCGTGGGCATCCGCGTGCCCGAGGTGCGCAAGTCGGAGGACGTCTGGAAGGCCGCCCACCGGGTCGCCGGCCCGCTGTGGGTCGTCGGCGGCGTCGCGCTGGCTCTGGGCGGGCTCGTGGCCATCCCCGCCACCGGCTGGATGTGGTTGATCGTGGCGCTCACCGTGCTGGCGGCCCTGGTGCTGCTGGGCATGGGAGCCACCGCCGGCGCCCGCACCGCCGCGATCCTCGACGTGCGGGCGGAGGCCGAGTCCGGCGGCTGTTCCTCCTGCAGCAATGGCGGCGGCTGCGGTTGCGGCGGACATGACGCCCGGCCCGCCCCGCAGGTGGACCTCGAGGCCGCCCGCCGCGCCGCGGAGGCCTCGGACGCCTGACAGGGCGTGCATCTACGCCCCCATCCCAGCCCACCGGGCCCGGTCCGCCGGAGCCCGGTTTTTGCTGTCCGGATGCCGGGCGGGACAATGACGGCTCCCGGCCGTACAGACGTACCGCCCAGCTGTTTTCCCAGCTCGTGGATCGCGGCGGGGCAATGGACCTCAAGATCCGGCACCCGCTGGCGGCCGTTCCGGTTCCCGACCCCATGAGCTTTTCAGCATCAGTAGTGTGGTGGCAGACACAGAGCCCACCATCTCGAGACCGGAGGTTCCTCATGCTGATCACCGATACCGCGCCTGGCGTGCACCTCATCCAGCACGCCAACGTCAACTGCTGGCTGATCGAGGACGACACGGAAGGCAAGGGCCTCACGCTTGTCGACGCTGGCCTGCCACGGACCTGGCCCCGCCTGGAGGAGGCGGTCAACACTCTCGGTTACCGCCTGGAGGACATCCGCGCCCTGGTGCTCACCCACGCCCACTTCGACCACGTGGGCATGGCCAGCCGGTTGATCCGCAAACTCGGGCTCCCGGTCCACGTCCACCGCGAGGACCATCATCTGGCCGCCCACCCCTACAGCTACGACCACGAGAACCCGATCGCCCTCTACCCGCTGCGCCACCCGCG
Source organism: uncultured Corynebacterium sp. (assembly GCA_964431055.1). Lineage (GTDB taxonomy): Bacteria > Actinomycetota > Actinomycetes > Mycobacteriales > Mycobacteriaceae > Corynebacterium. Next base: position 1,719 of record CAYSIP010000125.1, on the reverse strand, counting down.
GGCGATCCCGGTGCTGGGTTCGATGCTGCTCGGTGGGGCGGCCTTCGTGCGTGGGGTGACGGAGCTGCGCCCGCTCACGGTGGACGCCGAGCTCGACGTGCCGGGCCGCCCGAAAGTCATCGCCACCCCGGGGCACACCTACGGGCATGTGGCGCTGCACCTGCCGGACCGGGACGCCGTGATCACCGGCGACGCCCTGGTCACCCTCGACCCGTACACCGCGCTGACCGGCCCCCGCATCGTGGCCGGCGCGGCGACGGCCGACGAGAGACAGGCCCTGGCCTCCCTCGACGTCATCGAGGCGACCGGCGCGAAGAACGTGCTGCCCGGTCACGGTGATCCGTGGGACAGGGGAGTGGGGCGGGCGGTGGCCTCGGCGCGTCGCAACGGCATGGCGTGACGGGGCGCACGGGGGGTTTGCCGCGCGGGGTCGCTCACCCGGTGCTAGAGTGTCCAGTCATGTACAGCATCAGTCTTTCCGACCACCGGCAGTGGTGGTGGCGCGCCAGCTGAGCGAGCCACGATGTTGCACACCTGACAGCACCTGAATTCACGGGCTCGCACGCTTCAGCACAGCGGCGGGCCTTTCGTGGTTCACCCCCCCCTGGGAGGCCGGGACGGGAGGACGCCGCTTGAGAAGAAGCAGCGGTCCACCGCATATCCCCGATAGTTTCCATTCCCCCCCCAGGAGGCCCAGCAATGAAGAGCACCCGCGGCAGACACGAGTTCCCCGGCAGGTGTCGACCATGACTTTCGCCCCCCGTGTCCTCACCGTCCCGGTCCGCTACCACGAGGACGCCTCCGGGCTCTTCGCCCACGTCGGTGGCACCACCAGCGACGACGCCGTGCTCCTGGAGAGCGCGGACATCACCACCCGCAGCGGCATCTCCTCGGTGGCGGTGCTGCGCGGCGCGCTGCGACTGACCTGCCGCGGTACCCGCGTGACCGCCGAGCCGCTGACCCCCTCCGGTGAGCTTTTCGGCGAGCGCCTGCGCGGCCAGCTCGCGGGCCACGTCGTGGAGGCCGGGCAGCTGACCTTCGACTTCCCCCCCTCCGTCGCCGTCGACGAGCGTGAACGCCTGCTGGCCACCAGCACCGTGGAGCCGCTGCGCCGCCTGCAGCTCGAGGCCGGTTACCACGACGAGAGCGACACCCTGCCGTTCCTGGCCGGGGGCATGTCCTTCGATTACCTGGAGACCTTCGAGACACTGCCCGAGGTGGGGCCGTCGGCCAACACGTACCCGGACTACCAGTTCCTGCTCTCGGAGATCGTGCTGACGATCAACCACGGGGACCGCACCGCCAGGCTGACGGGCGTGGGCGCCGACGAGGAACAGGCCGCCGCCCTGGAGGAGGAACTCCGGAAACTGGCCTCACTCATCGACTCCGCCGAGCCCGGGGCCGAGCACGCCTACCGCGTCACCCAGCATGACGGGGACACGCTCACCGTCACGGCGGACATCCCGGACGAGGAGTTCCGCGCCCAGGTCACCGATCTGAAGGAGCACATCCGCAACGGAGACATCTACCAGGTGGTCCCCGCGCGCACCTTCACCGCGCCCTGCCCGGACGCCTTCGCGGCCTACCGGCAGCTGCGGGAGACGAACCCGAGCCCGTACATGTTCTACGTCCGGGGCATCGACACGGAGGGCCAGCCCTACGAGCTCTTCGGCGCCTCCCCGGAATCGAACCTCAAGTTCGAGGCCGCGACCCGCGAGG
>CAYSIP010000124.1:0-7589 GCA_964431055.1 uncultured Corynebacterium sp. | reverse complement strand
GCGGCGTCAGCTTCCGCGGTCGTAGTGGTCGGGGCAGGTTCTTCACTCGGTTCCGGGGTCACCGTGGTGGTCACGGTGGTCGTCGGGCCGGGCACCTCGATCTCGGTGGGTTCAGAAGTGCAGGAGCCGAGCACTCCGACAATGATGAGGAGGACGGCCGGGATGCCGCCCCATTTCATGCAACCTGATCTGTTCATTTAGTTTTCTGCGTTCACGTGAGTCGAGGGAAAACGGTGTCCGGCGAAATAGGCCGGTTCACCATACTTGGCGCTCGAGTCTCACACTCCCCGCTGAGGACTCCGGTTGAACCCCGGGTGAGTGAACGGCACTTGGGGTGGGGGACCGGTCTTCCACCCATTTTTTGTCTCGTCGGGGACCATTCATCGGAGGGGATACGCCCACGACCAACGCTCTATCCATGCGTATAATCGCATGGAAGGCGTGACGGTGACGATGTGACTAGGCCCGACTCCGAAGAGTCGGGCCTAGCGGAGGCTGCCGGGGGCTGAACCTGATTCCGGTTCGGCGGACGCCACCCCCGCTCTCACACCACTGCCCGCACCTCAGTCCCGGCATGTTCGAGGATGAAGCGGAGGGGTGGCCATGATGATGGTCAGTGCCGGGAGCTCCGCGGCAATGTCATCCCGCAGCAGGGGATTGGAGTGCACCAGCTTGATGCCACCACCACCCGGCATGTCGGCGCCATTGCCGTTCTGTCCCGTTCGGAGAGGGTCTGCGACATCGGGCGGCACTGCGGATCGAAGGGGTCGAAGTCCTGCAGGGAAAGATGGACCTCCTCCTCCCCACACGCCCAGTTGTTCCACCTGGCGTACCACTTCGGTGATGGCTTCCTGCCCGATGTTTGGCCAACCTCGTCCGGTATGCGGTGCTTCCCGGATCCGCCCGAGGTCCTTCTTGAGCGGCGGGAGCCACCACTTTCGGTGGACGGCGAAGGAGGGGTGTCCGGTACGGCAGGAAGAACCCGCAGCGAGGCAGAGGAACCATCTCACCGTAGGGGAGTGTCAGCCGGTCAAGCGTAGAAACGTGCCAGGAAGGTGGCGGCGATGGCGGGACGTTCCTCCCCCTCGATCTCGATGGTCGACTCGGTCACCAGATGAAGGCCGTTCCCTTTGACCTCCGTGACTTCCCCGGCCACGGCATGCAGGCGGACTCGAGAACCCACCTTCACCGGGGAGATGAACCGGACCTTGTCCAGCCCGTAGTTGAGTTTGGTGGTCACCCCTCTCACCTCGAATAGTTCCGACCAGAGCGGGATGATCAGGGATAACGTCAGGAATCCGTGCGCGATCGGCGCCCCGAAAGGGCCTTCCTTCGCCCGTTCCGGGTCAACGTGGATCCACTGGCGGTCGTCGGCGAGATCAGCGAAGGTGTTGACCATCTCCTGGGTGATGGTCCGCCACCCGGAACGGCCCAGGTCTCTTCCCTCGATGCTCTTGACGTCCTCGAAGTCGACGATGGTCCTCGCCTGCTGGGCATCGGTCACGGGGTTCCTCCGGAAGGTTGTGTCATGGGATGGGATTAACGGGAGCCTGCCTGCGGGCGACAAGAGTGCGGTCACCGCGACCCGGGGCGGACCACATCACCCGATGAACCGGGAACACTTCATCAACTGTCATTGGTCATGCTCAACTGTTGAAGAGTTCCCGGTCGGATCGGGCGATGGGTCAGGAACGCGGCTGTGGGACCGAGTAGGTGACCACCATCTTGGCGAGGATCGCGTCGTCCTCGGAGGACCGGATGGACGTGTCGGTGACGATCACCGTGCGGCCCGCCCGGACGATCGTCGAGGTGGCGATCGCGTCTCCCGAGCGGGTGTTGGACACCACGTTCACCGAGGAGCTGATGGCCAGCGGGAAGACCCCTTCGGGAACGTTCTGCATGGCCAGCCAGGTGGCGGAGATGTCCGCCAGGCCGAACAGCGCCGGGGCGGAGAACATGCCCGCGGGCTGGGTGATCGCCTTGTGCAGGGGCATGCCCACGACCACCTCCTCGCTGTTCCCGGAGACCGGGTAGAGGCGCAGGGTTTTGGCGATGTCATCGACCGAGCGGTAGAACTCGTCCCACTGGGTCTTGAAATCGGGGCGGGTGGTGGTCATGACAGCTCCATTTCTTCGATCGTGCTCGGTTCAGCGGCAACCCACTCGGGTTCGTGGACCAACAGGGCGAGGTCGCTGCCGTCGCGCAGCTCCACGTTCACCACGAAGCGCAGGCCCGCCTGCTCGCAGTGCCCGATGGCCTCCGTGTCGTCTTCCGGGACCGCCACGACGACGCGTCGGCAGTCGGGGTTCTCGGCGTAAATCTGCTCGAGGTCCGCCTGCATGGCGTCGGGATTGCCGTAGGTCAACTCGATGTCGTTTTTCGCGTACGGATAGGTGTGCCGCAGCGGGGATGATTCGATTCTCTGCCAGTTCATGTCAGTGTGCTCCAGTTCCTATGCGTTCACGTCGGCCGTTTCGCGCTCGAGCTCATCGTCGGCGAGCTCGCGCACGTACCTTCTGGTCTTGACTTTGTCGATCTTCCCGGCGGTGTTGCGGAAGATCTCGTCGACCACCACGACCTTCTTGGGCAGTTTGTAGCGGGCGAGGAAGTGCTCGCAGTGCTTACGGACCGCCTCGAGGGAGGGGGCCTCCTCGTCCTCGTTCGGCTGGATGACCGCGACGACGATCTCACCCCACTTCTCATCGGACAGGCCGACCACCGCGGAGGACTGGATGCCGTCCATCTCGGCGAGGATGCGTTCGACCTCGGCGGGGTAGACGTTCTCTCCACCGGTGATGATGAGGTCCTTGAGCCGGTCGACCACGTAGTAGTAGCCGTCCTCGTCCCGGTGCCCGATGTCACCGGAGTGGAACCATCCTGCGGTGTAGGACTTCTGGGTCACCTCCGGATTGTTCCAGTAACCGGTCGCCACATTCGGGCCCCGCACCCACATCTCACCGGACACCCCGGGCTCCCGGATGTCCTCCCCGGTGTCGGTGTCCACCAGTTTCACCTCGGTGAACGGCATCGGGAAACCACAGGAGCCGGTCTTCTTCTCGGTCATGTCCGCCGGTAGATAGGTGGCGAAGGGAGCGGTTTCCGTCAACCCCCAGGCCTGCTGGATGTTGACGCCTTTTTCCAGGTAGCGGCGGATGAGCACGGAAGGCACCGGAGCGCCGGCGCAGATGGTGGACCGCATCGAGGACAGCTCCGCGCCGGCGAAATCCTTGTGCTTCTGCATTGCCTCCAGCTGGGCCGGCACGAGGAACGCCGAGGCGATCTGGAACTCGTTGATCTCCCGCAGCACCTTCGCGGGGTCGAAACCGCGGTGGATCAGGACGGAATTGCCGCGGGTGAGTGCGCGGATGGCGAAGGAGTTGAGGGCGCCGATATGGAACATCGGGGCGGCGACCAGAGTGATGTCCCCGGGCCGGCTGTCCACCAGGGTGTCCACGTTGATGGAGTTCCAGAAGAGGTTGCCGAAGGTCAGCTGAACGCCTTTGGGCAGACCGGTGGTGCCGGAGGTGAACAGCAGGAGGGCCAGGTCGGCCATCATCATGGGGCGCGGCTTGGTCACGTTGGTGGGATCGGTCTCCTGAGCGGAGGACATGGTCCGCCAGTAGCGCGGGATCCTGCCCTCGACGGGGGCGGCCTCGTCCGTGTCGACGATGATGACGTCGTGGCGCTCGATGCCGTAGATCTGCTTGGCCACCGGTAGATGAGGACCTTCGACCACGATGGTGTGAGGGGTGCCCTGCAGGAGCAGCTGGGACAGCTCCGACTCGGACAGCCGGAAGTTGAGGGGCTGGAAGGTCGCCCCCAGCCACCACGCCGCCAGCATCGTGAACAGGAACGACGTCGAGTTCAGTCCCAGGTAGGCCACGCGATCGCCTCGGCGCACGCCGTTGTCATCCAGGTAGGCCGCAAAGCTGCGGACGCGGCGGGTGACCTCCTCGTAGGTCATCTCCCGGCCCTCGTAGTAGATGGCCGTCAGGTGCGGCCGGTAGGTGGCGTGCTGGAAGATATAGGTGCACGGGTTGATGTCGAGAGTCTCGGGGCTGTAGTTGGTTCCGTTGACGATCATAGGGAATCTCCTCCTGCGGACTGGGCGAAACCGCGGGCGGCGATTCCGCCGTCGATGTTGATGACGGTGCCGGTGATGTTTCCGGCGTCGGTGGGGGAGGCCAGCATGACGTAAGGGCCGGTGAAGGCGGACGGGGCGGTGTCCGTGTGATGGAGCGGCAGATAGGGGTTTCCCTCTTCGGCGCGTTCCTCCATGGCCTGCTTGATGGAGCGGGTGTCGAGTCCGATGGACTTCGGCCCCGACAGGTCGGTGGCCATGCCTCCGACCGCCACGCCATTGACCCGGACCTTCGGCGCCAGCTCGTAGGCGAACTCAAGCATCAGTCCGCGGTCGGCGAACTTGGAGGCGGTGTAGATCGGCCCCCCGCCGGCGGCATAGAAGGACGCGTTGGACAGGGTCATGACGATGGAACCGCGGGATTTCACCAGCTCGCGCCAGGTCGCCTCCACGGTGAGCAGGTAGCCCTTGACGTTGACGGCGAAGAGCTCGTCGAAGGCCGCGGACAGCTCCTCCCCGTTGAGCCTGGTCACGGAGCGGCCGTAGTCCCACAGGCCGGCATTGGGGATGACCGTGTCGAGCTTGCCGAACCGTTCGACGGCGGCCCCGGTCGCGCGGTGGAGCTGAGCGGGATCACGGACGTCCGCGGCCAGCGGCAGGACGTTGTCCGATTCGATGGATTCCGCGACTTCACGCGCCCGGTCGAGATCGATGTCGACGATCGTCACGCAGGCGCCCTCGTCGACGAACCGGCGGGAGAGCGCGGCACCCAGGCCGGAGCCTCCCCCGGTGATCAACGTGCTTTGTCCGGTGATCATGAGCTCATACCTTTCGGATCAGAAGAACGTGGAGATGTTCTTCGCGGGAAGGACGTTCAGGTCGAGGAGGATGCGGCGGTCGAAGACCTTCCAACCACCGTCGGTGCGGCGCAACAGATCCGTACGGGTGCCGACGAAGGTGTTCTCCTCCCGTTCGAGGCGGGTCCGGTAAACCAGGAAATTGGTCCGGGCCTCGACGATCTCGGTCTCCCCCTCGAGCTCGGCGTGCCGCACGGTGAGGTTGGTGATCAGGTGCCGCGAACGCGACGGCGGGTCCTCCGCCCACGCCATTCCCGAGTCGAAGCGACGGATTCGCCAGACCAGGGAGGCCTTGTCCTCCTCATAGAAGGCGGCTTCACCCGGCGCGGCGATGGACAGGGCCTGCTGGCGACGCAGCCGGTTGGTCCGCGTGGGCGCCCAGTAGAAGAGGTCATCGTCGAAAAACTCCAGCCAGTCGACGAACCGCCCCTCGTCCAACAGGTTGGCCTCGTCGAAGTAGAGGTTCTGGAGTTCGTGGTAGAGGTTCACGTCCGCGCGATCACCCACGGTGACATCCTCGCGGCGCAGATAGTCAGTCATATTAATACTCCGATGAGGTTATTTGGCGAGCTTCTTGAGCTTCACGGACGGATCAGCGAGCAGATCGGGTTCGATCACCTTCGAGCGGTCGATGATCCGGCGGGCGGAACGCACGGTGATGCCGTCATCGACGGCCGCACACCCGGCCATGGTCCCGTCGGGACGCAGCCGGAAGACCGCCGCCGGATTGCCCTCGGCGTCCTCGCGGACGATGGTGCTGCCCTCGGCGGACATGGATCCCACGCCCTCGACGTGAACGCCGTACCGGTCGGTCCAGAACCATGAGGCGGTCGGGGCGGGTGGCTCCTGGCCGGTGATGGCCGCGGCGACGTTCTTGGCGTCCATCAGGGCCGACTCCCAGTGCTCGTGCCGGGGTTCGATGCGGCCGTCCGGGTGGCGCAGACGCGCGCAGTCCCCGATGGCCCAGATCCCCTCCGTGGTGGTGGCGCCACGGTGGTCCACCAGCACGCCTCCGTCGCATTCGAGCTCCGCGGAACGGGCGAGCTGCTCCTCGGGCACGATGCCCACAGCAGTGAGCACCTCATCCACGATGACGCCCTCGTGGTTGTCGATGTCGATCCGGAACTTCTCCCCGTCGCGGGTGATGGCGGTGGTCAACCCGTTGATGAAGGTGACGCCGTGGGCGGCGTGGAGATCATGAAGGCGTTGGGCCAGCTCCGGGCCGAGCGCCGGAACCAGCGCCACCGGCGCCGGGTCAATGAGCGTGACCTCGGCGCCCAGTTTCCGGGCGGAGGAAGCGACCTCGGCGCCGATGAGGCCGGCTCCGATGATCGCCAGATGGGCGCCTTCCTGGAGCGCCCCGCGCAGCCCGAGGGCGTCGTCACGCGTGCGCAGGACCCGGACGCCCTCGTCGTCGAAACCCGGGAGTGGGAGCGGGCGGGGGAGGCCACCGGTTGCCAGCACCAGGTTCTGGAAGGGGTGGTCCGTACCGCCGGCGAGGACGAGCGTGCGCCCCTCGGCGTCGATCCGCATCACGGCGTCGCGGACGATCGAGACCTCGTTCTCGGAGTACCAGCTCTCCGGGGCGAACAGGAGCTCCTCGTCGGACTTGGCGCCCTCGAGAATCTCCTTCGAGAGCGGAGGCCGGTCGTAGGGGAGACCCTCCGGATCGATGATGGTGATCGATCCCTCGTAACCGTGGGATCGCAGTTCGCTGGCGAGGGTGAAGCCGGCGATGCCGCCGCCGACGATCGTGGTGGATTCGGGGGACTCAGTCATGTGCCTGGTCCTCGGTCGGGACGCCCGGGCTCAGCCAGATCTCCCCGTCGCGGAGCTCGACCTTGTGGGTCCGGGTGGATTCGCTCGCGGGCATGGAGAGGACCTTGCCCGACTTCAGGCAGAAGCGGCCCGAGTGCATCGGGCACTCCACCTCGTTGCCCTCGATCCAACCGTCAGCCAGGGATGCCTCGGCGTGGGTGCAGATGTCGTCGAGCGCGAAGACCTCGTCGTCTTCGGTCCGGAACACTGCGATGGCGGCGTCGTAGCCACTGTTCTCGGGGGTGACGACGATCGCCTCCTCCTGCTCGATGTCATCGAGCTCGCCGATCTTGATGGCCTCAGCCATGGTGGTACTTCCTTTCTGATTCTGTGGGCGGGAGCGGGGTACCGCGGTTGATTCAGGCAGTGCCGCGGTTTTCATGCCAGGCGGGGGTGGACATGAGCTCCCGCCAGCGGCGGTAGAAGGCCCGTCCGGCCTCGTCGGAGTAGAGCTCCGCGGTCTTGCCCGGGTACTCGTCGTCCTGATAGGTCTTGCCCAGTCCCATCTGATAGTTCAGGGTGGTGTTTCCCACCATGAAGGCGTGGGCGTTGGCCTGGGCCTCGGACCAGTTCTCGCCGTCGTCCTGCTCGAAGATGCCGGACGGGCCGAAGGTGCGCAGGTTGTACAGGCGCTGGGCCTTGCGGACGTCCTCGGGCATGGACTTGTCCAGCACGGTCCAGTTCCAGACCTCCATGGAGTTGGGGCCCTTGGGGTGCCAGACCCGGATGGAACCGTTGACCGGCAGGTAGGAGAAGTTGGGGAATACCGTCGCGTGACCGTTGGTCATGGGGCCCATGACCTGCTCGGGGGACAGCCGCTCCCGCAGGAAGTC
>CAYSIP010000123.1:0-7620 GCA_964431055.1 uncultured Corynebacterium sp. | reverse complement strand
GTCCATGAGCATGATGTCGGCGCCGGCGGCCAGGGCGCGGGCCAGGCCGACGCGCTGCTGCATGCCACCGGAGAGCTGGTCGGGGTACCGGTCCTCCCAGCCTGCGAGACCGACCCGGGCGAGCACCCCGCGGGCCCGTTCGACTCGTCGCCCGCGCTCCTCGCCCCGGATCTCGAGGCCGTAGGCGGCATTTTCCAGGACGGTCTTGTGCGGCAACAGAGCGAAGTGCTGAAAGACCATGGACATGTTCTCCGAGCGCAGCTTGCGCAGCTCATCGCGGGAGAGCTCGGCGAGATTCCGGCCGTTGACCTCGACGGTGCCCGCGGTCGCCGGCTGCAGGCCATTCAGGGTGCGGATCAGGGTGGACTTTCCGGAACCGGACAGTCCCATGATCACGAAGATCTCGCCGGGCTGGACGTCGAAGCTGGCGTCGATCACGGCGGCGGTGCCCTGGTCCAGGACGTCGTCACGGCTCTCACCGTTCTTCAGCCGTTCGACGATCTGTTCCGGCTTCCTGCCGAACGCTTTGTAGACGTTACGCACCCTGACTGCGGGCATGCCTTGAATGCCACTCAAGTGGGCCTCGCCCCTTTCAGTAATGGGGAGGGCCGCAGCCAGCTGGGAATGTCATCTGGCTTGCCGGCCCCTCGCCCCGGGTTGATCTTCACCCACCGGCCGAAACCCTGGGGTCAGGGCACAGATCAAGGGGCGGCGGGGACAGACGCTTACCCATCCAGGTTAAGGACCGACGGGAGGCCGGGGGTGACACACAACCCCAAAAGTGTTATCAAATCGTTACACAAAACACCTCGAAGGGAATGGCCTCCCACCGCTATAATCCCCGGACCCGCAATCGCGCCCTCACACTCACCCAGCACAGTGACCGCCCCTGTGAGTTAACTGGCGGTGATACCATCCCAGCCGGCTTGTCAAGTGAAATTCTGGACATTTCCTGCCAAAGCCGGATAATACTGAAAATGAAAATCGTTAAGTGGGGGTAGGCGTAGCCTGAAACTCTACCCCCGCGCCCGGGCGGCAGTGGCCCGGGCATCCGCGATGACGGCGGGCACGCCCACTCCCCCGGCCCAGGCGCCGGTGACCTCCAGGCCATAGACGTCGGCGATCCCCTCACGGACCGCGGCGACGGTGGCCAGGTGGGTTTCGTCGTAGCGGGGCAGACCCCCGAACCAGCGCTGGACGTAGATCTCGGCCAGCCCGGCCTCCCTGCCGTCGAAACCGGTGATGGCCTGCAGGTCGTCCAGGGCACGGTCGACGAGGTCATCCTCGTCCGCCCGGACCACCGAATTCAGACCGTCTTCGCCGAAGCGGCCGAAGCTGGCGCGCACCAGTGCCCCGCCGCGTTCGGCCAGGTGCGGCCACTTGCGGGAGGAGAAGGTGAACGCCTTGACGTGCACGTCGGGTTCGTCGGCGGCCACCAGCACGCCGGAGTTGTGGGGCAGGCCCTCGTCGGAATCGAATTTCATGCCGACCAGCGCGGAGGAGGCCAGCTTGACGGCCTTGAGCGCGGCGGAGGCCTCCGGGGCGATCTCCCTGAGCAGCACCGCGGTGGTGGGTGCCGGCGTGGCGAGGATCAGCCGGTCATAGGCCAGATCGGTGCCACCCTTGACGTGGTAGCCCTTGAGGTTGCGGGTGATGCCGGAGACGAACGCATCCAGATGGATGTCGGCCTCGGACTTCTCCGCCAGGGCCTCGTAGAGCTGCGCGTAGCCGCCGCGGAACGAGCCGAAGACGGGCGCGGGTTCCTCCCCCGGCGCCGGCTCCGGGCGGGCGTCCTCGACGCGCCTGACCGCCGCGGAGAGGGTGATCTTCTCCCCCGCCTCAGCGAGGGCGTCGAACGCCTCGGCCAGCTGCGGGATCGTGGCACGCACACCGAGATCGTCGGCGGTGCAGGAATACACCCCGCCGAGCAGCGCGGAGACCACGCGGTCGACGACCTCGTCGCCGTAGCGCTCGCGCACGAGCCCACCGACGTTCGCGTCACCGCCGACCCGCCAGTCAATGGGCTCGGCCGAGCCCTCGGCGTCGATGCGCGCGACGGTTTCCTGGCTGACGAGGTGGGCGACCGGCGCGGACGAGGACGGGATCCCCATCACCCCACCACCAGGCAGGGGTTTGGCCTGTCCACCGGTGTAGACCAGGGATTTCATGCCCGAGGGGTGCACGATCTCGTCACCCAGGCCGAGTCGGTGGAAGAAGTCGACGGCGTCCCGGCGGCGGGCGAGGAAGGCCTCGGCGCCCATGTCCGTCGGCCCGGAGGCGAACGGCACGGTGAACAGCTTGCCGCCGATGCGGTCATCGGCCTCGAAGACGTGGATGGTCGCCTCCGGGTCCGTCTGCCGGATCTCATATGCGCTGGTCAGGCCCGCCAGACCGCCACCGATGATGGCGTAGCGCAACTCAGGCCTCCCCATGGATGATCGCGACGGCCTCGGTGATGGCCTCGGCGGAGGTGTCCGGCAGGACTCCGTGGCCGAGGTTGAAGATGTGGCCGGTGGCGTGCCCCGCCTCGATCGCGCGGGCCGCCTCGCCCTTGATGCGGTCGACCTCGCGGATGACGGCGTCACGGCCGGCGAACAGGAGCGCCGGGTCCAGGTTGCCCTGCAGCACCTTGGGGCCGCTGATGGCGTGGATGCGCTCGGCGGCGACGTCCAGCGGCACGCGCCAGTCCACGCCCATGACCTCGGAGCCCGCCTCGCTCATCGCGCCCAGCAGCTCACCGGTGCCCACGCCGAAGTGGATGCGGGGGATGCCCGTGTCCGCGATGGACTCGAGGATCTCCACGGAGTACGGCAGGACGAACTCGCGGTAGTCGGCCTCGGTGAGGAAGCCCGCCCAGGAGTCGAAGAGCTGCATCGCGTCGATGCCGGCGTCGATCTGCGTTTTCAGGAAGGTGATGATGGTGGGCACCAGGCGTTTCATCAGCGTGTGCCAGGTTTCCGGCTGACTGTGCATCATCGCCTTGGTGGTCTGGTGGTTCTTGCTGGGCCCACCCTCCACGAGATAGCTGGCCAGGGTGAAGGGGGCGCCGACGAAACCGATGAGTGACTGACGGTCGGTCAGCTCGTCGAGGATGATGCGGATGCCCTCGCTCACCTCATCCACCTGGTGGTCGAGGATCGGCAGGGCGTCGATGTCCGAGCGGGTGCGGATCGGCTTGTCCATCACCGGGCCACGGCCGGGGACGATCTCCACGCCCACGCCTGCGGCCCTGAGGGGGACGACGATGTCGGAGAACAGGATCGCGGCGTCCACATCGTGACGGCGCACCGGCTGCAGCGTGATCTCGGCGAGCAGTTCCGGCATGAAGCAGGAGTCCAGCATCGAGATGCCCTCGCGGGCCTTCTTGTATTCGGGCAGGGAGCGGCCGGCCTGGCGCATGAACCACACGGGGGTACGGTCCGGGGTGCGGCCGGCGGCGGCGTCGAGAAACGGGGCGTCGGTAAGCGTACGGCGAGTCATACGCTCCATTGTGGTCCAAAAGTTGGATGAAGACGAAACGCCGCGTGGCGCAGGGGCTCCGTGACCGTCGGTCGGACGAGTTTTCCCCCTCCCCTACCGCGGGAACGACCGCGCGCTGTTCGAGCGCGCCTCAATGAACAGGGAGGAGCCGAGCATCAGCACGGTGGCGGCCATCGGGTGCAGCACACCGGCCACGGAGGCGACGACCGCGAGCCCGTTGTAGGTCCAGGCGAAGATGATGTTGTGGTCGATGATCCGACAGACCCGGCGGCTGAGTGTGATCAGCTGCGGGATGGCGGAGACGTCCCGGCGCAGGATGATCACGTCGACGTCGGGTTGCTCGGCCCGGCCGATCTGCTCGCGCGTGCCCGCGCCGCCCATGAGGATGCCGACATCAGCGACACGCAGGGTGTCCAGCACCGAGGCGTCACCGACCATCGCCACCGACGCCCCACGGGAATGCACGGCCCGCACCGTCATGGCCTTGCGGCCGGGCACGATGCCCGCCAGCACCCGGGCGATGCCGAGGCGGTCGGCGAAGCGACGGGCGACGGGATAGGTGTCCCGGGAGAGCATCATCGTCTCGACGCCCATCTCCTCGAGCGCCTCGACGGCGTCCTCCGCATCCTCCTTCACACGGTCCTGCAGGGTGATCACGCCCCGGTCGCGACCCTTCCACCGCACCACCAGCGGGGTGCCCCCGGAGACGGCGGCCGCCGCCAACCGGCCGCGCAGCTCGGACAGGTTGCTCGGCCGCCACAGCACCGCCTCGACCTGTCGGTTGTGGACGACGCCGTCACGGTCAACGAAAGGCAGCTCGATGAGTCCGGTGAAGTCACCGTGGCCGGTCACCTCGGTGTGGGCGACGTTGATCCAGTGGGGCACCTCCTCCCCGCCGGCGCCCGCGTCCCGGGCCTCACGGGCGGCGCGCACCAGTGCCTGGGAGACCGGGTGATCCGATTCCAGGGCCAGGGCACCGGCCACGCGCAGCACCAGCTCGGCATTCTCGCCCCGCTCGGCGGTGACGGTCTCCACGGTCATGAGGGGTTCCGCCAGGGTGCCCATCCGGTTGAAGACGACCGTGTCGACCATCTCCAGTCGGCGAACCGTCGCGCCGTCGCGGATGAGGATGCCGTGCCGGGCGGCGGCCTCGATGCCGTGGCGGATGGCCAGCGCCGGTGACAGGGCGATCGCGACCGGTGCCACGCACGCCAGCACCGCCAGGGAGGTGGCGAAGGCTGCGTTGAAGTTCCCGCTGAACAGCGCCCACAGAATGAAGTTCACGGCCGCGAGGCCGAGGGCGACCGGGATGAGCGCCGCCGCGGTACGCGTCGACAACAGCGTCGAACGGTACTGCTGGCGGGTGGCCTCGGTGACCCACCGGTGGATGGCGGCCAGACGGGTGCGGTGACCGGTGCGCACCACCCGCACCTTGATGCGGGCGTCGAGATTCACCGGGCCCGCATAGACGAAGGAGTTGACCTTGACCTCTTCCACCCCCTCCTCCGCGTGACTGGAGGTGCCGATCAATCCCGGCCCGATGCGGCTGGCTCCGCCCACCACCCGACCGTCGACGGGGATGACCTCACCGGCCTCCACCGCGATGTCGTCGCCGACGTTGATCTCCTGCAGCGGGATGCGCTCGGAGGAAATCCGCCCGGTGGTCCGGTTGCGCTGGGTGACCAGCACCGGATGGGTCGGCGGTGGGCGGCGGGCGTCCATCTCGTCCAACAGGCTCGCCCGGTTGCGCATGGTCAGCAGGCGACCGAGCAACAACAGCACGGTCATGCCGCAGGCGACGTCCAAGAACAACTCCCCCTGGCTGATCCGCTGGTGGTTGAAGGCGAACCACTGGGGGTTGGAGACCCAGCCGGTATCCCCCGCCGGGGTGAACAGCAACATCACCAACGACCACAGCACCGCAGAGATGACCGCCACCGAGCTCGCGGCATCCAGCGCCGTCAGGCCGCGGCGCACCCCTCCGACCATGGCACGGTGGAACGGCCACGCACCCCAGGTGACCACCGGGGCGGCCAACGCCAGGGTGACCCACTGCCAGCCGTCGAACTGCCAGGCCGGCAAGTAGGACAGGACCAGCACCGGCAGGCTCAACAGCGTGGTGACCACCAACCGGCGCTTGGTGAGCAGATCCCGGGCGGTGAACAACACGTCCTGTGGTTCCGCCTGATCCAGGTCGCGGGTGCGTTCCGCGGTCGCGTTCAGGAAACCGGCGCGCCGGGCCTTCTCCAGGGCGCGGGCCTCGTCCTCCAGGTGGCGGCGAAACTTCCAGGGCACCCTGCGTCTGCGGGGGGAACGCCGTTCGGTCCGCCAGGCGGCACTCTCCCCGGGAAGCGGGTAGAGGGTGCGCCGGCGCAGGGATGAATCGGTGAGCACCGCCTGCAGACCGAACCGGGAGAGGACCTCCGCCAACACCTCCGGGTCGATGGTGTCGGGGGCGGTGATCCAGGCGGTCGCCGAGGGGTGGACGATGCGGGCCCGCACACCGGGCACGGATTGGAGGGCGGTCTCGATGTCCGCGATATCGGGGGCGTTGAGGGGGCCGTTGAGCTCGAAGGCGTAGGAGACCTTGGGGCGGGCGAGCAGCTCCGCCTCGGCGTCCCCCTCCTCAAGGTCCGCGGTGGTGTAGCGCTCACCGCCGGTGAAGCCGGCCGCCCGGGCGGCCGCGCGGGCGTCGGTGATGGCGGAGGCGACCCGGTCCTCCAGGCCCCGGGCCGCGTCCTCGTCATACGCCATGATGGCCCGCTCCCGTCCGGCGGCGATCCGCCTGTCTCACCCGCGCCTAACTGTTGCTCCGCCGCATGAACTCGTTGGCCGAGGGGCGGAAGATGAACAGTGCGCTGAAGGCCAATAATACGACAATCACGCCGAGCCCGAGGCCGCCCACCTGGATAACGAAAGCGGCCACGTTGAAGAAGAGCGACAGGCCGATCACCCCGGCCAGCCAACGGCGCGAGATCCTTCCCCCGCCCTTCAGCTGGGCGGCCAGTGCGGCGATCGCGAGCCCGGCGATGATGTTGAAGACCGCGACGAAGCGGACGTTGCGCATGAAGGCGTCGATGAGGGTCTGGTCGACGTTCCGGTTGCCCTGGTAACCGTCGGTGAGCATGACCAGACCGGAGAGGATCATGAGGATGGCGGAGGCGACGCACAGGTAATAACCCCAGCGCAGGGCGGTGGGCCAGATGCCGGTCTCCCCGTCGCCGGACGCCCGCCCGGTGTTGCGGCGGGGCGGGTCGTCCGGAGAACGGTACATCGAGGGGAACATGCTCGGCATGGCGTTATTTCCCGTCATTCAGGGACTTGTCCTGCCGGCTGGGCGGGTTCGACCGGTTCATCCTGCCCGGGCGACCGGGCCCGTCCGTGTCCTGGAGTTCCCCGGTCCATTTCAGGGTCTCCCGGCGTCCGCCGAAGATCAGGGCGAGAACCGCGGCGACGCCGATGAGGATCTGCAGGCTGCCGTCGAAGAGGTAGAGCCCCAGCGGCACATCCGAACCCCCCGGGGAGGCGGTGAACATCAACAGCGCCCGGAATCCGAAGTAGAAGCCGAAGATCAGCAGCAGGCGGCGCGCCATGGGCGCGTACCGCGAGCGCCGCTGGACAAGCACCAGCATCACCGCGAGCAGCCCCATGATCAACACGCCGGTCAACCCCATGATGATCACCGCGGAGGTCACGGCGCCGTTGAGGATGTCGTCGGTGATGTCCGTCGTCCCGGCCGATTCCGCGGCCTCCCGGGCCGTGGCGAGGAGTGCGGAGGGATCAAGCAGGCTCATGACCACGTTGATGATCTGGTGGATGACCTCCCCGACGAGAGCGGCGGCCCACAGCAGCACCAGCAGGCGCACGCTGTCCGGGAGACCGGTGAGCCAGGTGCGGCGGCCGTCCTTACCCGGCTTATCCGGCTTGCCTGACTTCCCAGCCCCGGCGGTCGTTGCGGGGTCGGTGTGATCCGGTGCCGGCGGGTTCGGCATCGGCGGGGTGGGTGGGATCGGTTGTGACACGGTGCGGATTCAGTCCTTGAGGGAGTTGACTACCGGTTTGCGAGCGCCTTGGCGGCGTCGGTGGCGAAGTAGGTGAGGATCTGGTCGGCGCCGGCGCGCTTGATGGAGATCAGGGACT
>CAYSIP010000122.1:0-7664 GCA_964431055.1 uncultured Corynebacterium sp. | reverse complement strand
CGCCCTGGACCGCCGCGAGGATCGGCCGGAGGGACTCCACGGCCTGCAGGTCGCGTAGCCCCGGGGTGTTCGGTGAGGACACGTTGACCACCAGGTAGTCGGCGAGCCCGCCCAGAAGCGAGGCGGACCGGCGGTAGTCGTCGACCGCCTGCTCGGCGGGCACGACCTTGGTCTTGCCGATGTTGATGCCGATGACGTCGTCGGAGCGGCGTCGACGCAGGTTGGTCGCGACCTCGGCGGCCCCCGCGTTGTTGAAGCCCATGCGGTTGAGGATCGCCTTGTCCGCCTTGAGCCGGAACAGACGCGGGGTGGGATTGCCGGCCTGCGGGGAGGCCGTGACGGTGCCGAGCTCCGAGTAACCGAAGCCGACCGCGGTCCAGGCATCGGGGGAGGTGGCGTTCTTGTCGAATCCGGCGGCCAGCCCGAGCGGGCGGGGGAAGGTGCGACCGAAGACCTCCTGGGAGAGCACCGGGTCGTTGACCGCGAGCACACGCCCGAGCACCCGGTTCGCGGGACGGGCCGCCTGCAACAGGCCGAGACCATCGCCGACGAGCCCGTGGACGCGCTCGGCCGGGAGGGTGAACATGGCCTTCAGCATCAGCTGATAGGCGGAGGTGCGCAGGCGGGGACGGGACACGGCTAAGGCTCCTTGGGTCAAGGGAGAAGGGAGGAGGGGGAATGCAGGCGTCAGTTCGTGGAGGTCGCGGGGTTCTCGATGACCTGCAGGCCGTCCCCCGTCGCGGAGGCGAGAACGAGCGCGCCGTCGGGCAGGACGGCCACGTTGTGGGCGTCGGCCACGGTGGACAGGCGATGTTCCTCCAGGGGGACGCCGGTGGAGATGTCATAGGCCGCCAGGGAGTTCTCCGCGGTGGACGCGATCCACGCCAGGTCGTTGACCGGATCCCAGGCCACACCCCAGGGACTTTCGTCGACGGGGGCGGTCTGGTGCAGTCGGATGACCTCGTCGGCGGTGTAGACGGTCAGCTGACTGCCCGCGGTGTCGGAGCCGAGCACCAGCCCATCGGTGCCGCCGGCGATCTGCCCCACGCCAATGCCCAGGCGCAGGGTTCCGCCCTGACGGTCGTTGGTCCAGTCCACGTCCTGGATCGTGGTGTCGGGGCGGTAGCTGCGCACGACCGCGTCGGGGGAACCGGGGACCTGGACGGCGATCAGCTGGGTGGTGGGGGCGGCGACCTCGATCGTCTCGGTCTCCTCGCCGTCCTCGCCGGAGCGGTAGACGGTCACCTCCGCCTCCTGGTCGTTGCCCACGACCAGCTCCCCGGTGGACAGCAGCGCCGCCACAGTGACGGGCGCTGCCTCGGGGACATCGCGGACGTCCTCATTGCCGGGGTCGGTGGCGTCGATGAGGCGGACCCGGTCGTCGCAGGGCAGGACGAAGGTGGTGCCGGTGACGGTGAGGTCACCGCAGGAGGCGTCGACGTCGAGCACCGTCGCCTCCCCGGACTCCACCTCGTCCACGGTGCCGATCGTCAGGGTGGTCTCAGCGCGCAGGCCCACCACGTCCCCGGCGACCTCGAGGTCAATGACCTCGGACGCCTCGGACGGGAGCTCGATCACCCGGCCATCCGGGTCCGTCGCGGCGGGGGAGGCCTGGGCGACGGCGTCACCCATCTCGGGGCCGGGTTCGGGGGCGCTGCCCTGCTGGCAGGCCGTCAGGGCCAGGGAGGTCACGGCGATCAACGCCGTGAGGGATCGAACACGTCGGGTCGCAACAGTCACAGCTAGCGAGCCTAGCAGCGCCGTCTCCACCCACCCGCGTGACCTCAGTGTGAGATGGGGCGGGGGCGGGGCCGTCAGCGGGAGACGTCATCAAGGGCCTTGCTGATCGCCCGGGGCAGGGTGACCTGGGCGACGGACAGCAATTCCCTGAGCTGCCGGACGCCGCTGGCGCCCACCACGGCGGACGAGATCCCGGCGCGGTCCCGGATCCATGCCAGCGCCACCCCCGCCGGGGAGAGCCCCAGGCCATCCGCGGCGGTGGACAACGCCTCGACGACGGTGTGCGCCTTGGCCCCCAGGTAGGCATGCGCCTCGGTGCGGGCGTTGCTGGGCAACCCCGTGCGGTACCGGCCCGTGAGCACCCCCTGGGCCAGCGGGGCGGCGGCGATCACACCGACCCCGAGATGCCGGGCCGCGGGCAACAGTTCCTCCTCCGCGCCCCGGACCAGGAGGGAGTACTCGTTCTGGGCGGCGACGACCGGGCGGGCCGACGCCCCGGCGGCGGCGGTGACCGCCAGCTGCCAGCCGGCATAACCGCGCAGACCGGCGTAGCGGGCCCGGCCCGTGCGCACCGCCCAGTCCAGGGTCTCCGCGACCTCCGCGGGCGGGGTCTTCTCATCCCAGTAACCCACCGACCACAGATCCAGGTGGTCGGTGCCCAGTGTCGCCAGCGTGGTGTCCAGCTGCATCATCAACCGGCGGCGTGAACAATCCACCCGACTGCCCATCGGCGACTGCGGGGACACCCCGGAGGCCGAGGAGATCACCAGTTCCGCGCGGTCGACGTCCCCGGCCAGCAGCTCCCCGAGGATGCGCTCCGACCGGCCCCCCGCATAGGCGGGGGAGGAATCGACGAGGCTTCCCCCGGCGTCGACGAAACAGGCGAGCATGTCGGACGCCTCCACCGCGTCGGTGGCCCCACCCCATGTGTTCGTTCCCAGCCCGATCTCGGAGACCCGCAGACCGCTGACACCCACCAATCTTTGCTTCACCGGATCCACACTAGTAGTAGCGTGGTCGGGGTGATTGAAGCGACAGAAGTGAGTGATCAGGTCCTGTTGGCCCAAGCGGCGGAGGGCGCCGCCGAGCAAATGACCTGGATGCAGGTCATCGTGCTCTCCATAGTGCAGGGGCTGACCGAGTTCCTCCCCGTGAGCTCGTCCGGTCATCTGCGCATCGTCTCCGAGCTGTTCTGGGGGCAGGACGCCGGCGCCTCTTTCACCGCCGTGGTCCAGCTCGGCACCGAGGCCGCCGTGCTGGTCTTCTTCGCCAAGACGATCTGGGAGATCCTCACCGGTTGGTTCCGGGGCGTGTTCGACAGGGACAAGCGCGGCCGCGACTACCAGATGGGCTGGATGGTCATCGTCGGCACCATCCCGGTCGGCCTGGTCGGGTTTTTCGGCCGCGACCTCATCCGTGAGGGCCTGCGCAACCTGTGGATCACCGCCACCGTGCTGGTGCTGTTCTCCCTCGTGTTCATCCTCGCCGAGAAATACGGCAAGAAGGAACGCACCACCGAGGACCTGACGATGAAGGACGCGATCATCATGGGCCTGTGGCAGTGCCTCTCGCTGATCCCGGGTGTTTCCCGCTCCGGCGCCACCATCTCGGGTGGCCTGTTCCTGAACGTCGACCGCGAGGTGGCCACCCGCTTCAGCTTCCTGCTCGCCATCCCCGCGGTGCTGGCCTCGGGCCTGTTCTCCCTGCCCGACGCCTTCGACCCGCAGGCGGGCCAGGCCGCCACCGGCCCCATGCTGATCGTGGGCACCCTGATCTGTTTCGTGCTCGGTTACGCCTCGATCGCCTGGCTCATGAAATTCGTGGCCAACCACTCCTTCGCGTGGTTCGCCGCCTACCGCATCCCCGTCGGCCTGCTCGTCATGCTGCTGCTGGCGACCGGCGTGCTTCAGCCCTACTGACGGTTCGATACAGTGTGAGCCATGCAGTCCTGGCCCACACCTGATGTCCCCCACGTCGACGGCGCCCCCGTCCCGTTCTCGCTCCATGACACCGCGGATCAGGAGGTGCGCGTCGTCAACACCGGGGAACCCGGGGAGCCCGTCGGTCTCTACGTCTGCGGCATCACCCCCTACGACGCCACGCACCTGGGCCACGCGGCGACCTACCTGACCTTTGACCTGGTCTACCGCCAGTTGCTCGACAACGGCCACCGGGTCCACTACGTCCAGAACATCACCGACATCGACGACCCGCTGTTCGAGCGCGCCGAGCGCGACGGCATCGACTGGCGTGACCTGGGCGCCAGCCAGATCGACCTGTTCCGCTCCGACATGACGGTCCTGTCGGTGCTGCCCCCGCAGGATTTCGTGGGCGTCCAGGAATCTGTCGACGAGATCATCGACCTCGTCCAGAAACTCCTCGATGTCGGCGCCGCCTACGTCGTCGACGATCCGGAACACCGCGACATTTACGCCTCCATCGAGGCCACCGAGCAGTTCGGTTATGAATCCAACTATGACCGCGAGACCATGCTGGAATTCTTCGCCGAGCGCGGCGGCGACCCGGACCGCCCCGGCAAGCGCGACCCCCTCGACGCCCTGCTGTGGCGGGCGCGCCGGGACGGGGAGCCCACCTGGGACGCCCCCTTCGGTGAGGGCCGACCCGGGTGGCACGTCGAATGCTCGGCGATCGCCGCCAACCGCCTGGGTGAGCGCTTCGCGATCCAGGGGGGCGGTTCCGACCTGATCTTCCCGCACCACGAGTTCTCCGCCGCCCACGCCGAGGCGGCCACCGGGTCGGAGCGGATGGCCGACCACTACGTCCACACCGCGATGATCGGGCTGGACGGGGTGAAGATGAGCAAGTCCCTGGGCAACCTCGTCCTGGTCTCCAAGTTGACCGCCGCCGGCCATGAACCGTCCGCGATCCGGTTGGGCGTGTTCGCCGGGCACTACCGCTCCGACCGCGACTGGTCGGATCAGGTGCTCGCCGACGCCGAGACTCGGCTGGCCCGCTGGCGCACGGCCCTGGAGACCCCTGGTCCGCAGGAGCGGGCATGTGAGCTGGTGCAGGGCCTGCGGGCCCGCCTGGCCGATGATCTCGACACCCCGGGCGCCCTGAAGCTGGTCGACGACTGGGCCGCCGCGGCCACCGCGGGCGGGCCGGAAGACGGCCGGGAGGCCGCCGGGATCGTCTCCACGGCAGTCGATGCGCTGTTGGGTGTGCGTCTCTAGCTTTTATCGGTGACAATGAGGTCATGACCATTCGCTCCGATTTTCAGCCGACCGTCGATGAGTTCATCTCCGACCTGAAGGACTTCGCCACCGGAAGTTACCTCAAGCCCGAGGAGAAGGAGTTCTGGGACCAGCCGTTTGACCCGGCCGTCCTCCCGGAACTGAAAGGTCTGCTGGAGCAACTGCTCGACGGCCTCGACCTGCTGCCCGCGGATCCGTCCGCGGAGACGCTCGTCGCGGTCGTCCAGAAGAGCATGGATGAGATCGCCGAGTTCAACACCCGCCACCACGGGGCCGTGATCGAGCCGGAGGAGAAGGAGGTCCTCGCCGAGCTCATCCACGACGCCGCCGCCGCGACCGGCGCAGAGGACTCCGCCCTCGCGGAACTGCCCGAGCTGGACTAGTCACCGCCACCACCGCTGCCGCCCGTTCCGCCGGGGGTATCCGGGCAGGTAGACTCCGCGCCATGCTCACGGCGATCTTCTGGGACATGGACGGCACACTGGTGGACACCGAACCCCTGTGGGGGACGGCCACCTACGAACTCAGCGAGCTGCTGGGGCGCCGGCTGACCCCCGCCCTACGGGAATCCACGGTGGGCGGAAGTTTCCCCAACACCCTGCAGGTGTGCGCGACGCACGCCGGGGTGGAACTGACCGAAGAAGACTACCCGCGCTACCGCCGGCACCTGTTCGACCGGATGGCGCAGCTGCTCGACGCCCACCTGACCCCCAACCCCGGGGTGCTGGAACTGCTCGAGGACCTGCGCGCCCGGGAAGTGCCCATGCTGGTGACCACCAACACCGAACGCGAGCTGGCGGATCCGTCGATCGCGGCCGTCGGCAGTCATTTCTTCGTCGACTCGATCACCGGTGACGAGGTGGCTCGCCCCAAGCCGGCGCCCGACATGTACCTGGAAGCCGCCCGTCGAATGGGCGCCCAGCCGGAACAGTGCCTGGTCTTCGAGGATTCCCCGGCCGGGATGACCGCCGCCGCGCTGGCCGGCTGCCGGGTCATCGGACTGCCGGCGAACCCCGACACCCCGGTTCCGGCGGGGGTGACCGCACTGCGTGACCTGCGGGATTCCGCCAGCCTGGCGGGGGTGAGGGCCGACGACGTGCTCGGCTGGTTCGACCACCTCACGCGTTAACCGGACGGGCGTGGAATAATGTCCCGGGTGAAGAACTTTGACTCCCTGCATGCTGAACTTCTCGACCGCGCGAAGAACCGCCCCGATGGTTCCTCAACCGTCGCCGCCCTGGACGCCGGCGTCCATCACATCGGCAAGAAGGTCATCGAGGAGGCGGGCGAAGTCTGGATCGCGGCGGAGTACCAGTCCGACGAGGAACTCGCCGAGGAAATCTCGCAGCTGATGTACTGGACCCAGGTCATGATGGTCGCCCGCGGGCTGACCCCGGACGACATCTACAAGTACCTCTAGGAGCAGCCACCACCATGATCAAGATCGCCGTCCCCAACAAGGGTTCGTTGTCCGAGGCCGCCGTCGAGATCCTCGCCGAGGCCGGTTACAAGGGCCGGGGGGACTCCAAGGCCCTCAACGTCTTCGACAAGGTCAACGACGTCGAATTCTTCTTCCTGCGGCCCAAGGACATCGCCATCTATGTCGCCGCCGGCAAGCTGGACCTGGGCATCACCGGCCGCGACCTCGCGCGCGATTCCCGCGCCGAGGTCCAGGAGGTGCTCTCCCTCGGCTTCGGTGGCTCCACCTTCCGTTACGCCGCCCCCGCCGACGAGATCTGGACCGTCGAGGATCTGGGGGGCAAGCGCATCGCCACCTCCTATCCGAACCTGGTGCGCGACGATCTCGCCTCCCGTGGCCTGGAGGCCACCGTGATCCGTCTCGACGGCGCGGTGGAGATCTCCATCAAGCTGGGTGTCGCCGACGCCATCGCCGACGTCGTGTCCACGGGCAACACACTGCGCACGCAAGGGTTGGCTCCGTTCGGGGAACCGCTCGTCGATTCCGAGGCCGTCATCGTCGCCCGCGCCGGGGCCGAGCTGACCAACGGGCAGAGGATCCTGCTGCGTCGCATCGAGGGCATCCTCCACGCCCAGAACTACCTCATGCTCGACTACAACGTCTCGCGCTCCAACCTGCCCGCCGCCACTGAGGTCACCCCGGGGTTGTCGGGACCGACGGTCTCCCCGCTGACCCGGGAGGACTGGGTGGCCGTGCGCGCCATGGTGCCGCTCAAGAGCGCCAACGCGATCATGGATCAGCTCGCCGATCTGGGTGCGGAGGCCATCCTGGCCTCGGAGCTGCGGATCGCCCGGATCTGAGGCGTGTGCCGGGCCGGAGAACTTCCTGGCTACCATGAGTGGGAACTGATCAGCCCGCAGTGTGAGTGAGAGGACCGGCCCCATGGCGAGGACCAAGAAGTTGGACGCCCCCGAGAACACCGACCGCGTCGAGACCATCGACGGTACCGAGGCCATCGAGGTCTCCGATGACATGGAGGGGACGGGTCCCCGGGCCGCGCAGACCGACGTGACGGCCGACGCCTCCGAGGGAGGGAAGGCGTCGGGTAAGGCCATCGCCCGCAAGACCCGCACCGAAGAGGATCTGTTGGGCACGATGGAGGTCCCCGCCGACGCCTACTACGGCATCCACACCCTGCGCGCGATCGAGAACTTCCAGATCTCCCGTACCACCATCAACCACGTGCCCGAGTTCATCCGGGGCATGGTCCAGGTCAAGAAGGCCGCGGC
>CAYSIP010000121.1:4580-7739 GCA_964431055.1 uncultured Corynebacterium sp. | reverse complement strand
GCACCACGCCGCCTTAGCTCAGTCGGTAGAGCGTCTCACTCGTAATGAGAAGGTCGCGAGTTCGATTCTCGCAGGCGGCTCCATTAAAAAACACCCTCTCACCTGATGATCCAGGTGAGGGGTTGTGTCGTTGTGGGGCCCGGGCGCACGTTCCTCCACACGCTCAGTCCTGGTCAGGCCCCGAAACACCCTGAGCGTGTGCATCAACGAGCACCCGCCCCAACGAAAAACACCGACCGCCCCCAAAAGGAGCAGCCGGCGTCAATCAGTCCAGCCGGAGAAAACCTGGTCGGCTACTTCAGCAGCAGCCGGGGGACGACCTTGCCGGTGGCGTTGCGGGGCAGTTCGTCGATGAAGTGGACGTCGCGGGGGACGGAGTGGTCGGCGAGTTTGTGGCGGACCCAGTCGCGCACCTTGTCCTCGGTCAACGACCGGCCCTCGGCGTCGTCGGCACGCACGACCCACACGGCGATGCGCTGGAAGGTGTCGGGGTCCTCGACTCCGGCGGCGAAGACGTCGGCGATGCCGGGCATGCCGTCGAGGACCTCGTCGACGGAGCGGGGGTAAACGTTTTCACCGCCGACGATGATCATGTCGTCGATGCGCCCGAGCACCCGCAGTTGCCCGTGTTCGTCGAGGTAGCCGAGGTCGCCGATCTGTACGAGACCCTTGGCCCGCTGAACGGGGATATCGGGGTTGGTGTAACCGGTGAGGGTGGTGGAGTTCTTCAGATAGATGCGGCCCGGGGTTCCGGTGGGGACCTCGTGGCCGTGTTCGTCGAGGATCTTCAGTTCGGTGCCCATGGCCACCTCACCGGAGACAGTGGGGTCGGCGGCGATCTCCTCCATCGACGCCACGGAGGCGAGCGTGAGCTCGGTGCTGCCGTAGACGTTGCAGAGGATGGGGCCGAAACGGTCGATGACCTTTTCCACCAACGGCGGGGTGAGGGCGTGGCCGGAAGAGACGATGAATTCCAGGCTGGAGGTGTCGTAGTTCTCCTGGCCGTCGACCTCGAAGAACTGCTTCATGAAGATGGGCGAGGAGATCATCGCCTGCAGGCCGTGCTTCTCGACGTCCTGCAGCACCTGCTCGGCGTCGTAGTCGCGGTGCAGGATGATGGTGGCCCGGGCGGCCAGTGCGATGTTGAGCATGCTCCAGCCCCAGGTGTGGAAGATCGAGGCGTGCAGGTGGACCTTCATGTCGGCGCGCCAGGGGATCTTGCGCAGGATGCCGGTCAGCACCAGCGGCAGGCGCGGTTCGGGACGCACGACGCCCTTGGGCACCCCCGTGGTGCCGGAGGACATGAGCACGATCGGGCCGTGTTTCGGCAGCAGCGGCAGCTTCGTCTCCGCGGTCTCCCACGGCTTGCCGACGATCGCGTCGAGCGTCGTCAGTTCGTCGTGCTCGCGGGAGACGTCGGCCACGATGACGTGCAGATCGTCGCGGGGTTCGAGGCGGTCGAGGAATTCCTCGTCGATGACGAGGACGTTGATGTCGTTCTCCTCGATGCAGCCGGTGAGCTGCTCGGGGGAGGAGCCGACGTTGAGCAGGAAGATCGTGGCCCCGGCATAACCCTTGGCGGCCAGGGGATAGACGATGCCGCGGCCGTTGCGGGCCATGACGCCCAGACGGATCTCGTCCAGGCCGAGGGAGACCAGGTGGCGGGCCAGGGTCTGGGAGTTCTCCCGCAACTGGCGGTAGGTCAGCTCGCCGTCGTCGTCGATGAGCGCGATGCGGTGGGGGGTCATCAACTGGCCCTGCTCGACCTCGCGGGCGGTGGTGAACCAGTAGCGGGCCAGCACGGACGGCAGGCCCGCGACGGCCGAGGGGCCTCCGTCGCCGTTGACGATGCCGGACCGGAGGAGTGCGGGGACGAACTGCCCGAGCGCGCGGGCGGTGACGGTGGCACTCTTCAGTCTGGTGGTGATGGGCAAGGGGGCTCTCCTTCGGCGTGGCGGGGGCGTGCGGGATCGGCCCCGACGCCCCTCAATTTCTCCCGTGTGGTTTCGCACACGTTACTGTAGCTAGTTTTCGTGACCAAACGGTTTCCGTCCCAAATAGGGGTCGCGCGGGTCACGTCACTAGTGACATCGGAAATGTAACTGACGGGGGTTACATGGCGATGGTCTGAAGTGACAATCCCACCCCTGTCCGTCACACTGGATACGTCACCCGGGTCACTTCTGTCCCACCAGTCCCGGGCGCGTTTCATTGACGGGCACCTGAAGGAGAACACATGCTGTTGCACGGTATCGGCCGCCGCCTGGCTGCGCTGGTGGCGGGAGTGCTGCTCATCGTCACCGGAATCGTCGGTGTCATCGCCGCCTCACCCGCCCAGGCGCAGGAACGCAACCTGGTGATCTTCGGTGACTCGATCATCGCTGACACCCCGTCCCTGGAGTACCTGGCCCAGCGTGTCGGTTCGAGCACCTCCTCGGGCAGCTCCGGTTCCGGCGACAGCTCGGCCGGGCACTGCGCGACCTCCGCCGACAATTTCGGCGCCCGCGCCGCCCGCAAGCTGAACCTCACGCCCTGGGACTACTCCTGCCCGGGCACCACGTCGATCTCCGCGGGCACGCAGTTCTCCACCCAGGTCGACCGCGCCCTGGCCACCGGGGGGCTGAGCCCGGCGACGCAGCGCGTCGTGATCACCACCGGCTTCAACGACACCTACAACAACGACAGTCTCCCGGCCGGGGAGGTGCGTTCCCGCTTCGTCAACGCGATGGCCCCGCAGGTCCAGCGAATCCAGGCCGCCGCCCCGAATGCGCGGGTCCAGATCGTCGGTTACGCCACCATCGCCGACGGTGACTTCGTCTGCCTGGCGCACGTCGGTGGTGGCATCCACGACCGCACCTTCTTCCCGCGCGTCGGATACTGGGAGTGGCTGGCCCAGGACATGCAGCGTGACCTGGCGAACGCCACCGGCGCCGAATTCATCGACATGAAACCCGCCACCGCCGACAACGGCATGTGCGCCCCGGACCACCGCCGCATGTGGGCCGGACTCATCGACTTCCACGGTGGCCCGGGCAACATGCCGATCCACATCAACGCCCGCGGCCACGAGCACGTGGCGAACGTCATCGCCGCGAGCTGACCGGCGCGGTCCGCGCGTAGGGTGGGGGAAACCGTGCCGCGCGACCGTCCGCCGGGCGG
>CAYSIP010000121.1:0-4480 GCA_964431055.1 uncultured Corynebacterium sp. | reverse complement strand
AAGGACAAGGATCGACATGGGCACGCAACCGCAGCTGGGCAGCCGCACCGGAAGAATTCTGCAGGTCGAAGGGCTGGAATTCCGCGACCTTGACGGGGACGGTGAACTCTCCCCCTTCGAGGACTGGCGACTGTCGGCCGCGGAGCGTGCCGCCGACCTGGTCACCCGCATGACCGTGGCGGAGAAGGCCGGGCTGATGATCATCGGTTCGCATCACCCAGGGTATTCGGAGTTCCTGCCCGAGCCGGAGCCGGGGGAGATCCTCAACCGCAACGACGTGTGGCGCGACCGCAACCCGATCACCGGCCAGGAGTACCCGGAACCGGTGCTGGTGACCTCGTCGACGGACAACGCGATCAACTTCCGCCACCAGCGCCACCTCATCGTCCGCGACAACCTGCCCCCGCGCGACCTGGCCACCTGGACCAACGCCGTCCAGGAGCTGGCGGAGAGGTCGCGGCTGGGAATCCCGGTCGTCTTCGCCTCCAATCCCCGCAACCATGTGGCTCTCGTCGCCCAATTCGGCGTCAACGAGTCCGCCGGTGTGTTCTCCGAGTGGCCCGGTGAGCTGGGCCTGGCGGCCCTGCGGGATCCCGACCTGATCGAGACCTTCGGCCGGGAGATCGCGAAGGAGTGGCGTGCGGGCGGCATCCACAAGCTCTACGGCTACATGGCCGACGTCGCCTCCGAGCCGCGCTGGTCCCGGTTCAATGGCACCTTCGGCGAGGATCCGGAGCTGGTCTCCGAGTACATCGGCGCGGTGGTGCGCGGCATGCAGGGCCCGTCGCTCAGCCCGGCGGCGGTGGCCACCACCATCAAGCACTTCCCCGGCGGCGGCGTGCGCCTCGATGGTCATGACCCGCACTTCGAGTGGGGTCAGACCAACGAATACCCCACCGACAACGCGCTGGAGGCCTACCACCTGCCGCCCTTCCAGGCCGCGGTCGACGCCGGCGCCAGCTCGATCATGCCCTACTACGCCAAGCCGGTGAACAGCTCCGCCCCGCAGTTGCCCGAGCAGTACTGGCAGGGCCCGACCACCCAGTTCGAGGAGGTCGCCTTCGCGTACAACGCCACCTTCATCCAGGAGCTGCTCCGCGAGCGGATGGGACACCAGGGTTACGTCAACTCCGATTCCGGCATCATCGACGCGATGATGTGGGGCGTGGAGTCGCTGACGAAGCCGGAGCGCTTCGCCGCGGCCGTGAAGGCCGGCACCGACATTTTCTCCGACATGGCCAACCCGGCCGACCTGCTGGCCGCCGCCGAACAGGGCCTGGTGACGGAGGCCGAGCTGAACGGCGCGTGCGTCCGCCTGCTCACCGACATCTTCGAACTCGGTCTGTTCGAGAACCCCTACGTCGACACCGACACCGCCGAGCAGGTCATCGGCGGCGAGACCGTCTCGGCACTGGGGGACCGTGCCCAGCGCCGTTCGGTGACCCTGCTACGCGGCAACAGGGACCTGCTGCCGCTGGACCTGACGGACTCGCCGAAGATCCACGCCCTGGTCACCGGGCGCACCCGCAGCGGAGAGGTGCAGGCCAAGCTCGAGGTGGCCATCGCCAAGCAGTGGCCGACCGCCACCCTCGTGGAGCACCCGGAAGATGCCGACCTCGCCTTCGTGTGGGTGCGACCCGAGATCGCCCTGTTCGAGGACGACCGGGAGGGCGTGTCCCTGTCGATCGATCCGCGGGACAACGGCGTCGACGTCGACCGCGTCCAACACATCGAACAGACCGTGCCGACGATCCTCGTGGTCAACCTCACCAACCCCTGGCTGCTCGGCGAGATCGAGCCTGCCGCCGAGGCCGTGGTCGGCACCTTCGAGATCACCCCGGAGAACCTGCTGGCCTCTCTCGCCGGCCAGGACGGCGGGCCGACGGGCAAGCTGCCGCTGACCCTGCCCGCCTCCTTCCGGATGGTCGCAGATTCCCCGCGCGATGTGCCCGGGAAGTTCTGTGGTGAGGCCTACCCGTACCTGGATCGCGAGCACGTGTCCTACGCCTACGGGCACGGGTTGACCCTCTGAGCGTTCCCCTCGCACCACCCCCGCCGATCAGGTTTCCTGTCATTCGACAGGCCCGGGTCGGCGGATTTTCGTTAGGCTTGCAGGTACCGCCATTTTTGAGCGTGAACCATGAAGGAGCAGCGAATTGAGCACCACCGTCACCGGAATCATCTCCCGTTCGAAGGGGGCACCGGTCGAGCAGACCGAGATCGTCATCCCTGATCCGGGCCCCAACGACGTGATCGTGAAGGTCCAGTCCTGCGGGGTGTGCCACACGGACCTGGCCTACCGCGACGGCGACATCGCCGACGAGTACCCCTTCCTCCTGGGCCACGAGGCAGCCGGCATCGTCGAGACCGTCGGTGAGAACGTCCATCACGTCGAGGTCGGCGACTTCGTCGTCCTCAACTGGCGCGCGGTGTGCGGTGAATGCCGCGCCTGCCGCAAGGGCGAGCCGAAGTACTGCTTCAACACCCACAACGCGTCGAAGAAGATGACCCTGACCGACGGCACCGAACTGACCCCGGCCCTGGGCATCGGCGCCTTCGCGGAGAAGACCCTGGTCCACGAGGGCCAGTGCACCAAGGTCAACCCGGACGAGGACCCGGCAGCCGCGGGCCTGCTGGGCTGCGGCATCATGGCCGGCCTGGGCGCGGCCGTGAACACCGGTGAGATCTCCCCCGGCGAGTCCGTCGCCGTCTTCGGCCTCGGCGGGGTCGGCATGGCCGCGGTCGCCGGCGCGAAGATCGCCGGGGCGACCACCATCATCGCCGTGGACATCGACCCGAAGAAGCTGGAGTGGGCCAAGGAGTTCGGCGCCACCCACGTCATCGACTCCTCGCAGCTGTCGGGCGAGGGCGAGGACTCCGAGGTCGTCGCGAAGGTCCGGGAGATCACCGACGGCTTCGGCACGGACGTGGCCATCGACGCCGTGGGCATCATGCCCACCTGGCAGCAGGCCTTCTACTCCCGTGACCACGCCGGGCGCATGGTCATGGTCGGCGTGCCGAACCTGACCTCGCGTATCGACGTCCCGGCCATCGACTTCTACGGCCGCGGCGGCTCCCTGCGCCCGGCCTGGTACGGCGACTGCCTGCCCGAGCGGGACTTCCCGCTCTACGTGGACCTGCACCTGCAGGGCCGCTTCCCCCTCGACAAGTTCGTCTCCGAGCGCATCGGCCTCGGGGACGTGGAAGAGGCCTTCAACACCATGAAGGCCGGAGACGTTCTACGATCGGTGGTGATCCTGTAATGACTGGTCTGCGCATCGACCACGTCGAAACCTCGGGAATCTTCGCGCTTGACGGCGGAGAGTGGGAGGTCGACAACAATATTTGGATCGTCGGTGACGATTCCGAGGTGTACGTCATCGACGCCGCCCACGACGCCGCCCCCATCATCGAGAAGGTGGCGGGCCGCAAGGTCAAGGGCATCCTGCTCACCCACGGCCACAACGACCACATCACCGTCGCCCCGGAGTTGTCGGAGAAACTCGACGCTCCGATCCTGCTCCACCCGGGTGACGAGATGCTGTGGGACGAGACCCATCACGGGGTCGAGCACGAGACCATGCACGACGGCCAGGTCTTCCAGATCGCCGGCACCGACATGACCGTGCTCAACACCCCCGGCCACTCGCCGGGTTCGGTGTGCCTGTACCTGCCGGAGGCGAACGAGCTGTTCTCCGGTGACACCCTCTTCCAGGGTGGACCCGGTGCCACGGGGCGTTCCTACAGCTCCTTCGACACGATCATCGAGTCGCTGAAGACCTCCATCCTGGATCTTCCGGCGGAGACGATCGTGCACACCGGCCACGGCGACCACACCACCATCGGCGCCGAAGCCCCGCACCTCGAGGAATGGATCCGACGCGGCCACTGATCTCCCGTGTTTTCCTCCCGACGCCCCCGCCGGATACCTCCGGCGGGGGCGTCGCCGCTGCTAGAGTGACCGGCATGCGCACTCTCGTCACCGGCGGCGCCGGGTTCATCGGTTCCCATCTGGTCGATCTGCTCACCGCGGAGGACCATGACGTCGTCGTGGTCGACAACCTCTCCCACGGCAAGCTGTCGAACCTGGCGGACGCCCGGGCCAGCGGCAGGCTGACCTTTATCGAGGCCGACCTGCTCGACGTCGACTTCGACGCCGTGGTCGCCGAGCACACCCCCGAGGTGATCTTCCACCTGGCCGCGCAGATCGACGTCCGCAACTCCGTGGCCGATCCGGTCCACGACGCGCAGACCAACATCCTGGCCACCATCCGCCTGGCGGAGGCCGCCCGCCGCCACGGGGTGCGCAAGGTCGTGCACACCTCTTCGGGTGGGGCGATCTACGGCGAGCCGGAGGATTTCCCGGTCTCCGAGGACACCCCGGTCGACCCGCACTCGCCGTACGCGGCGTCCAAGTACGCCGGGGAGGTCTACCTCAACACCTTCCGCCACCTCTACGGCCTGGACTGCTCGCACATCG
>CAYSIP010000120.1:0-7764 GCA_964431055.1 uncultured Corynebacterium sp. | reverse complement strand
GCCAGCCACATCTCCTCGCAGGAGGCGTCGAAGGCGACGGACAGGCCGGCCAGCACGCGGTCCTCGGGGCCGAGCGGGCCGCCGGGGGAGTTGACCAGGAACAGCTGGGCCTCGGCGTCGACGAAGGCGGCGGCCGAGCGGTGGGAGACCGCCACGCCCTTGGGCTTGCCGGTGGAGCCGGAGGTGAAGATGATCCAGGCGGTGTCGTCCAGGCGCGGATGACGACTGTCGCCGCCGGCGCGCGGGGAGAGCATGCGGAAACCCTCGTCGGTGAACACGCCGTTGATCTTCGCCTCGGAGAAGACCATCTCGGCGCGCTCGTCGGGGTCGTGGACGTCGACGGGCACATATGCCGCGCCGGCGGCGATGGTGGCGAGGATGGCGATGTAGAGGTCGCGGCTGCCACTGGTCATGCGGACGCCGATGCGGTCGCCGCGGCGGATGCCGTTGGCGTGCAGCTCGTCGGCCAGCGCGTGCACCTCGTCCATCAGTTCGGCGTAGGTGAGGATCTCGCCGTCGTCGATGGCTGCGGCCTCCGGATGCGCGGCAGCGGTGGAGGCCAGGACGTCATAGAGGGTGCGTTTGGGAGGGGCCTCGGCGGCACGCAGGTACTGCCGCGGCACAGAACTCAGGGACATGGCGGTGATCAGTCCTCTTCCGTGGCGATGATGGACTTGGCGAGCTTGCGCAGGTGCTTGAGCTGCTTCGAGGTGGATTCGTCCAGGGCACGGTCCTCGGCGGCCAGCACGAGTTCAGAGAGCTCGGACTGTGCCTTGGACCCATGCTTGGTGGCCGCCACGATCTGGCGGCGGCGGTCCCTGGGATCACGCTCACGCTTGACCCAGTCGCGCTTCTCGAGGGAGTCGATGAGCCGGACCATGTCGGAGGCGTCGATCGCCAGGGTCTCAGAAAGCGCGGCCTGGGAGGCGGCGTCACGGTCGACGAGGCAGGTCAGCACCCAGTACTCCCGCAGGGTGGTGTCCCGGGCAGCCAGGGAGGTCTCGACCTCTTCGCGCGTGCGACGACGCAACCGCTCCAGCTGGAATGAGGGGGATTCCAGCAGGGCGGTGGGGATGCCGGTGGGATTGTCCTGTTTGCTCATCCGGTCATGGTAAGTTCCCCACCGTGGAATTGGCAAATGATGGGGAATGGCCCATCATTATCCGGGGCCAGGCGGGATTGGCCGGGCGAGCCCAGGGCCCTCAGTTCATGGGCAGGCCAGCATCGCGCCAGGCGTCGGTGCCGCCCTCGACGTTGATCGCCTCGAAGCCGCGGGCCTCCTCCAGGTACTGGCAGGCCTGGAAGGAACGCCCGCCGGCCTTGCAGATGACGTAGATCTCGCGGTCCGGATCGATCTCGCCGACGCGCGCGGTGAACTCGGAGAGCGGGATGTGCACGGCGCCTGCGGCGTGGTCGACGGCGAATTCATCGTCCTCACGCACGTCGATCAGTTGGGCGTCGGCGGGGACCTGCTGGACGGTCACGGATTTCATGGGAGGGGTCCTTTCTCGGGGAGCTGTCAGGAGGCGAGTGTACTGACCTGTCGTAGGTCACACCGGTCCGATAGTCTGCTAGGACGCAGCACGCACGCGGGACACGCCGGGTTTCCCATGATCGGGACGCCCGAGCCCCGAGAATCCAAGGAGAGACGCTCATGAGTTCAGGCATATGGTGGTTGGTGGCGATTGTCCTCGTGATCGTCGCGATCTTCCTCTTCATCAAGGGGCGGCAGAAGCAGAAGGAGGCGGCGCCCGCGCCCGACCGTCGGGACCCCTTCGCCGACGTCACCGGCGCCCGTGAATTCGGCCCCGACATCCTCGGCCCCGGAGCCATCATCAGCCGGGGCGGCACCGACTACGTCGTTCGCGGCACGGTGACCATCACCGAGGGCTACTACACCTGGTACGAGCACATGCTCGAGGGCGGCCGCGGCTCAGAGTGGCTGTCCGTCGAGGTGGATGAAGGGCGGCTCAACCTCTCCTGGTGGGTCACCCGCAATGAGCTGCGGACCGAACCCGCCCGCGAGGTCACCGTCGACGGCGTGACCTACCGCTTCCACGAGAGCGGCGAGGCCCGCTTCACCAGCGAGGGGGAGACCGGACTGCCGCCTCAGGGGCAGGTGGCCTACCACGACATGAAGGCCGCCGACGGCAGTGACAAGCTGCTCGGCCTCGAGCGCTTCGGCAATGGCCAGTGGGAGGCGTCCCTCGGTCACGAGGTGCTGCCCGGTGAACTCACCATCTACCCCGCGCCGAAGCAGTGACGCCCGCCGAACCCGTGGACAACACCACCATCGATCTGGACTGCCAACCCGCCGACGTCGCCGCCGACGCCCTCGGCGTGCGCTGGGACGGGCCCCTGCCCGAGGTGCTGGCGGACACCGTCATCGACGCCGGCGAGCAGGGTCGCCTGCACCTCGCGGTGATCGGCGGCTCCCACGTCATCACGGTGGACGGCCCGGACGGTCGCTTCCGTGAGGAGATCTCCTGCACCGCCGCCGACGCCCTGCACCCCCTGCCCGAGGAGGCCGGCCGCGCCGGGTACCGGCTGCGCACCCGCACCGAGGCCCTCGAGCCGGCGGAATTCCTCCGTCGGGGTGACGCGCTGCTCGAGAACGAGTCCTCCCACGGCTGGTTCGTCGTCCGCTTCCCCGGACCCGGCCGCCACCACCTGACCGCCCTGCGGGGACAGCCGGAGGCGGGGGGCTGGTCCTGGCGCACCCTGCATCTCTACCCGGAGGAGGCCACGATAGTGAGCACGGAGAGTGAATACCGACCATGAACCACCGGTTCTATTATTTCGCCGCCACCGCTGCCGCGGTGCTGGCCGTGATCGCGATCATCGCCGCGATCGTCACCGGCAGCCTCAGCAGCCGGATGAACGACAACTTCCAGGCCACCAGTTCCACGACGTACGAATGCACCGGCACGCCGAAGGAGACGGCCGACGACATCGAAAGCCGCGTCGGCCGACCGCAGGCGCGGGCCACCGATCCGGCCGATGGGACCGAGTACCTGCGCTACGACCGCGACGTGATCACCGTGTCCGGCACCAGCGCCTCCGACTGCACGATCCGGGTCGAGGATCTCGGGCGGGTCAACAACGGCGCGTTCATCTTCCTCGGCCCCGGTTTCGCCCCCGCGGCACCCAGTGGGTCCAGTGGCGGATCCTCCGGTTCCGGCGGCGGAGTGAAATGACCGCCGCCTGACGCACCCGCCACCCCACACCACCGTTTAGGAGAACTTCCACCATGTACGACGCCCTGTTGACCGGCTCCCTGGGCACGCTCGCCTACTTCGTGCTCGCCACCGTCATTCTGCTCGTCGGCTTCATCGTCCTCGATCTGCTCACCCCCGGAAAACTGCTCGAGCTGGTCTTCATCCACCACCACCCGAACGCCGCCATGCTGGCCGGCGCCCAGCAGATCGCGCTCGGCATCATCATCGTCAGCGCCATCTTCCACTCCTCCGACGTCCTGGCCGTGGGACTGGTGGAAACAGCCGTCTACGCGGTGATCGGCCTGGTGCTCCAGTGCGTGGCGCTGGTCCTGGTGGAGGTGCTCACCCCGGGTAATTTCCGCGCCCTGGTCGAGGATCCGAAGCTGCGCGCCAGCACCGTGGTCGTCGCCGTGACCCTGGTGGTCATCGCCGCGATCAACGCCGCCTGCATGTCGTGACGACGAAGCTCGCCCCGCACCAGGCCGGGTCCGGTGAACGGTCGACGACCGCCCCCACCGGGCTGTGGCGCTGGCTGCTCCTGGTCTCCGTGGGGGTGTGCGCCGCCTCCGGCCTGATCTACGAACTGGCCCTGCTGTCCCTGTCGACGTCGCTCAACGGCGGCGGCATCGTGGAGACCTCCCTGATCGTCGCCGGCTACGTCGCCGCCCTCGGGCTCGGCGCGTTGTGCGCCAAGCCCTTCCTGCGCTGGCCCGCCCAGACCTTCCTCGCCGTGGAGACGATCCTCGGCCTGGTGGGCGGCACCTCGGCGGTCATCCTCTACGTCGCTTTCGCCACCATCGGCCAGTCCACCATCCTGTTGGTGGTGGCCACCGCGCTGATCGGCATGCTCGTCGGCGCGGAGCTGCCCCTGCTGATGACGCTCGTGCAGCGCGGCCGCATCGCCGACGCCCGCTCCGTCGGCTCCCTGCTGGCCACCCTCAACTTCGCCGACTACGCCGGAGCGCTCGTCGGCGGCCTGGCCTGGCCCTTCATCCTGCTGCCCACCCTCGGCCTGATCCGCGGCACGCTGGCCGCCGGCATGATCAACCTGTTGGCCGCGCTCTTCCTCGGCACGGTGCTGCTGCGGCGTTGGATCCCGGCGCGGCAGTTCGTGGCGTCGATAGGCGCCCTGGTGGTGGCCATCGTGCTGCTCGCGGTGCTGCTGGTGCGTTCCGACGGGATCGTCACCACCGCCCGCCAGGCCCTGTACGCCGATCCGGTGGTCTATGCCCACCAGTCCGACTACCAGGACATCGTGGTCACCGAACGGGGGCAGGACCGGCGCCTCTACCTCAACGGCGGGTTGCAGTACTCCACCCGCGACGAATACCGCTACACCGAATCCCTTGTCTACCCGGTGCTGCATGACAACGCCCGCGAGGTGCTGGTGATCGGCGGCGGCGACGGCCTGGCCGCCCGGGAACTGCTGCGCATGGACCTCTCCGTCACCCAGGTCGAGCTGGATCCGGAGGTGATCCGCCTGGCGAACACCGTCCTGCGGGAGGACAACGGCGGGGCGCTGGAGGATCCGCGGGTCGACGTCATCGTCGACGACGCCTTCACCTGGTTGCGCGCCGGCGGTGATGGGCGGGACTTCGACGCCGTGATCATCGACCTGCCCGACCCGAACAACGAGACCATGGCCCGGTTGTACTCCGAGGAGTTCTACACCCTGGCGCTCGGGGTGCTCGCGACGGACGGGCGGATGGTCGTGCAGTCCTCGAGCGCGTTCACCACCCCGGACGTGTTCTGGCGGGTGCATGCCACCCTGCGCTCCGCCGGTTGCACCGAGGTGATCCCGTACCACGTGCACGTGCCCACCTTCGGGGACTGGGGTTTCAATCTCTGCACGCCGGAGGGCACGGAGCTCAAACTGCCCGAGGATGCGCCGGAGCTGCGCTTCCTCGACGACGGGGTGCTCACCGCGGCCGCGGTCTTCGGCCTGGACAACCAGCCCCGCGAGCTTGCACCCTCCACCCTCGACCGGCCGCATATCGTCGAGGACCTGCGCCGCGGCTACCGGCAGGCGGGGCAGTAGATGACGCGCGAGGCGCCTGGGCCGGGATGAACGACCCGAGGGTACGACACCGTGGATGAGCGGCAGCAGCGCCAGTTGACGGGCATGATCACCCGCCGCATGTGGGCCGTGGCGGCGGTGCTCGGCCTGGCCGGGGCGGGGTTGATGGCGGTGGGGTTGCCGATGCAGATCGGCGCGGCCCTGGTGACCCTGGCGATTCTGGTGACCCCGATCGCGGTGGTGGCCACCGCGGCCTGGTGGGCCCGCCAGCCCGCCCTCCGGATCCCACGGTGGTTGCTGTGGGTCGGGGGAACCGGCACGATCGCCGGGTTGGGGTGGCTGATCGCCGATCCCGGCCACGCCCGGGCCATCATCGTCTTCGCACTGGGGGTGTGGGTGCTGGTCGTCGGCATCATCTCCACGGCGCTGGTGTCCCTCGCCCGGTAGACGGCACCACCGATGACCCCGCGCGACCCCTGATTTTCCGGGCCTGGTCAGCCCGCCGCGGAGGCACGCGCCGTCAGGTCCCGCGCGGGGGCGTCGGTAGTCTGGGCGGGGTCGATGTCTACTGCTGAGGGAGTACGGGAAATGGGCGATTACACCTGGTTGGTCATCACCGTGGTGGTGATCGTGTTCGGCTCGTTGTGGCTGTTCCTGGCCATGCGGAGACGCAATGCCGCCATCGCGCAGCAGAAGGCCCGGTACGTGCAGGAGACGGAGAAGCTCAACTACTCCTTCGAGGGGGTGGAGGGCGCGGACCGCTTCGGCCCGTCGGTGCTGGCCGCCGGCGTGCACGTCTCCTTCCGTGAGGAAACCTGGCTGGTGGGTGGCAGCGCCGCACTCCGGGAGGGCGACCGCGTCTGGTACGAACACCTGCTCCAGAGCGAACAGGGCGGGGGCAACGGCGGTGGCCACTGGATCAGCGTGGAGGACGATGGCGGCCGGATCCGGCTCGGCTGGTGGGACATCCGGGACGACGTGCCGTCGGAGCCCGGCGTGCGGGTCACCGTCGACGGCCGCGAATACCTGCGACAGCACGAGGGGGAGGCCGATTTCGCGGTCTCCGGACTCGCCGGCGCAGTGTCCAGGGGGCGCTACTTCTACCGCGACTTCGCCGATGCCGATGGCGATGGCGGCGGCGGTGGGCAGCACCGGGTCCGCGTCGAACGCTGGGGCGAGGACGCCAAGCCGGAGGCGTCCGTTGGCCGCGAGATCGGCTACGACGAGTTGAGGGTGCTGCCACCCCGCCAGGCCTGACCGGCGACGCGACAGCGCCCCGTCGACAAGTGTAGACGGGGCGCTGTGGTTCGCGGTGGGTCAGCTGCGGACGCCAGAGGTCAGACGATTGATCTCCTCGGCGAGCTTCTCATCGGCCGGAAGAGGACGGCTGAGGATGAGGGAGAGCACCGCGTGCAGGGTGTGCTCCGGGTCCCCGGCCATCGTGTGGGAGCGCCACGCGATGTGCTTGTCGGGGCGGACCAGCAGCATGCCGTCCTCGGTGACCTCGCGCTGGCGCAGCCAGTCGCCGTAGAGATCCTGGTATTCCTGGCCGTCGCCGATGACCACGGCCTTGAGCTCGATGCCGAGCGAGACGGCCACCTTCTCCGCGGCCTCGGCCCAGGGTGTGCCGTTGATGCCGGTGAACAGGGTGAAACCGGTGCCGGTCGCCACGTCGTGGGTGGAGGCCTTGGTGAAGGTGCCGCCGATCCAGGCGTGCGGCAGGCGCAATCCGGGGTAGGTCGACTTCTGGTGGTGGAGCATCGGGTCCTCGGTGACCTCCGGGCGCCCGCGGCCGTCGCAGACCACCGCGGTGGACTGGTAGAACTGGCCGATCTCGGTGCCCTGGGCATTGAACTCGTAATCCTTGTTGTTCAGCGCCGCACGCAGTGCCTCGCGCCGGGCCGCACCCTCCGGGGTGGCCTGCTTGCGCAGCTGCAGCTTGTCCCGGAACTCGTCCTCATTCTCCGCGTCCCAGATGCCGAGCGCCTCGAAGATCGGCTTGTATTCCCGGCCCGAGTCGTTCGCCCGGGTCACGATCTGCTTGGCGACGGGCGCGCGCTCCACCGAGTAGGTCTCCAACAGATCCTCGCCTGCCTGGCCCTTGATCACCGCGGCCAGCTTCCAGGCCAGGTTGTAGGAGTCCTGGATGGAGGTGTTCGACCCCAGGCCGTGGCTCGGCGGGTGCCGGTGGGCGGCGTCCCCGGCGATGAACACGCGGCCTTTCTGCATGTGGGTGGCGTACTGCTCGTTATTGCCCCACAGGGAGTATCCGGTGATCTCCATCTCCAGGTCGGGAATCCCGATGAGGTTGCGGGCGATGCGCTTGGCCTCCTCCTCAGTGAGCTCCGGCGTGGGGCCGTTGATGTCGAAACCCCAGCAGACCAGCCACTCGTTCCACGGGCGCACGCACCGCACCAGGCCGGCGCCGATACCACCGATATTGGAACCGGGGGCGAAGACCCAGTAGAGGATCGACGGGCGGTGTTCGACCAGGTGGGAGAGGTCGGCCTTGAACTGGATGTTCATGGA
>CAYSIP010000119.1:0-7809 GCA_964431055.1 uncultured Corynebacterium sp. | reverse complement strand
CGCACTTCCACTCCGACCACGTCATCAGCATCGACGACCTGTGGATGACCGGTTACGTCCCCGCCTTCGGTGGGCGGGAGGGAACCTTCAACGTCTATGGCCCGGAGGGAGTGGCCAATATCGTCGACAACGTACGGGAAGCGTTCCAGAACGACATCGACGTCCGCGTCGCCGACGGCGAGGTCGATCCTGCCACCACCGGCATCGAGGCCCACGAGTTCACCGAGGACGGGGTGATCTTCGACCAGGACGGTCTGCAGGTGACCATGTTCGAGGTCCAGCATGACCCGGCGAACGTCATCAAGCCGTCCAAGGGCTTCCGCATCGACTACAACGGCAAGTCCGTGCTGATCAGCGGCGACACCATCCCCCACGAGAACGTCGTCAAGTACGGCAAGGACGTGGACATCATGCTGCACGAGGTCGCCGCCTTCCAGGACCGCAACGTACTGCCGCAGGTCATCTCCCACCACACCACCCCGGACCAGGCCGGCGAGATCTTCGCCGAGGCCCAGCCGGAGCTGGCCGTGTACACCCACTTCGTCAACGGCATCCCCGGCAAGGTCGAGGGCATCAGCGACGAGGAGATGATCGCCCGCACGCAGGAGAACTACGAGGGCGAGGTGATCCTGGGCGAGGACCTCATGAGCTTCCTGATCACCGACGACGGCATCGACGTCACCGACCAGGCGGATCTCGCGGCCAACTGACGCTGGAAGGATCGTCCCACCAGCCGGGGAGTTCGGTGACGGGCCCTGGATTCTGGTGGCCCACCGATTCGCCGACCCACCGGCTGCCCGGACACGTCGGCAGTCCCCACGATCACGGGGGGCGCTACCCCCGCACCCGCGCCACCATCCGGTCGATCGCGG
The DNA here is from genome assembly GCA_964431055.1 of uncultured Corynebacterium sp. GTDB lineage: Bacteria > Actinomycetota > Actinomycetes > Mycobacteriales > Mycobacteriaceae > Corynebacterium. The sequence goes on along the minus strand of CAYSIP010000119.1, from coordinate 6,937 downwards.
CGTCGACGATCTCGGGCGCCTCCAGTGGCAGCATGTGCCCGGCGGCCTCCCCGACCTGCAGCCAGGCCTCCGGCCACACCTTCTTCAGCCGCTCGAAGTGGTCCTCCGGTGTGACGTCGTCCAGCTCGCCGAGGAGCACGTAACCGGGAATTCCCTCCAGCTTGTCGCCGGCGGCGTACTCGTCGTGGTCGCGCAGATCGTCGAAGAATCCCAGGTAGCTGTCCAGGGGTGTCTCGTAGAACATCCGGGCGTGGAACTCGATGAGCGCGTAGTCGGTGGGACGTCGGTACACGGCCACCGCCAGGCCCGGGGCCAGGCGGTGGGTCACCTCCCGGCGCAGGCGCTCCGCCACACCGGGTTTCTCCTCGGCGGCCCCGTGCACCTGGGCGGCCACGGAGGTGGCCAGCAGCCGCGGGATGCCGTGCTCGCCGAAGGGATCCACGGAGGATCCGATCACGACCAGCCCGGCGATCCGCTCGCGCAGGGCGGGCGGGCAGCGGCGCACCAGGTTGAACAGCACCGGTCCACCCAGGGAGTGGCCCACCATGATCACGGGGCCGGTGGGCACGAGCTTGTCGACGACCGCGCGCACGTCGTCGGCGGCCCGGGACGTCGAGCACAACTCAGCGCCCACCGCCTCCGAGGCGCCGTGGCCGCGCAGGTCCATGAGCACGCTGCGTATCTCCGGACGCCGGGCACGCAGATGATCGACCTGACGGAAGAAGGACTTGGCGGCCAGGCCAAAACCGTGGACGAAGACGACGGTCAGCTCCGCATCCTCGGGGCCGAACTCGTAGTAGTGGATCCGGACGCCGTCGGAGTCGACGTCACCCTCCCGGTCAATGCCGGTGAACCCCGGCTCGCGGCGCCCGTGCCCGAACATCCCGCGCTGCCGGGCGAGCTTACGGCGGGCGGGCGAGAGCAGGCCCAGCCAGTATCTGGGCAGGGACTGTGCCACGGAGAGGGGACGAAACTGCATGGGGACAGGATACCCAGGCCCCACCACGGGACGGTCATCATCGGCCCCGCAGCCGGACCCGGTTAAACTGGGCGGCATGAGCACCCCCCTCTCCCATGCCGAGCACCTGCCCCAGCTGGCCCAGATCGTCGAGGAGGCCTCCGGCATCGAGTCCGAGGCGATCCAGCCCGAGGCGAAGATCAGCGAGCTGGGCATCGACTCCCTCTCGCTCATCGAGATCGCCGTGCGCACCGAAGACACTTTCGGCGTGCATCTGGACGACTCCACCGTGCTGGGCTTCACCACGATCGGCGACATGCTGGACTACATCGTCACCCGCGACGAGTAGCAACCGGCCGCCGCGCACCCCGGCGGGTCTGGGAGCACAATGGGGCCCATGACCGCGAGTATTTCGTATCTGACAGACATGGACGGCGTCCTCATCCGGGAGGGTGAGATGATCCCCGGCGCCGACCGTTTCCTCCACGCGTTGCGCGAGAATGACATCGAGTTCATGGTGCTGACCAACAACTCGATCCACACCCCGCGTGACCTCTCGGCGCGGTTGTCCTCCTCCGGTCTCGACATCCCCGCCAACCGGATCTGGACGTCCGCGACCGCCACCGCCCACTTCCTGTCCCGGCAGGAGAAGGAGGGCACCGCCTATGTCGTGGGCGAGTCGGGCCTGACCACCGCGCTTCATTCGGCCGGTTGGATCCTCACCGACACCAATCCCGAGTTCGTCGTGCTGGGCGAGACGCGCACCTACTCGTTTGAGGCGATCACCACCGCCATCAACCTCATCGCCAACGGTGCGCGGTTCATCTGCACCAACCCGGACGTCACCGGCCCCGCCCCGCAGGGCATCCTGCCGGCCACCGGTTCCGTCGCCGCGCTGATCACGGCCGCCACCGGTCGGGACCCGTATTTCATCGGCAAGCCGAATCCGGTGATGATGCGTTCGGCGCTGAACACGATCGGTGCGCATTCGGAGCGGGCGGTGATGATCGGTGATCGCATGGACACCGACATCAAGACCGGCCTGGAGGCCGGCATGCGCACCATCCTCGTGCGCACCGGCATCGCCGACGACGCCGAGATCGCCAGGTACCCCTACCGCCCCGTCCGCATCGTGGATTCGATCGCGGACGTCGCCGACAACATCCTCGACCCCTTCGGCGACGGTTACTACCTCGACGGCGAGGAGACCTAGGCTCCCCACGTCAGTGTCTGTCGTGTATCCGCGCACAAGCTGAGGAATCGGGTGTTTTTCACCGGTTTCTGGACATGTTCGCGTGGGGAGACGACAACCGGCCACCCGGCGCTTATCGACGGCCGCGCATCCCACCCGGCCGCGGCTCGTCCCGGGCGAAGGCACGGGCACGCGGGCGCCACGTGGCGGATATCGGTGACAGCATCGCCATCTCATCCCCCTGGCCGTCCCACCTGCGGCGTGTGCCTGTCTGAGGCGGTCAATATCCGCGAAGAGCGCTTCGACGGAGTCATCCCCATCTGCGTGGAGCAGATCTTTGATCAACCGGACGTCCCTGAACCCGGAGCGCAGGGTGCGGAAAATTCAGCCCGGAGGACATCTCCAGGGCTGTCGTCGGGCTGTCCTCGCCCCTCTCCCGCGCCGGAGGGAGGGCATGGATGGGGATGCGCGTCGTCCCCGGGAAATTGGCTCAACGCGGCGTCGGTGACCTCGACGGGATCGGAGGACCGGAGGTTCAGGGTGACGGCGGCGGCTCGGGAAGGGCTGGGGACGCGTGCCAGGGCCCAGGTCAGGGCCACTGTTGGTAAAAGGAGGCGGATCCCGGTGAGTCAGAGACCCGGAACCTCACCCCCGCGAAGTAAGTGCAGTGTGCGGATCGGGCTAGTCAACGATCCGCAGGTTCCCCGAAAATCCGTACTCGGTGGCCAGACCCTCCACGACCACGCGCAGTCGGTCGAGCTCCGGTGCGGTGCCGGTGAGCACCTGGCGGCACTCGACGAGCACGCCGGTGTTCTGGGCGCGTTCGGACGGACGGTCGCGCCACCAGGAAGTGAACCACGAAGCGGTCAACGGATCCTCACCCGTGGACAGTTCGGGCTGGGAGGGTACGCAGACCACCATGGCCGTCTCCACGCGCTGACGCAGCGCCCGGGGCAGTCCCGAGATCGTCAGCACAGCGGTCCGGGTGACATCGGTCCGCTCCTCCTCGTCGTTGAGAATGGGTTCGAGATCAGCGAGGACAGGGTCCAGCGAGATCGCGTCGGGGTTCTCCCACGGATCGAGGCGGGCCGAAGAGTCGGCGGCGCTCAACCAACGTGCGAGAGATGGTGCAATAGTCGTCATGTCGGTGTTCCTTCGGCAGCACGAACACCAATGCCCCCAGGCCGAAGAATTACCGCCCCGAGAGCAATTGGCGCAAGACGAGGGTCGTCTTCCCCAACGGCCTCGTTTTGTGCCCCTTCGCGGAGCTTGCGCTCCACGACGTGACAACCGCGATTGTCCGCCAGATTCTCCCCCGCGGGCAACTCTCAACCCCCGCAAAAGCCCCCGTTTATTAAAGCTCAAGTAAAGGTTGAGGCATGTTCCTGTCCCCCGGAACGCCACCCGGTGGGAAGTCCCGGGGGGCATGACGACTGGAGTGATCCTAACCCGGATCTGTGATCTTCCTGGGAGCGACACCAGAAATTTTCCAGCCAGTTTCCATCCCATCGCGCGCGCCCCCGGACCTCACCCGGGAGGGCCTCCGAATCAGGCGACCGGGGCGAAGCCGAAGGCGACGATCACGAAGAAGAGCAGGAACAGACCGAACTGACCGAGGACGACCATCCCCCATCGACGCCGCGGCAACAGTGGGGTCGGCTGCGGCTCCCCCAGCAGCTGGAGCTCCGGGCCCTGAAGAAACTGCCGCATCCGTTGCTGGTCCTGTGCCCGCTGCACCCACTCGGTGACGATCTTCCGATCCTTCCGGGTGCGATTGACCCAGTAGACGCCCGGCAACGAGATCATGAGGGCGAAGACCATCATGCCGACGCCTTCCCAGAAGTTGTAGGCACCGTCGGCCACCATGGCACCGGCGAGCACCACGATCAACAGACCGAAGGCGATATTCGTCCACGCCAGCGTCTGTTTGAACCCGTTCGGCCGATAGCGACGCATCCGGTCCACCGCCTCCTGCTGGTGGAAATGCGCGCCGTCGCCCTCGACCCACCCAGCTGCGAGCTGCCAGGCCTCGCCCTGGGAGATGTGCGGCCGGGGCGGGGAATCAGGATGTGGGGAATAAGAGTTGTGGCCGTAGGGGGAATTGGTCATGACGGCACCTTTCTTCAGTTTTCTCCATCTTAGGAGACGTACAGGGCACCGCCGGACCTCTTTCGAACAGATCCTCACCCCGGCCACCACGGCACCCGCCCAGCGAGATCGACCGATGTTCGTTGCCCTCCGGCGGGCTGGATTCTCTGCCTCAATTCGTCGTCCGCGGCAACTAATCAGGGCATACTGGAAATGATGTTGCCACAGTAACCACAATGCCCCGCCAGGCAGTACCCCGGTAGCAATCCCCGCGTCGAAAGATCCCCGCCATGAGAATCCGTCGCACCGTATTCCTTCCCCTGGGCGCTGTCGCCATCGCCCTGTCCGGTTGCGCCCCGGATGCTCTCGACGATGCACCGGTAGCGGTCGCCGACGCGGCTGACGCCCCTGAGATGAGGAGTGCCCGGGCCGGTCCGGCCGGGACCACCGCGTCACGCACCTCGGCGCCGGTCTCCTCCCCCGTGCCCACTCCCACCCGGGCGACGGTGGCCGAGCCACCACCGGCCCAACCGCGCTCCCTCACCGCCCCGCCGGTTACTGCGCCCACGTTCGTGGAGTGTCTCTACGGCGACGACGCCTGGACCAACCTGGCCCTGATGAGCGACGGTTCCTGGCAGTGGACGGCCGCCTGCCGGCTCAAGCGGGACGAACAGCTGGGAGCGACCCCTCCCAGGTGCCCGCACACCGATCAACAGGCGGCCGATCCCGCCCAGTGTGAAACCGATCCCGCCCCCATACCGGAGGAACCGTGGGACATCCCCGTTTCCGGGACGTCCGACAACCCGCTGCCCGACAATCCGCTACTCGATAAGGCGGAGGAGATCGCCTGGCAGAAGTCGTGGAGTGCCTGCATGGCCCAGAAAACCTCCGAGCAGTGCCGGGCCCTTGAGCCGCAGCATGAGTGAACGAGGCGCCTCAACGGATCTCACGTGAGCTTGCGCACCAGACGGTCGATGGCCAACAGAAGCAACCAGTTGGAGCTGCGGTCCACCGCCACCCTGGCAGCGCCCTCCGCCCACGGGCCCGCGGCGTCCTGGACCTTTGAGTCCAGACGGTCAATCCGCGCCTTGGAGAGGACGAAATTGAACGCCTGCCTCGGCAAACCCCTCCCGCTCGGCTTGTGCCCCGCCAGCTTGTTGCCCAGCAGTTCCACGAGAGCGACCTGGACCATGGGCCACACCTGCCCCACCGCGAAGTTCACCGCCGTCTCCGCAACCGGGCCGGCTGTCTCGCGGACCCGGTAGGACCAGTTGGCCGCCCTCAGCAGCAGATCACCCAGCTTCGCCAGATCCGTGCTCAAGCTCGTGGACACTCCGGCCAGCAGACTGCGCACCAGGACATAGTCGATGACGATTTCGCTGGCGGATTCCCGGCTGTCATGGTCATCCGCCTTCAATGAATTAAGCTCGGCGAGGGTGTTTTTCCGCCACTTCCGGGTCAAGGATTCCGTGTCCTCCTCCGGGTGGGTCTCCCGGAGCTCCCGGAGGCGCTCCTCGACCACGGGGAGTCGGCGGGCGAATTCCTCCCCGAGGGCGTCCGCCAGGTCCTGGAAGCTCGGCACCTCCTCACCGTCATCCGGGCCGCTGAACCGTATGAGGGCGGCTTCCATGACGTCGTCCCCGCTGTCCAGATCCTGTAACAACCGCCTGGCCGTGGCGGAGTCCGGCATCTCCTCCTGGTTCATCTCCGTGAACGCGGCCAGATAGGCCGTGACGTCCTCGTCGACGTAGCGGGCGCTCCTGGCTCTGCCGCGCCGGAAGATCTGCTCCCACATGGGTTCCGGGACGCGTTCCAACCGGTCCACGACTTCCTCGAAAATGGGGACCCGACCCCGGCACGCGAGCACCCGGGTGACGATCCCCGCCCGCAGCCTCGTCCACCTCTCAAGCGGAACCAGCCGGTGGTCCATGGTCGCCAGGGTCTCCAGGAGCAGGTCCGCGGCGAGTGCCTCCTCGGCGGCCACGGCCAGGCGCAGGCTTTCGAGCCACCCGCCCTCGGAGGTCGCGGCCCGCACGATGGTGCGCAGTTCCGCGTCGCTGGCCACCGCCAGTTCTGCGGCACCGAATTGCACCCGGGATCCGGACTCCTCCAGGAGGCTGCACAGGACCTCACGGGCGGATTCCTCATCGGCGGCGATCACCGCCGGGTTGTGGGGGTTGTACCCGCCGCTGCGGACCGCCCGACGACGCTCCGCCAGATACTCGCTCAGCAGCGGCCTCCCCTGCATGCCGAGGCGACCGATCGCCTCCGAGTCCCCCCGGGTCCAGGTCAGCGGCCCGGTACCGGCCAGAGACAACCGACGGAACCAGGCGCGCGCCACCGCCTCCGTCAGGATGACCGCGAGCTCCTCTTCGCTTGCCGAGCGCAGCAGACCACCGAGCTGCCCGCCTCCGGGGCTCACGCCCAGGGTTTCCCCGTCCTCCGGGAAAAGTTCATCGGAGATCACCAGGAGCGTATGTGCGCCGTCGTCCGCGTCCGGAAGCTCCGGATCCCCGATGACGCGGTTCAACGCCGCCAGCTCGCCGGGGCGGAACCTGATGGTGCGCCCGGCGGCGGCGATCTCCTCTGCGGAGACCTCGAGATCCTGTCCGATGACGAGCCGGAAATTGCCGTCGCTAACGCTGAGAACATCGGTGTCAGTCACCTGGCCCAGCCTATAAGAGCAGGCCCGTCGCCGC
>CAYSIP010000118.1:0-7901 GCA_964431055.1 uncultured Corynebacterium sp. | reverse complement strand
CGTCACCTGCCAGGATGACCTCGGCGACGTCAGCGGCGTCATCGGGTTCCAGCACCGCCAGGCCGTGAGCCCGCAGGAAGTGCGCGGGTGTCCACGAAAGTGGGACACAGCGCGTTGACGCGTATTCCGCTGTCGACGACCACCGGGGCGACCGAGCGCGCCAGGCCGACGACCGCGTGTTTGGTGGCGGAGTACAGCGGGTTGATCGGGCTGGAGGCGGCGCCGGCGAGGCTGGCGGTGACCAGGATCTGTCCGGACCGCTGCCGGGTGGATACCTCGAGTGCGGCGTCCATTCCGAAGACCACGCCGTCGAGGTTGACGGCCGCCAGTTCGCGGTAATGGTCCGGGCGGAACTTGCCCACGAAATTCCCCTGCCCACCGATGCCCGCGTTGAGGACGGCGACGTCGAGACGCCCGTGCTTCTCGACGGTCGCCGCCACCGCCCGGAGGTTGCCCTTCAGGCGGGAGACGTCCGTGTGGATGAAGAACCCGCCGAGTTCGGTGGCGATCTCCTCACCCGCCGGATCGATATCGGCGATGACGACGTGAGCCCCGCGGCGGACACAACGACGCGCCAGCGCGGCACCGATACCACTGGCCGCGCCGGTGATCAGGACTGTCCGGCCATCGAGGGCGGTCACATTGCACTCCTACCCGCCCCCGCCGAACTGCCGGAGCATGTCGACCACGTCGGTGAACCGGCGTTCCTCCAGGATCCGGCCGTCAATGCCGTAACGGTCGAAAAACCCGTAGCGCAACCGAACCTCATTGCCGGTAGGCGGCGGCTCTTCACCGGATGGGCAGAGATCGCCATAGGTCTCTCAGGTCTGGACGCCGGACACCTCGGTGATCCGGTGCGTCTGCTGGGAGTTATCCACGGAAAAATCCCCTTGTCTTCAGTTGTAATGAGCCCGGCGCGGCGTGGTGGGACCGGAACGAGCATCCCGGTTCCGGGATCACCAGCTCGACCACTCTCATCTCATCTTTCGCGGGCTTCCCGAGCGCAGTCCTTTTATTACCCGATTCCCAGAATGGGAACTCAATGATCAGACACGGGCGTGCCGGAATCGTTGCGGGTCGCCTGGCCACGGACGACGGTGTGCACCCGGCACCGGCCCAACCCAGACCGTGCGTCAAAAGGCTCAAGCCGCCCCTCCTGCACCGTCGCGGGGGGAGACGCCCGGTTCGTACGGGGCAACCGCGCACCGGCAGGGACACCCCAACCCCGAACCACCGGAAACGCTAGAACCGTACCTCGTCCAACGACAGCGCCTCACCCAGCGGCGCCTGCGCCTTGGACAACTCGACGTACCGCCCCGCGTGCGGGATGAACGCCGCCGATTCCTCCTCCGAGAGCTCGCGCCGCACCTTCGCGGGAACCCCGGCGGCCAATACCCCGTCTCCGATCGAGGCTCCCTCGAGCACCACGGTTCCGGCGGCGATCAGTGAACCGGCCCCCACCGACGAGCGCGAGAGCAGGGTCGATTTCATGCCGACCAGTGTCCCGTCGCCGACGGTGGATCCGTGCACCAGTGCCATATGACCGACGGTCACGTCCTCACCCAGCGTGCAGGGCGCGTCCCGGTCGACGTGGAGCACGGAGTTGTCCTGGATATTGGACCGCGCGCCCACCTGGATCCGGTTCACGTCGCCGCGCAGCACGACGCCGTAGAACACGGAAGCGTCCGGCCCGATCTCGACGTCGCCGATGAGCACTGCGGTCGGGGCGATCCACGCCGATGCGTGCACGCGTGGCGTCTTGCCCTCGAAGGGAAGGATCAGCGGTCCGGTCACGACTGCACCACCTCGAGCACCGACTGCGTCCCCGTGAAGAGCACTCCCCGCAGGCCGGCCTCCTCGGCGGCGGCGACGTACTCGGAACGGTCGTCGAAGAAGACGGTGTCCCTGGCGGAAACCCCCATCGCGTCCAGGGCCACGGCGAAGGCCCGCTTGTCGGGTTTACCCACGCCGATGTCACCGGAGAGGGTGACCGCATCGAATTTTTCCAGCCAGGGCAGGGTGTCGCGCGCCTTCTCCCCCAGCCCGGGTGGCATATTGGCGAGGATTCCGCAGCGCCAGCCTTCGTCGATGAGCCAGCTGACCAGCTCCACCACCTCGCGCTCCTCGTGGAGGGAGGCTTCCCAGTCCGCGACGATGGCCTCGGAGTAGTCGAAGGGGTCGAGCTGGGCGCGGATCTGCAGCTGCCGCCAGAAGCGTTCGTCACTGACATTGCCGTTGTCGTACGCGGGGCGCAGTTCGTCGTAGATGTCCCACACGTGATCCTCGGCGCCGATGGCGTGCTCGACGCGGCGTTTTCCTGCCACGGTCCGGTTCCTGAGCAGTACCCCGTCGAGATCGAAAAGCAGACTGGTCATGGAGCTGATCTCCTCACACGTGCGAAGCAACGGTAATGCCCCCAGCTTAGCCAGCTGCTTGCACCGGCACCTGTGGTTCCCAGAATTGGCAACTTCCCACCTACACTGGCGGGCCATGATTGACTTTTCCGCCACCGCCGACCTCGTCGCCCCGCAGCTCCTGGGTTGCCTGTTGACCCACGCCGGGGTCACCATCCGGCTCACGGAGGTGGAGGCCTACCTGGGTTCCGATGACCCGGCGGCCCACACCTACCGCGGTCGCACCAACCGCAACGCGGCGATGTTCGGCCCGCCCGGCCGCATGTACGTCTATCTCTCCTACGGCATCCACAAGGCCGGCAACATCGTCTGCGCCCCGGAGGGCCTGGGGCAGGGGTGTCTGCTGCGTGCAGGCGAGGTGGTGGATGGGGAGGAAATCGCTTATCGACGCCGCGGTGACGTCCCCTTCGCCCGGCTCGCCCAGGGCCCCGGCAACCTCGGCCAGGCCCTTGACCTGCAGCTGGAGGACAACGGTTCACCGGTGATGGGCCCGGATTTCCTGCTCACCCCGCGCGAGGAGGAACCCGACTGGGTCACCGGCCCGCGGGTGGGTATCTCGAAGAACATGGACGCTTCCCTGCGGTTCTGGATCCCGGGTGAGAAAACGGTTTCCGTCCGACGTGGACGGCCGAAGCCGAAGGCATGACGTCGCTGCACTGATCTCCGGGCCGCTGTCCGTACTGTCGGAACCTCAGCACAGCTCGTGGCGCCACCGCTCCACGAGATCGCGATCCAGAAAGTGACCTCATGGCCATCCGTAACCGGGACCCCGCCAGGCGCCTCGGCGCCCTGGCTGCGACGGGCCTGCTCGTAATGTCGCTCACGGCCTGCGGGGATGAGAACCCCGACGCGGCCGCCGCGTCGGACCACAACGGGCAGGACGTCGAATTCCTGCAGGAGATGATCCCGCACCACCGGGAGGCCGTCGACGCCAGCGAAACGCTCCTGGTCAAGGAGGGCGTCGATACGGAGCTGACGGAGCTGGCCGGGCAGATCAGGGACGACCACCAGGTGGAGTTCGGAGAGATGACCGCCTTCCTGGGTGGCTGGGACGAACCCATCGTCACCGCCACGGACGAGGCCGAGACCACGGAGACCACGGAGACCGCCGCCACCACCCTGCCGGAGGACGCGAACACAGCAGACTCAGAACTGGAGATCCCGGACCTGGGGCTCGACATCGATCTCACGGAGCTGCGCGAGGCGCCCGGCCGGGAGGCCAACCTGGTCTTCATCGAGCTGATGATCGACCATCTGAAAGATGCCGTCGACGACGCCGACAGGCAGGCCGAGGACGGCCGGAACACCGGGGTGATCGACCTGGCCACCACGATCCAGGCGGACCGGGAAGAGCAGATCGGGCAGATGGAGCGGATCAGGCAGCGCCTGCAGACCTGATCGCGGCGGTATTCTCGCAGGCATGGACACGCTGCGGATCCGCCGGGAAACCGACGCGGACATCCCCGCCATCCACCTCCTCGTCGCACGGGCTTTCGCGGGGGTCGAACATTCCGCCGGCACTGAGCCGTTCATCGTCGACGCCCTACGCAGGGCCGGCGCACTCACCCTTTCCCTCCTCGCGGTCAACCCGGAGGTGGTCGGCCATGTCGCCGCCTCCCCGGTGACCATCGGCGACGGCACGAAAGGGTGGTTCGGCATCGGACCGGTGGCCGTGGACCCGCCGCGGCAGGGTCGCGGCGTGGGTAGCGCGCTGATGGAACGTGTCCTTGAGGAGCTGCGCGACGGCGACGCGGCGGGGGCAGTCCTGCTCGGGGAACCGGAGTTCTACTCCCGGTTCGGTTTCCGCGCCATCGAGGGGTTGACGTATCCGGAGGCCCCGCCGGACCACTTCCTGACGCTGCCGTTCCGGGACGATCCCGCGCCCCAGGGTGTGGTGACTTACCACCCGGCGTTCCACGTGACCACTGGACAACGGCCACCGTCGTTCCCGGGAATGGATATCCTCGGGTTCACGACCTGACTTCAAGAGATAAGGATCGGCCATGAGCACCACCGCAATGATCAAGTCCCACCCCAACCCCACCGATGGCCTGGACGAGGAGAAGTTGGCCGAGGCCATCGACGCCGCGCTCGCCTGCAGCCAGACCTGCACCGCCTGCGCCGATGCCTGCCTGGCCGAGGACACGGTCGCCGATCTGCGCGACTGCATCCGCACCGATCTGGACTGCGCCGACATCTGCGCCACCACCGTCGCCGTGCTCAGCCGCCGCACGGGCAGCAACCTGGCGGTGCTGAAGGCTCAGCTCGAGGCGTGCGTCACCGCCTGCGCCGCCTGCGCGGAGGACTGCGAGAGCCACGCCGACATGCACGCGCACTGCCGGATCTGTGCCGAGGCCTGTCGCCGCTGTGAGAAGGCCTGCGCCGCTCTCCTGGTTGCCATCGGCTGAAACCCAGCTCCGGAGCCGTCGTCACCCCCGCCGCAGGTTTTTCCGGTGTCTCGCATGCAGGAATCCTCCCGCGCCATACAATCCGGGCATGGACAGATTCACCATCCGCCGCGAAACGGAGGCGGACATCTCCGCCATCCGGAACGTCACCGCCAAGGCCTTCACCGGTTTCTCGCTCCGGGGCTTTTCAGAGCAGGCGATCGTCGAGGCCCTGCGTGACGCCGACGCGCTCGTGCTCTCGCTCATCGCGGTGGACGGCCCCTTCGTCGTGGGCCATGTCGCAGCTTCTCCGGTGACCATCACCGATGGCACCCAGGGTTGGGTCAGCATCGGCCCCGTCAGCGTGGACCCCAAGTTCCAGGGTCGCGGCATCGGTACCGCCCTGGTCGCCAAGGCGCTCGACCTGCTGCGGGAAGCGAGCGTCGGCGGTGTGGTCGCACTCGGGGAGGCGGAGTTCTACCGCAAATTCGGGTTCAACCACGTGGAGAAGCTCGTCCACCCGGGTTTTCCCGCCAAGCATTTCTTCGCCCGGCCGATCCACGATGCCCAGATGCCCAGCGGTGAAGTCAGCTACCACCCGGCGTTCCAGCAGTCTGCTAAAGAGGCCTGACCACGGCCCGCCTCGACCGTCGGACTCAACGGCCCCGCCCACTGAACGCACCCGGAATTACCAGGCGGGTGTTATTCAATGGGACCACACGGAGCCACCTGGGTAACCGCCCCTCCTCCGCCACTCAGCCGGTCCCCAACCAGAGGTTCCGCCCCGCAAAGGACGATCAGCATGAGAAAGATCCACGCCAGCACCTTCGTCTCCCTCGACGGCGTCATGCAGGCCCCGGGTGGCCCGGCGGAGGATCCCACCGGTGGTTTCGCGCTGGGCGGCTGGACATTCCCCCACTTCGACGACTCGGTGGGCGCCTGGATGGACCGCGAGTTCTCCGGGCCGTTCGATCTGCTGCTGGGCCGGAGAACCTACGAGATCTTCGCCGCCCACTGGGCCAACGACACCGAATCCCCGGTCGGCACCGCCCTGAACCGGGCGCACAAATACGTCGCCAGCCAGACCCTGACCAATCCGACCTGGGATGAGACCACGGTCCTCTCGGGAGACGTCATGGTGCAGATCGCCCAGCTCAAAACGGAGGACGGCCCCCCATTCAACATCCAGGGCAGCGGCAATCTGATCCAGTCGTTGCTCACCGCCGGCCTGATCGACGAATTTCGCGTCCTCACCTTCCCGGTCCTGCTCGGCAAAGGTAAACGGCTCTTCGGCGAGGGCACGATCCCCGTGTCCCTGGAGCTGACCGAGCACGAGGTCTCGGATTCCGGGGTCATCATGGCCCGGTACCAGCGCAGTGGGCCCGTGCGCACCGGATCCTTCGCCGCCGAGGAACCCTCGGACCTGGAAAAGGAACGCCGCCGGACGCTCGGGGAGGCCTGAGCGGTCAGGGCTCGAGCGGCGCTTCCCGACGCTCGTGGCGGTAGCCGCGCTTCTCCCCCTCCTGGTAGGAGCGCACCGGCACCGGGTTCGGCTCCACCGTGCCCGCGGGCCCGGTGCGCATGACCACCTCGATCTGGATGGTGGAGGCGCAGTGGATCAGCAGCTCCTGCCCGGTGTCCAGCACGAAGCGCAGGCCACTGTCACGCCACCAGTCCCAGACGAGCGCGTCGGCAAGCTTGTCGACGGCCGCGACCCGGTCCTGGATCTTCGTGATCGCCGTGATGCGCCCGGTGAGCTCATGGGCGTCGCCGCCCGGGTCCAGATCGGTGAGCGGGTGGACGGTGAGCACGGATTCCACGCTCTCGAAGCTGTCGCCGGCGGTGGTGAAGTCCACGACCTCCTCCACGAACTCAAGGTTGACCCAGCCCGGGGCGAACTGCAGCCAGGCCCCGAAAGCACCCACCCCATCGTCCAGCTCGAGGTCGGTGCCGTAGGCCAGGAGTTCCTCACCGATCAAGGCCTTCAGCCGGGAGATGTCGTCCGGCTTCAGGAAAGTTTCGGTGATCATGGGACTCCTTGCTGCGTCGTCAACTGCTTAGCCCCACTCAGCCTACGGGCCGGAACGAGTGGGCCTCTCACGCGTTGTCCCCACCGGTGTTCGCGTCAACGCTTCTTCCCGCCCCGAAGCCCAAACAAGGCGCTGGTCAGAGCGATTGCATATTCCCCGCTTCCGGGCTTAGGTGGAGCCGGAACCACCCACCCCCCTGTCATTGAAGGAGCCCACGTGTCCACCTCGTCGCAGCATCCCTACAGCCCCGCCAAGCGCGTCGGCGACCATGTCTACGTCTCCGGAGCCCTGTCCGTGGATGAGAACTACCAGCCGGTGACCACCAGCGAGGAGGCCGCGCTGGAGGCCGCCTTCGACCGGATGACCGAGCGGCTCGCCACGGTCGGCGCGACGCCGGACGACGTCGTGAAGCTCACCTACTTCGTCACCGACGTCGCCGTGCGCGACAAAGCCAACGAGCAGTTCGAGCGGCACTTCTCCCGGGCCCGTCCCGCCCGGACCTTCGTGGAGGTCAGCGGCCTGCCTTACGGCGCCACCATCGAGATCGACGCCATCGCGGTGCTCAACCAGCGGTAGCTCACGTCACCGCGGCCGCTCCATCCTGGCCTGCCACGGCACCCCTCCGGTCAGCAGACGCACTGTCGAATGAATGACAACCATGCTTGCCGCGCAAACTATTGTGGCCTGCAGCACATTCTGGCGTTACCCTGAGCTTGCACCTAAAAATACCAGTTCATTGTCGCCCCCAATCCCGTCTTCCGGGACGGGACGACGTATCGGTGGCCCGACTCCACCCGGACCGCCGCGTAACCCGGAGGTCCGAATGACTGCTGTGGCTCCCAGGCTCGACGACTACGTCGCGCCGGAACGTCCTGCCCCGACCGGGCATGAACGCGCGGGCTCGAGGGCCTGGCACATGCTCACCACCACTGACCATAAACAGCTGGGGATCATGTATATTTTCGTGTCCCTCGGCTTCTTCGCCCTCGCCGGGCTGATGGCGCTGCTGATCCGCGCGGAGCTTTTCACCCCGGGTCTGCAGTTCCTGTCCAACGAACAGTTCAACCAGC
>CAYSIP010000117.1:0-7959 GCA_964431055.1 uncultured Corynebacterium sp. | reverse complement strand
GCTGCTTCTCCGCCTCCGGGATGCCCAGGCGGTCGTAGGTGTTCTTGATGTCCTCCGGCAGCTCCTCCCAGCTGGTGGCCTGCTTCTCGGTGGAACGGACGAAGTACTTGATGGTGTCGAAATCGATGCCGGAGAGGTCCGCACCCCACTTGGGCATGGGCTTCTTGTCGAAGATGCTCAGTGCCTTGAGGCGCTGCGCGAGCATCCACTCGGGCTCGTCCTTCTTGGAGGAGATGTCGCGGACGACTTCTTCGCTGAGTCCGCGGCGCGCGGAGGCGCCGGCGGCGTCCGAGTCGTGCCAGCCATAGTTGTACGGACCGATGGAGTCGATGATCTGCTCATCGTTCATCGGGGTCTCGACACCGGGATTCTGTGTGGCCTGGGTCATGATCCGCTCCTTTCGTCTGGAATGTGCGTGATGGGGGTCAGGGGGATGTTGGTGGTGCAGACGCCGTGTCCGTCCGCGATGGACGCCAACGGCTGGACATGGAGGCCGACGCGCGAGGAGATCGCCTCATGCTCGGCCTCGCACAGCTCGGGGTGTTCCGCCGCGACCTGGGACACCGGGCAATGATGCTGACAGATCTGAATTCCGGTTCCGGCGCGGGTCACGGTGGCCGCGTACCCGTTCCGGTCGAAGGCCTCCGCCAGCTCATGGGCCATGTTCTCGACCTTCTCCCCGGTCATCTCCCCGCCTTCCGGCGGGTTGATGTCCTCGAAGATGTGCTCGATGCGGCGTCGGGCGAACTCGCGGACGGCTTCCTGGCCGCCCACGGCGCGGAGAGCCCCGAGGGCCTCGGCGCCGAGTTTGTCGTAGGCGTGCCCGAATTGTTCGCGCCCCAGGTTGGTGAGGCGGAAGGATTTGGCGGGCCGTCCACGGCTCGGGGCCGTTCCCGGACGGTTGCGCACCCGCCGGTGAAGCGCCTCTGCGAGGCCCTCCCCCTCAAGTATGTCCAGGTGTCTGCGCACACCTGCGGCCGAAAGGCCGAGCCGGTCACCGAGCTCCGGGGCGGTGATCGGTCCGTGCTTGAGCAGCAGGAGCATGATCTGGCGCCGCGTATCACCTTCAATGGGGCGGGCGTCCGCCCCGGGCTCGAGTTGCGTGCCATGGTCAACCACTGCGCTCACCTCCTGACTCCCTGGTAATTTCGTCGTGTACTCAAAGTCTTTTCACAAGGCTTCTCTTTCGACAACACAAGTGTTCCCTAATTCATTCCCGGTGTCCAACGCGGCAGTGTTTCTGTGTCTTATGGGTGTACTGCGTAGGATGTGAAGCTGTGCAACGCAGACGGCCGGCGCTCTGGCGAGCCCTCATTTCGGACCTGCCGCGGATCGGATCCGCGGGTTCCCGGTCGGCGACTCTCCATCAGCAGACGGTGGATCCGGCATTTCTGGCACCTGATCCCACCGACCGTCACCCCGGCCTGGGGTTCCGGGAGCTGACACGTTTCCAGGTGCTGCGCTGGACCGGGACCCTCGGCGCCCTGCTGATCGCCCTGGGTGCGCTCGGCGCCGGGGCGCTGCCGGTGGTGGGAAATCCGTACGAGTCCTTTCCCGGCGGTTCGCTGATGGCCCGGATGCTGCAGACCTCGTCGATCCTGGTCCTGATCGGGGTGGGTCTCATCGTCCTGGCCTGGGTGTTGATGGCGCCGTTCGTGGGTGCTTCGCTGCGACACCGGCAGCACCCCCGTCCCACCGTGTCCACGGCGTTGTTGCGCCGCACCTTCGCCGCCTGGGTGCTGCCCATTCTCTTCACCGCACCGTTGTTCACCCAGGACATTTATTCCTACCTGGCCCAGGGATCGATCGTCGCCCGGGGCATGGATCCGTACGGTGCCGGCCCGGTGGAGCTGCTGGGCCCGGAGGACCCGCTGGCCCGTTCGGTGCCCTTCATCTGGTCCCATTCGCCGTCTCCGTACGGGCCGGTCGCGCTCGGCATCGCGGCGGCGATCAGCCGTGTCACGGCGGATTCGATCGTGCTGGGGGTCCTCGCCCACCGCCTGGTCTCACTGGTGGGGGTGATCGCCACCGGGTGGGCGGTGTCGCGTCTGGCCCGGCGGTGCGGGGTCAATCCGTCCACCGCGCTGTGGTTGGGCATCCTCAATCCCCTGGCGATCCTCCACCTGATCGGCGGCGTCCACAATGAGTCGGTCCTCCTGGGCTTCATGCTCGTGGGGCTGGAGGTCGGGTTGCGCGGCGTCGACACGCTCAACCGGGAGGACGGTGACCACCGCCTCGGGATGGGGTTGATCGCCCTGTCGGGGGCGTTGATCACGTGCGCGGGTCTGGTCAAGGTCACCGGTTTCCTCGCCCTCGGGTTCGTGGGGATGGCCCTGGCCCGGTATCTGGCGGGGAGGGGCCGTCACCCAGTGTCCGCCATCGTCATCGCGGTGGCGGTCCAGACGGTTCTCCTGGTGCTCACCGTCGCCGTGGTGTCCGCGCTGACCGGCATCGGCCTGGGGTGGGTCACGGGCCAGGGCGGGGCGGCGACGATCCGCAGCTGGATGTCCCTGACCACCGACATCGGGATCATCAGCGGTTGGGCGGGCATGCTGCTGGGGTTGGGTGACCACACCACCGCCATCCTCACCGTGACCCGCGCGGTGGGCGTGTTGGTGGCCGGCGGGTTCCTCGTGCGGATGCTCTTCGCCACCTTCCGGGGCACGATTCATCCGGTCGGCGGGTTGGGAGTGGCCACCTTCGTGCTCGTCATCCTCTTCCCCGTGGTCCACCCCTGGTACATGCTGTGGGCGATCCTGCCCCTGGCCGCGTGGGCCAACCGGTTGATCTTCCGGATGGCGGTGGTCGTGTATTCGGCCGCCTTCAGTTTCTTCGTTCTGCCCCGGGGATTGGCGCTGCCGCCGATGACAGTGGTCTCGATTTACGTCGGCTCCGCCCTCGCCTTTATCGTCGTGGTGGCCTTGGGGTGGTGGCTGTTGAGGAGGCGGCGCATCCTTGGCCTACACTGAATGACCGTGACTGCAACTTTCGATGGATCCGGCCAGAACGACGGGCCGGCCCTGGAACTCCGGGACGTCGTGAAGACCTTCGGCACCACCACTGCCGTCGACCACCTGACACTGACCGCCGAACGCGGTCAGGTGCTCGCCCTCCTCGGGCCCAATGGCGCGGGCAAGACCACCACCATCGAAATGTGCGAGGGTTTCCTCACCCCGACCTCGGGGCGGGTCCGGGTGCTCGGCCTCGATCCCGCCTCCCAACCCGAGCAGGTGCGCAGCCGGATCGGCATCATGCTGCAGGGAGGGGGCTCCTACTCAGGTATCCGGGTGGGTGAGATGCTCAACCTGGCTGCCGCCTACAACGACAATCCCCTCGATCCCGACTGGCTGATCGGGGTGCTCGGCCTCGAAGGCGTGCGCCGGACCACTTACCGACGCCTCTCCGGCGGCCAGCAACAGCGGCTGTCGCTCGCCCTCGCCCTGATCGGGCGCCCCGAGCTGGTCTTCCTCGACGAACCCACCGCCGGCATGGACGCCCAGTCCCGCCTGGCGGTGTGGGACCTGGTGGCCGCGCTGCGTCGCGACGGGGTCACGGTCATCCTGACCACCCACCTGATGGACGAGGCCGAGGCGTTGGCCGACCACATCGTCATCATCGACCACGGGGCGATCGTCGCGGAGGGCTCCCCCGCGCAGCTGACCACCGCCCGGCACGGGGAGACCGATCAACTGACCTTCCGCACCGACTCCCCGCTGGACACCGAGCGTGCCGACGCCGCGCTCGTCCGGACCTGCGGATCCGTGCCGGGTCTGCAGGCGAACAGTCCGTTGCACTACAGTCTGCCGATCACAGCCACCCCGCAGCTGGTTGCGGCGGTGACCGCCGCCGCCGCAGAGCAGGAGGTGCTGGTGCGCCGACTCGACGTCGCCCACCGCGACCTCGAGGAGGTATTCCTCGACATCACCGGCCGGAGTCTGAGGAGCTGAACGAAACACCATGTCGACCATCCCCACCACGCCACAGGACACCATGACCCAGGAACCGATGACCGCCGCCAGCCGATTCGAACCGGGCACCTTCACGCCCGCCCCGCGGCGGGCGACACCGGTCCGGATGGTGGCCGCCCAGGGCCGCATTGAGACGCTTCTGTTCCTGCGGCATGGCGAACAGCAACTGCTGAGCATCATCATTCCCCTGGTCATGCTGTTCGCCGTCGCCAACGTGCCCCTGCTGGGTGAGGACACCGGCATCGACGAGATCATGCCCATGATCCTCGCCATCGCCGCCACCAGCTCCGGTTTCACGGGACAGGCCATCTCCCTGGCCTTCGACCGCCGCTACGGGGCCCTCAAGCGCACCGGAGCCTCCGGTGTACCCGCCTGGACGATCATCGCCGGCAAGGTCCTCGCGGTGCTCGCCATGGTCGTGCTGCAGACCATCATTCTGGGGATCACCGCGCTGGCCCTGGACTGGCGACCGGATCCGGTCGGGATACTGCTGGGCGCCCTCACTCTCCTGGTGGGAGTCACCGGCTTCACCGCCCTGGGTCTGTTGATGGGTGGCAGCCTCAGCTCCGAGATCGTCCTCGCCGGGGCCAACCTCATCTGGGTGATCCTGGTCGGCGTCGTCGGCTGGGTCCTCTACTCCCAGGGGCTCGACGCCGCCGGTTGGTACACGTTGGTGCCGTCCGTCGCCCTGGCCTCCGGCCTGGCGCTGTCCTTCGCCGGCGCCGTCCCGTGGGTGGAGTTGCTGGTCCTTCTCGGGTGGGTGCTCGTCGCGTCGGTCGCCGCCGTCCGCTGGTTCCGATTCGACTCCTAGATCACACCGTGATGATGACCACGGTCCGCACCAGTCCGGACCAGCGGGAACGGTTCCGGATTCCCGTCATTGAGAGGTAAGGTAGATGCCGTGACTGACACCGCGACCAACAGCTCCACAGACCCCGTCAGGGGTTCGTCCACACCACCACAGGGGCAGGGCGTCATGGCCCGTTTCCGGGCCTATACCCCGACGCTGCGCGTGCAGCGTGTCCTGGCGATGCTCCTGTTGATCGCCCAGGGCGGCATCACGGTCACCGGCTCCATCGTTCGCGTCACGGGCTCCGGCCTGGGCTGCAACACCTGGCCGAACTGCCACGAGGGCTCCCTGGTGCCCGTCGCCGGCGCGGCCCCGATGGTCCAGCAGATCATCGAATTCGGAAACCGGTTGCTGACCTTCGTCGTCGCCGCCGCCGCACTCGCGGTCTTCATCGCGATGGTCAAGGCCGGGCGCCGCACCGGGCTCAAGGTGCTCGCCTTCGTCTCCGGGCTGGGCATCATCGTCCAGGCCGTTCTCGGCGGCATCTCCGTTCTGCTCGACCTCCAGTGGTGGGTCGTCGCGATTCACTTCCTGCCCTCCATGGTGCTCGTGTGGATCGCCGCCCTGCTCTACACCCGCATCCCGGAACCGGACGATGGAGTGCCCACCCGTCGGTTCCCCGACCACATCCGCTGGTTGGCGGGCCTGGCAGCGGTCTGCCTGTCCATCGTCCTGACGACCGGAACCATGGTCACCGGCTCCGGCCCGCACTCCGGTGACGACGGCGTGGGCATGGAGGGCCGACTCGAGGTCGACACCCAGATCATGACCTACATCCACGCCGGTGCGATGTATGTCTACCTGGCCGTGACCCTGCTCGTCCTCGTCCTGCTCCACCGGGCCCACGCGAGCAAGGCCGCGCGGACCACCGCATGGGTTCTCGTCGGGATGATCGTGGTTCAGTGGGCCATCGGCCTCATCCAGTACTACCTCGGCGTGCCCCGTTGGACCGTGCCCGCCCACATCGCCATGTCGTCGGTGGTCGTGGCCTTCACCGCCTTCCTCTGGTCCCACGGCCGCACCCGCGAGGGTGGAACGACCGGGTCCCCCACCGGCTCACCGCGTGGTGACGCCAAGCTCGCCGCAGCGCACGCCTGACATCACCCCCGTACCGGACACAATTGCCGCCGGTGCCACGGCAACTTCACTAGCCTGGGGGTCATGAAGGCCATCCAGATCACCCAGACCGGCGGCCCGGAGGTCCTGCGGTTGCAGGACATCGACCCCCCCACGCCCGGACCCGACGAGGTCCTCGTGGAGGTGCAGGTCGCCGGAGTCAATTACATCGACACCTATTACCGGGAAGGCGTCTACCACGCCTCCCTGCCTTTCGTGCCCGGGTTGGAGGGCACCGGCCGGATCCTGCATGATCCGCAGGGAGAGATCGCCGAAGGCACCGTCGTGGCCTGGTGTGACGCCTTCGGTTCCTACGCGGAACAGGTCTGCGTTCCCCGCGACCGGCTCGTCGCCGTGCCCGAGGGCATCTCCCCCGAAGTCGCCGGCACCATGCTGCTGCAGGGCATGACCGCCCATTACCTCACCCACGGGGTCCATGATCTCCAGGAGGGTGAATCCTGCCTGATCACCGCCGGCGCCGGTGGCGTCGGCCTGCTGCTCACCCAGATGGCCGCAGCGAAGGGCGCGCGCGTGTTCTCCGTGGTCTCCAGCGACGAGAAGAAGAAGCTGGCGCTCGAAGCCGGGGCCACCGAGGTGTTCCGCTACTCCGAGAACCTGGCGGAGGTCGTGCGCCGCCGCAACGGCGGGGTCGGCGTGGACGTGGTCTACGACGGCGTCGGCAAGGACACCTTCGCCGAATCCCTGGAGGCGGTGCGCCCCCGCGGCGTCGTCTGCCTCTTCGGCGCCGCCTCCGGCCCCGTGGAGCCTTTCGACCCGCAGCTGCTCAACACCCACGGTTCCATCTTCCTCACCCGCCCCTCCCTCGGTGCCTGGACCTCCGGGGAGGGTGAGTTCCGCATGCGCGCCCAGGCGGTCACCCAGGCCATCGTCGACGGCACCCTGAAGTTCCGCATCTCCGAGACCTACCCCTTGGCGGAGGCGGAGCAGGCCCACCATGACCTGCAGTCACGGAAGACCACGGGCTCCATCGTCCTGCGCGTGCAGGGCTGATCGACCGACGCGGAAGGCCCGGCTCCTCCCCCTCACGTGTGGGAAGGAACCGGGCCTTCGTCATGCGGCCGTAAATGCTAGAAGAAGGTGGTGTCCCAGCCGAGCATCATTCCAATGGTCTCCCAGCCGAGGACGGCATCGACCGACAGGGCGACGAAGACCAGCGCCAGGTAATTATTGGAGAGGATGAACAGCTTCAGCGGCTTGACCTCGACGCCCTTCTTCACGCCGTTGTGCAGGTGGTGGGCCGTGAGCAGGAAATAGGCGCCACCACCGACCGCACCGACGAGGTAGATCCAGGAGGCCGCCGGGACGAGCAGCAGGGTGGTGATGACGGTGGCCCAGGTGTACCAGACGATCTGGCGGGTGACCTCGACGGGCTCGCGAACGACCGGGAGCATGGGCACTCCGGCGGCCTTGTAATCGTCCTTGTACTTCATGGCCAGGGCCCAGGTGTGCGGCGGGGTCCAGAAGAAGATGATCAGGAACAGGACGATCGCCTGCCACCACTGCGCCGGGGTGCCCTCCGGGGCGTTGTCGGTGATCACGGCCCAGCCGATGACGACCGGCATGCAACCCGCCGCGCCACCCCAGATGACGTTCTGCCAGGTACGGCGCTTGAGCCACTTGGTGTAGACGATGACGTAGAACCAGTTGGTCAGCACGATGAACCCGGCGGCGAGCAGCGAGTTGCACAACAGCCACAGCCAGAGGAAGCTGCCGACGAGCATCACCCAGGCGAAGATCGTGGCGTTGCGGTTGGAGACGGTGTTACGGACCAGCGGCCGGGCGCGGGTGCGGCCCATCTTCTGGTCGATGTCGGAGTCGGCCACCATATTGAACGTGTTCGCCGCCGCGGCGCCCATCCAACCACCGACGAGGGTGAGCAGGATGAGCAGGATATTGTTCTCGCCGCGTGCGGCCTGCAGCATCGCCGGGATGGTGGCGACGAGGAGCAGCTCAATGACCCTCGGCTTCGTCAGCGCAATATAGGCCTTGATTGTCTCCAAGGAA
>CAYSIP010000116.1:0-8070 GCA_964431055.1 uncultured Corynebacterium sp. | reverse complement strand
GCACCCGGACCACCTGAAGGTCCACGAGGCCTCCATGATCGCCTGGGAGCGGGCCGGCGACCCGGAGTTCGCACCCGAGGCCGGTGAGCCGTGGACGCCGCTGAAGCTGTACTACACCCACGGTTTCGTCCGGCAGCGGATGCAGCTGTTCCACGATCTGCTCGTCCGGGAGGGCAAGACCAGCCCGTATGCCCCGATGCTGGAGCGGTGGGAGCGTAACCGGGCGGACATCATGGCGCGGGTGACCACGCAGGTGGAATGCTCCGCGTATTTCCCCAACCGTGAGGCGGCGTTGCTGGCGCACGCCACGCAGATCGACCCGGCCGGCGCCTTCATGGCCACCCCGGTGGAGGTCCAGCAGGAGCTGTGGCCCACCGAGGAGTTCGAGCTCGCCGCCACCCGCGTCACCACCGCCATCCCCGAGGACGACCTGTTCGCGGGGATCACCCCCTGACCTCTGACGCCCATCCCGACGCGAAGGAAGAAGCAACGTGTCTGCCTCAGTAACCGCTCATCTCAACCACCTTGCGTTGGACGCGTTCGGCACGGTCTCCGTGCTGGCGCAACAGCAGCAGGGCGGCCCCCTCGGACCCGAGTTCGGCAAGGCGTCCCCGATCGGGCTCACCGTCCTCGTGGTGGCCGCCGTGGCCGTCCTGATGATCGGCTGGGCCTTCCACCGTCGGTTCTCCCGCTTCAACCGGCGTCGTAAATTCGCCGAGCAACACGGGATCGACGTCTTCGACGAGGAGGCGCTCGACCGCGCGATGCAGGAGGCGGGGGTGTTCGACCGCCGGAAGCGGAGCTGGTTCTGACCCCCGCCCACCCCGTTGTCCACCCTTTGTGCTAGGGTGTGACGCATGTTCGTACAGCGATTTTATTTTGGTGAGGCTCCGGGAGACGTTCCCCGCCTCGCCAGGTCGCGTGCGCTGACAGCCACGAGCTAGCGAGCAGACGAACACACCGGAGCCGAGCAGCACCTCCCCGAGAGATCGGGTGGAGGGGCTGCTTTTTTCGTACCCGAGACCGTTGCTGACATCCGCTCCACCGGCAGGCCCCACCCCATCGCCTTCCCCCCACAACCTCCGATATCGCAGAATCATCCTCCAGAAAGGCCCAGTCCCACCATGAGCTCCCCGGTTTCCCTGAAGAACGCGGCGTCCACCTCCAATAAGCGCGTCCGCGCCTTCCACGACCTGCCCAGCCCGGCCGAGATCCAGGCCATGCTGCCTCTCTCTGACGCGCAGGCCGCCAAGGTCGAGGCCGACCGGCAGGACATCGCCGACATCTTCGCCGGTGACGACGACCGACTCGTCGTGGTGGTCGGCCCCTGTTCCATCCACGACCCGGACGCCGCCCTCGACTACGCCAACCGCCTGGCCCCGCTGGCCGCCCGCCTCGACCGGGACCTGAAGATCGTCATGCGCGTCTACTTCGAGAAGCCGCGCACGACCGTCGGATGGAAGGGTCTGATCAACGACCCGCACCTCAACGAGACCTACGACATCAATCACGGTCTGCAGCTGGCCCGCAAAGTCCTCATCGACGTGGTCAACCTGGACCTCCCGGCGGCGTGCGAGTTCCTCGAGCCGAATTCCCCGCAGTACTACGCCGACGCCGTCGCCTGGGGTGCGATCGGTGCGCGCACCACGGAGTCGCAGGTCCACCGCCAGCTGGCTTCCGGCATGTCCATGCCCATCGGGTTCAAGAACGGCACTGACGGCAACGCCCAGGTCGCCGTGGACGCGGTCGCCGCCGCCTCGGAACCGCACTTCTTCTTCGGCACCTCCGACGACGGTCGCCCCGCCGTCGTGGAGACCGCCGGCAACACCAACTGCCACATCATTCTGCGTGGCGGCACCTCGGGCCCGAACTTCGACGCCGCGTCAGTCGCAGACGCCGCCGCCAGGGCGGGGGAGGGGGCCCGGTTGATGATCGACGCCTCCCACGCCAATTCGGGCAAGGACCACGTCCGCCAGGCCGAGGTCATCTCCGACATCGCCGCCCAGATCACCGCCGGCGACACCGGCATCGCCGGCGTGATGATGGAGTCCTTCCTGGTCGCCGGGGCGCAGTCCCTGGACACCGCCAAGCTGCGCTCCAACGGTGGGGAGGGCCTGGTCTACGGCCAGTCCGTCACCGACAAGTGCATGGACGTCGGCACCACCGTCGACCTGCTCGCCGAGCTGGCCGCCGCGGTGCGGGCCCGCCGCGCGGTGCAGGCCGGTTCGTGACCCACCCCCGGCTCACCCACCGGTTCAACGCGGGCAGGGGCTAGAATTAGCTTCGTGAATCTCCTGCCCCGCCTGCTGTACCCGCTCTATGAGGCCCGCCTAGTCCGTGAGCTCAAGGGCGCCCGGCAGCCCAAGCACATCGCGATCATGGCGGACGGCAACCGGCGGTGGGCCCGGGAGGCCGGGTTCACCGACGTCAGCCAGGGCCACCGGGCCGGCGCGAAGAAGATCGGGGAGATGGTCAATTGGTGCGCCGAGACGGAGGTGGAGGTCGTCACCGTCTACCTGCTGTCGACGGAGAACCTGCGGCGTGAGCCGGAGGAACTGCAGCTGCTCTTCGACATCATCGGTGACGTCGTCACGGAGCTGGCCCATGGCGACTACAACTGCCGGGTCCGCCTCGTCGGCCACCTTGACCTGCTGCCCGCCGACGTAGCCCGGCGCCTGCGCGAGGCCTCCAGGTTCACCGACGCCAACACCGGGGTGTGCGTCAACGTCGCCGTCGGTTACGGCGGACGGCAGGAGATCGTCGACGCCGTCCGGGAGTTGTTGTCCGAGGAGATCGATGCGGGTACCCCCGTCGACGAGCTCGTGGACAAGGTCACCGTCGATTCCCTGGCCACCCACCTGTACACCTCGGGGCAGCCCGACCCGGATCTGGTCATCCGCACCTCCGGCGAGCAGCGGTTGTCCGGCTTCCTGCTGTGGCAGGCCGCCTACTCGGAGATCTGGTTCACGGAGACGTACTGGCCCGCTTTCCGACGCATCGATTTCCTGCGCGCCCTGCGGGACTACTCGAAGCGTTCCCGTCGCTTCGGAAAATAAGGAGAACCTCTTGACCGTCACCGTCCTCTACGACACCTCCTACGGATCAACCCGCCAATATGCGGAGGAACTCGCCCGGCGACTGCGCACCACAGCCCTCGTGCTTGACGACGCCGCCCCGAAGGACCTCGCCCGCGACACGGCACCCCTCGTGATGCTCTCCCCGGTCCACGGGCCCTCCATCCCGGCGGCCGGCTTCGTGGCCAGACACGACCTGGGTTCGCGACCCGTGGCGGTGTGCGCGGTCGGCATGACCCTGCTCGACGTCGCCCGCCAGAAGGACCAGATGGCCGGCATGCTCTCCGACAAGCCGGACGTGGCCCGCTTCTACCTGCCCGGCCGCCTGGCGTACTCGACGATGAACCGCAAGCACAAGACCATCATGTGGGGCATCATCAAGGCGCTCAAGGCCAAGCCCGAATCCGCGCGCAGCGCCAACGATCAGGCGATGATCGACTCCTATAACCACGACACCGACCGGGTCGACTTCGCGGAGCTGGATGCCGTGATCGAGTGGGTGCAGGCGCAGGGCAACCGCGCCTGAATCCACCGGGGCCGTGTGACCGGCTTTTTAACCGGCGACATGCTCCGCGACGAGCGGCACGACATTCTCCAGCGCGAACGGGACGGAGAGCACCGAGTTCAGTGAGAACGCCTGGCCGATGTCGTCCTGTTCCCCGGTGAGGACGATCGCGTTGCCGTCCTGGACGGCCGGGATCCGCTGGAACTCGGCCTTTTCGTCGGCCTCAACCGCGAGGGCCTACCATCGTCGCCGTGCTCCACAACCTCAACCTGGCGACCCCGGCAGGTGATCACGGAGAAGACCACCAAGGAGTTATACGGTGTGAGCAGTTCCGTCATCCCCGACCCCCACATGAAGTTCCCCCCCATGGTGGTCCCCGTCTCCCGAGGTAACCCCTGACCGTGCCAAGAACTGATCCGGCCCCCACCCCGGTCGCCCCGCCGTCGACCGGCGCCGCCCTGCTGCGGCGTACCTTGCGCCGTCAGTGGCGCCGAAGTGCCGTCGGAGCAACCCTCCTGGGACTGTGGCAACTGAGCGAGGCGTTGGTGCCCGTGACCATCGGACTGATCATCGACCACGCCGTCCTCCCCGTCGACCTGCCCGCGCTGCTGACCGGCCTGCTCGGGTTGATCCTGCTGTTCGTGGTGCTCAGCTACTCCTATCGCTTCGGCTCGCGTTCACTCAACCGGGCGGTCAACCACGAGGCTCACCAGCTGCGTCTGGAGGTCGCCGGCCACGCGATGCGTCGCACGCGCCTGCAGGACCTGGTGCCGGGGGCGGTGATGTCACGTTCCACGGCGGACGCCGACGCCGCCACCCGCGTGTTCGGCCTGCTCGGCCAGGGTACTTCCGCGGTGGTCGGCTTCGCGGGCGCAGCGGTCTACCTGCTCATCGCCGACCCCGTCGTCGGCCTGCTGGTTCTCCTGATCGCCCCGGTGGTCTCCGTGGTGGTCACCCGCTCAGGACGGAGTATCTCCGCCCGCAGCGCCGCCCAGCAGGCCGCCGCCGCGGAGGCCGGTGCCCGGGCCGGGGACATCATGTCCGGCCTGCGGGTGCTCAAGGCCGTCGGTGGTGAGCGCTGGGCGCGGCAGAGTTATGAAAAGGCGTCCCGGGATTCGGCGACGGCCGCGATCCGCACGGCATCCGCCACCGGCAAGGTCTCCGGGATCGGTGAGTTCTCGGTCGCCCTGACCCTGGCCGCAGTCCTGCTGCTCGCCGGCTGGCGCGTCATCGACGGTGATCTGGGCGCGGGACAACTCGTCGCCATCGTCGGCGTGGCGGTCTACCTCTCCGAGCCGATCCGGCTGCTGGGCAACAGCATCGCTGAGGTGGCCGCCGCCCACGGGGCGGCGGTGCGCATCGCCGAATTTCTGTCCGGCGCCGGAACCGACCGCGGTGGCACGGCCGTGGTCGGGCCAGGGGCACTGTCCCTCCCGGTGCCGGGGACAGACCGGCGGGTCCCCATCCCGGCCGGCGTGATGTGCGTGCTCACCATGGATTCGGAGGTCTCCCGCGCCGGGCTTCTCGCCGCCCTCGGAGGCGGAGCGGAGACCGGCGGGGACATGCTTGTCGACGCCCGCCCGATCTCCGATTACGCCGCAGGTCCCGTGGGGGGAATCATCGTCGCCCCGCACGCGGCCGACATTTTCGAGGGCACCTTCCGCTCCAATATCACCATGACGCATGATTCCTCGGCGGTGGTGGCCCCGGGCGTGCTCGTCGCCTCTGCCGCGGACGAGGTCGTCGACGCCACGATCGACGGGCTCGACCATCCCGTCCGGGAGGCGGGTTCCAATCTCTCCGGCGGTCAACGCCAGCGCATCGCCCTGGCGCGTGCGCTCCACGCGGCACCGCGCGTCCTCATCCTCGACGAACCGACCAGCGCCGTCGATCCCGTCACCGACCACCGGATCGCCCACGGGATCCACGGGCTCCGGCAGGGACACACCACGGTCGTGCTCACCTCCTCACCGGCGTTCCGGCAGGCGGCGGACCTCGTCATCGACCTGGACTCCGATGCCACGACGGGGACGGGACAGGGGGACCGCCCGTGAGTGACACGCTCGCCCGGGCGGGAGCGGGACGATCCTTCCGCTACCTCGCCACCGCACTGCGTCCCAGGTGGCCGCTGCTGACCGCGGTGGTCACCATCGGGTTGATCACCGCCATCGCGGGACTCGCCGGTCCCTGGGTGGTCGGCAGGCTCGTCGACACCTTGACCGCAGGTTCCTCATTCGCCCCGGTCGCCAGGTACGCGGCCGTGGTCCTCGTGGCGGGCGCCGTCGCCGGCCTCGGCACATGGGCGGGGGCGAAACTGCTGGCCAGCGCTCTCGAACCCGCGATCGCGGGACTACGCGAGCACGTGCTCGCCGCGGGGTTGGACATCGACACCCAGACCGTCGAGAAGGCCGGGCGCGGTGACCTCGTCTCGCGCATCGCCGATGATTCACGGGAGATCTCACACGCGGCCACGACCGTCGTTCCCCTGGTGGTGCAGTCACTGTTCACGGTGATCGTCTCCGCCGTGGGGATGATGTCGGTGGATTGGCGGCTAGGGATCATCGGGCTGGTCGCCGTTCCCCTGTACTGGTCCACGCTGCGGGCCTACCTGCCCCGGTCGGGGCCGCTCTACCGCCGTGAGCGGGAGGCGTTCGGGGTACGTACCCAGCGGCTGCTCGGGGGCGTCGGGGGAGCGGCGACGCTGCGGGCCTTCGCGGCGGAGGACACCGAGCTGCGTCGCATCAACGACGCCTCGGCCCGGGCCCGCGACCTCTCGATCTCCGTGTTCCGTTTTCTGACCTGGGCCTTCAGCCGTAACAACCGGGCCGAGGCGATCACTCTCGTCCTCATTCTCTGCGTCGGATTTCTCCTCGTCGACTCCGGGGAGTTGACCGCGGGCGCGGTCTCCACCGCCGCCCTGATCTTCCACCGGCTCTTCGGACCGATCGGCACGTTGGTCGGAATGTTCGATCAGGTGCAGTCGGCGGCCGCCTCCCTGGTGCGGATGGTCGGCGTCATCGACGCCGTCGGTTCCGTGGGGCGGCCCCCGCGACGTGAACCTGACCCGACCGTCGGCATCCACCTCACCGCGGTCACCCACCGCTACGACCCGGACCGTGCCGTGGTCGAGGACCTGGACCTTCTCATCCACCCCGGGGAACGCGTGGCGATGGTCGGCGCCACCGGCGCGGGTAAGAGCACCGTCGCCCTGATCGCCGCCGGCCTGCTCACCCCCACTGAGGGGACGGTGCGTGTGGCCGGTGTCCCGGCTCCGGATCTCGACCCGGCCCAGCTGCGCGGCGTGGTGGCGATGGTCAGCCAGGAGGTGCACTGTTTCCGTGGAAGCGTGCTCGACAATGTCCGGATCGCCAGGCCGACGGCCGATGATGCGGAGGCCGCCGCCGCGCTGACCGCGGTCGGCGCCGACCGGTGGCTGGACGCGCTGGCCGAGGGGGCGGAGACGGTGATCGGCGACGGCGGCCATCGCCTGACCCCGGTGCAGGAGCAGATGGTGGCCCTGGCCCGCGTCGAACTCGCGGATCCCGACTTCGTCATTCTCGATGAGGCCACTGCGGAATCGGGTTCCGGTGGGGCCGGGGATCTGGATGCCGCAGCTGAGGTCGTCCTCCGCGACCGTGGGGCCCTGATCATCGCGCACCGGCTGAACCAGGCGGCTGCCGCGGACCGGGTGCTCGTGATGGGGGAGGGGCGGATCATCGAGTCCGGCACCCATGAGGAACTGCGTTCCGGGGGCGGACTCTATTCGCGGTTGTGGGCCGCCTGGCGCGGGGAGGAAAGTCACTGAGGGGGCGGTTGGACGAGTGATGTGCACCCGGATGGACGGGAAGCTCTCCGCTGACCCCGCGGTTCTCGGCGACCGCGTGCTCAAGTTCACGTGTGCGCCCCAGTGCGCTCCAGTGCGGCACGGTGCGGAAATCAGATCTTGCGCATGCGCACCCGTTCCACGAGGTGGTCGGCGCCCTTGGTCAGCACCAGAGAGGCGCGCACTCGCGTGGGCAGGATGTTCTCCACCAGGTTGGGCAGGTTGATCGACTGCCAGATCTCCCTGGCCTCCGCGGCGGCCAGCGTGTCACCCAGGTCGGCGTAGTGGGAGAAGTGCGCACCGGGTTCGCGAAAGGCGGTGGTGCGCAGCTGCAGGAAGCGGTCGATGTACCAGCGTTCGATGTCCTCGGTGCGGGCGTCGACGTAGACGGAGAAGTCGAAGAGATCGGAAACCATCAGGGTCGGCCCCGTCTGCAGCACGTTCAGACCCTCCAGGATGAGGATGTCCGGCTGCGTGATGGTCTGCGTCTCGTCCGGCACCCTGTCGTAGAGGGTGTGGGAGTACACCGGTGACTCCACGACGGGGCGGCCGGACTTGACGTGCGTGACGAAGCGCAGCAGCGCCCGCCGGTCGTAGGACTCGGGGAAGCCCTTGCGCTTCATCAGGCCACGCCGGTTGAGTTCGGCGGCCGGGTGGAGGAAACGGTC
>CAYSIP010000115.1:0-8126 GCA_964431055.1 uncultured Corynebacterium sp. | reverse complement strand
CGTAGAACATCGCGAGGCCGAAGACGGTGCCGGCGATGACCATGGCGACCTTGACCTTGCCCACGCCGAACTTCTCGATGAGGGTGTCGGCGATCTGTGCGGCCGCCCCGGAATCGACCATCAGTTTTCCGATCACCGCGCCGAAGACGACGATGATCGCCAGGGATCCGAGGGTGGACCCGAAACCGGTCTGGATCGTGTCGAGCAGGTCCATCAGCGGGAAGCCCTCGAGCATGCCGATGAGCAGCGCGGCCAGCAGCAGCGCGATCATCGCGTTGATCTTCCACTTGATGTTCAACAGCAGCATGAGGCCGATGCCGAGGACCACCCACACAATGTGCAGCCACTCCATGTTTTTCTCCTGCCAATCTGGACGCCCTGACCGGGGTCCGTCGAAGGCCCGTCCCGCACCCACGGAAAAGGGGGAAGAGAGGTGACCACGGGTGCCCGAATCATTAGTGCTCTCATTGAGATTAACGCCGGAGTTTGCGGAACTAAATTAACGACAACTCTTGGCAACTCTTTGCCTGTGATCTGAATCGAGCGCTTCAATGGGGCCATGACCACGTCACACGCAGCTCACCCTGACCGGCTCCTGCCGGTGGATCCGGGCACCCGGGACATTGCGCGCCGCCTGCTCGCGCACGTGGAGGATCTCCCGATCATCTCCCCGCACGGCCACCTGGACCCGGCGATGTTCACCGCCGACGCACCCTTCCCCGATCCCACGGCGCTGCTCATCAGCCCCGACCACTACGTCACCCGCGTCCTGCATTCCGCCGGCGTCGACCTGGCGGATCTGGGCGTGGGCGGGCACGAGACGGATCCCCGCGAGGCGTGGCGCATCTTCTGCTCGCACTGGGACCTGTTCGCCGGCACCGCCTCCGGTTACTGGCTGGAGCAGGAATTCCAGCACGTGTTCGGCATCAATCCGGACCGCATCTCCACGGAAAGCGCCGACGAGATCTACGATGAGCTCGCCACCACCATCGCGCAACCCGATTTCCGCCCCCGCGCCCTGGCCGAGGAATTCGGCCTCGAGGTGCTCGCCACCACCGACGACCCGTTGGACACCCTCGAGCACCACAGGGCGCTCGCGGAGGACCCCACCTTCACCCCGCGAGTGCTTCCCACCTTCCGCCCGGACGCCTACACCAAGATGTACCGCCCGGACTTCGCCGCGGACGTCGAGAAGCTCATCGACGTCGCCGGTGACGGCAAGACGGGCTACGAGGGCTACCTCACCGCGATGCGCAACCGCCGCCAGTACTTCATCGACCATGGCGCCACCAGCTCCGACCACGGCACCCACAACGCGGACACCACCCCACTGGACGACGCCGAGGCGCAGCGGCTGCTGGACAAGGGCCTGCGCGGCGAGGCCAGCTTCGCCGAGGCGCTGGCCTTCGAGGCGAACATGACCTACCAGTTCGCGAAAATGGCCCAGGACGACCACCTGGTGATGACGATCCACCCGGGCGTCTACCGCAACCACTCGAACAGCGCCTTCGAACGTTTCGGCGCCGACACCGGCCACGACATCCCTTTCCGGATGGAATACACCTTCGGCCTGCGCCCCCTGCTCACCGACTTCGGCGAGAACCCCGATTTCCACCTGGTCCTCTTCACCATCGACGAGACCACCTTCTCCCGGGAGATCGCCCCACTGGCCGGCTACTACCCGTCGACCTACGCCGGCGCGCCCTGGTGGTTCATCGACGAGATCGACGCCATGAGCCGCTTCCGCGCCGCCACCACCGGCACCACCGGTTTCTCCCGCTACTCCGGGTTCATCGACGACACCCGCGCCTACTGCTCCATCCCGGCGCGCCACAACACCTCCCGCCGCGTGGAGGCCGGTTATCTGGCCCGCCTGGTCGCCGAGCACCGCCTGAGCGAGGACCGGGCGGCCGACATCATCGTCGATCTCATCGACGCTTCCCCGAGGAGGGTTTTCAAGCTGTGACCAACACACTCAACCGCACCAACCACCCCGCCCCCACCCCACCGGTGCGCCTGGTGCACCTGGGTCTGGGAGCCTTCCACCGGGCGCATCAGGTCTGGTACACCCAGCACGCCGATCCGGGGTGGGGCTACGCCTCCTTCACCGGCCGCAGCGCCCGGATGTCGGACCTGCTCTCCTCGCAGGACGGTCTGTTCACCCTGGTCACCCGCTCGGGTGAGGGGGATTCACCGGAGATCGTCTCCACGCTGGTGGAGGCGCAGCCGGCCGGCAACCTGGCCCGTTTCGTCGAGCTGGTCGCCGACCCGCAGGTCGCGGTGATCACCCTGACGGTCACCGAGGCCGGGTACCACCTCACGGGCGCGGGCGCCCTGGACGCCGACGACCCGCAGGTCGTCGCGGACATCGCGGCACTGCGGGCCGGGCAGCCCGAGAATCTGGCCACCGCGGCCGGGCGCATCGTCAACGGCCTGCGTGCCCGGCGCGCCGCGGGTCACGGCGGGTTGGCCGTGATGAGCTGCGACAACGTCGCCGCCAACGGGGAGACCACCCGCGCCTCCGTGCTGGGCCTGGCCGAGGCCGTGGATCCGCAGCTGGCCGCCTGGGTGGCGGAGAACGTCACCTTCCCGTCCACCTCCATCGACCGCATCACCCCCGCCACCACTGACGAGCTGATCGAGGAGGTGGCCGCCGCCACCGGCCTGCGTGACGACGCCCCGGTGGTCACCGAACCGTTCGCCAGCTGGGTCATCCAGGGACGGTTCCCCGCCGGTCGCCCCGCCTGGGAGAAGGCCGGGGTCGAGTTCGTGGACGACATCGACGCCTTCGAGCGCCGCAAGTTGTGGCTGCTCAACGGTTCCCACTCCCTGATGGCCTATTTCGGCCAACTGCGCGGGCACGACACCGTCGCCGGAGCCATCGGGGATCCGGTGGTCCGCGAGCGCGTGGAGGCCCTGTGGGACGAGGCCGCCAGCCATCTCACCGCCCCGGAGCTGAAGGTCGACGAGTACCGGGCCAGCCTCATCGAGCGTTTCGAGAACCCGCGCATCCGCCACAACCTGGCCCAGATCGCCATCGACGGCGGCACGAAGCAGCGCATGCGGGCCGTGCCCATCATGAAGGCGGAGCTCGCCGCCGGCCGCGAGGGCGCCGGCGCGGCCTTCTCCCTGGCCGCCTGGATCGCCCATCTGCTCGGGGCGGAGACGATCGACGACACCCGCGCCGGGGAGCTTGGCACCGCCCGCGGCGCGGGCGATCCGGTCGCCGCGCTGATCGCCGCGCTCGATGAGGAGTTGGCGGTCGACGCGGCCGCCGTCGACCGCATCCGGGGATTCGTCTCCGACCTGACCTCAGCCGACACACAGTAAGGACATCCACCCATGCTCTCCGTCAGAGAATCCCCCACCCGCGACAGCCGCGTGCTCGATGGCCTGTGGCGCCTGTACGTCCCAACCGTCGAGGAGGATTCCTCCGACACGGACTTCCACGCCCGGGTGCTCCCCGGCACCCGCGAGGTCGCCGTCCCCGCGTCGGTCAACGACCTGTTCGCCGACCCCGCGGTGCGCGATCACGTGGGCACCTACTGGTACCAGACCACCGTGACCGTCCCGGCCGGCTGGGCGGGTGAGCGGATCAACCTCCGCTTCGGCTCGGTGACCCACTCGGCGCGGATCTTCGTCGACGACGTCGAGGTCGCCGACTTCAAGGGCGGCTACCTGCCGATCGAGGCCGACGTCACCGATCATGTCGAGGCCGGTGGCCGTTTCCGGCTCACCGTCGCGGTGGACAACCGCCTCGACAACACCTCGATTCCCCCGGGCGAGCTGAGCGTCGACGAACTCGGCCGTCCGCGCCAGGAATACAAGCACGACTTCTACAACTACGCGGGCATCCACCGTTCCGTCCTTCTCCACACCCGCCCCGACCAGCACGTCCGGGACGTCACCGTGACCACCGGTTACGAGGGCGCCACCGGCACCGTGGACTGGGACGTCCTGGTCACCGGCGCCATCGACGGGACGGAGCACGTCGACGTGGAGGTCGCTGTCCTGGACGCCTCCGGTGAGATCGTCGCCGAGGGCACCGGCAGTCAGGGCAGCGCGGAGATCCCTGACGTCACCCTGTGGACGCCCGGCGTCGGCGGGATGTACGACCTGCGGGTGCGCCTGATCCGGGCCGGTTCGCTCGTCGATGAGTACGTCCAGCCCTTCGGGGTGCGCACCGTGGAGGTGCGCGACGGGCAGTTCCTGATCAACGACCGGCCCTTCTACTTCACCGGTTTCGGCATGCATGAGGACCACGAGACCATCGGCAAGGGGCACTCGAACGCCCACATGGTCCAGGACCTGGAGCTGCTCAGCTGGATCGGCGCCAACTCCCTGCGCACCTCGCACTACCCCTACTCCGAGGAGTTCATGGACTACTGCGACCGCCACGGGATCGTCGTCATCGACGAGACCCCGGCCGTCGGACTGAACTGGGGCATCGCCGGCGGCATCATCGGTGGTTCGAGTGGCGGCACCTACGAACCGGGCCATGTGGACGAGGGCACCGCGGCACAACACCGCCTGGAGATCGAGCGACTGGTGGCCCGCGACAAGAACCACCCGTGCGTGGTGCTGTGGTCGATCGCCAATGAACCGGACACCGTCGCCGAGGGCGCCCGCGCCTACTTCGAACCGCTGGTGGACCTGACCCGTGAACTCGACCCCACGCGCCCGGTCGGCTACGTCAACGTGATGTTCGCCCCGTACGACAAGTGCGTCATCTCCGATCTCTTCGACGTGCTCATGCTCAACCGCTACTGGGGCTGGTAC
Source organism: uncultured Corynebacterium sp. (assembly GCA_964431055.1). Classification (GTDB taxonomy): domain Bacteria; phylum Actinomycetota; class Actinomycetes; order Mycobacteriales; family Mycobacteriaceae; genus Corynebacterium. The sequence goes on along the minus strand of CAYSIP010000115.1, from coordinate 3,347 downwards.
GTCAACTCCGGTGACCTGGCCGTGGCGGAGATCAACTGGACCGGGGAACTCGAGGGCTGGGTGGGCAAGTACCCCGACAAACCGATCATCATCACCGAATACGGCGCCGACACCGTCGCCGGCCTGCACTCGATCTATGACCAGCCGTTCACGGAGGACTACCAGGTCGCCTACCTGGAGATGAATTCCCGCGTCTTCGACAAATTCGACAACGTCGTCGGCGAGCAGATGTGGAATTTCGCCGATTTCCAGACCAAGACCGGTTACGCCCGGGTCGACGGCAACAAGAAGGGCGCCTTCACCCGCGACCGTCGTCCCAAGGCCGCCGCACGTTACCTGCGCGGGAGGTGGAACAGCCTCGAGCAGGCCGCCTACGGTCGGCGGGACCCGCTCGCCCCCTAGATCATGATCTGCCTCCCCCGCTCCCTCACGTGTCATTCCCCGCGCTACCGCTCACCCCGGTTGTGAGTGTCTCCCCCGGGGATGGCACCCGGGTCTTCACCCAGGAGAAAACGTGACCACTCGCACCAAGAAACCACCGGAGCGCACCGCCCCGGGCAAGATGTCCGGCGGCCGGGTGCTCTCCTACGCCCTCGGCGACGTCGCCAACAACCTGACGTTCATGATGACGTCGATGTTCCTGATGGTCTACATGACGGAGATCGCCGGCCTGTCCGCCGGCGTCGCCGGGCTGATCTACGGCGTGACCAAGGTGTGGGCGGGCGTGGCCGACCTGATCGCCGGCCAGACCGTCGACCGGATCAACACCCGTTGGGGGCGGTTGCGGCCCTGGCTGTTGTTCGGTTCCACGCCGCTGGCCATCGTCTTCGTCCTGCTGTTCAGCACCCCGGCGGGGCTCTCCCCCGCACTGACGGTCGCGTGGGTCTTCCTGCTCGACGCCGCCTTCCAGCTGGCCTACTCCTTCGTCAACATCCCCTACGGTTCGCTGTCCGCCGCGATGACGCAGGACCCGGTCGACCGCTCCAGGCTCTCCGGTGCCCGGTCGATCACCTCCTCGCTCAGCGGCGTGATCCTCTCCGCCTTCGTCGCCCCGCAGTTCGAGGACACCACCGCCGACAACGTGCGCCTGCGTTTCACCGTCACCTGTCTGGTCATCGCCGCCGTCGCCATCGTCCTCTACCTGATCTGCTTCGCCAACGCCCGGGAGGCCGTCCCGCGCGGCCAGGGCGAGATCTCCTTCCGGGCCACCTTCCGGATGCTGGGCCGCAACCGCCCGCTCCTGACCCTGTGCCTCGGCGCGTTCTTCCTGCTCGCCGCCATCTTCACCATGAACGCGGTGGGCATGTACTACGCCCGTGACGTGCTCGGCAACGCTTCCTGGTTCACCTGGCTGATGGCCGCCCAGACCGTGGGCTCCATCCTGATGGCCACCTTCGTGCCGTCCATCACGGTGCGCCTGGGCAAACGCGACGGTTACGTGGCCGCGGCCGTCGTCACGGTCCTCGGTTTCGTCCTCATCCTCTTCATCCCGAGCGGGAACCTGCTGTTGGGCATCGTCGCCTGGTTCATGCTGGGCATCGGCATCGGCGGCACCAACGCGCTGATGTTCTCCATGCAGGCCGACACCGTCGACTACGGCGAGTGGAAGTCCGACATCCGCTCCGAGGGCGGCTCCTATTCGATCCTGTCGTTCATCCGCAAGTGCGGCCAGGGCCTGGGCGGATGGGCCGGCGCCGCCATCATCGGCGCCTTCGGATACGTGTCGATGGCTTCCGAGCAGTCCGAACAGGCCGTGCAGGGCATCCGCTTCGCCACCGGTCTGGCCCCGGCGGTGCTCGCGACCATCGCGCTGCTGATCATGCTCTCCTACCGCCTCGACTCCCGCACCCACGCCGACATCGTGGAGGACCTCAACGAGCGCCGGATGCAGAACACCGTCGCCACCCAGCACGGGGTCAGCTCCGAGCGGGTGAGGATCGAACAGCTCGGTGACGGCCGCACCACGACGATCCGTCCCCCGGGGGACGATCATCCCCCGATCGTCACCCTCTTCGGCCAGCGTGGCTCCGGGGCCACCGACATCGCCCCGCTGGTCGCCCGGAAGCTGGGGGTGAAGTACATCGGTCAGCGGTTCAGCTCCGACACCCTCGCCCAGGTCGACAAGTCGGCGCTGATCACCGACTCCGGTTTCGACCGCTGGTTGCGCACCGTGTCCTTCAGCTCCTCGCAGGACGCCGACCTGGCGGCCGCGAGCCAGCTGTCCGCCAACCGCCACCTCGCCTCGCGGAACACCGCGGACGTGTTGACCTCCGTCGCCGACGGCGGCGTCATCCTCGGCCGCAACGGCGCCCTCGTCCTCGGCCCGGTCTTCGGCACCCTGCACGTGCGTCTGGTCGCCCCGCTCGACAGACGGATCGAACGGGTGATGTACAAGACCGGACTGTCCGTCTCTGACGCCGCCGAGCAGTGCCACCTGGAGGACCGCCTGCGTCAGGAGATGTCGTGGGCGCTGTACCAGTGGAATCCGAACCGCGACGAAGACTACGACCTGGTGATCAACACCGCGTCCCTGACCTACGGGCAGATCACCGACCTCATCGCCGACACCTACCGCAGCAAATACCCCGTCAACGCCGACAGGACCCCCGGGGATTTCGGGGAAACCGGTGGCAACAATTAGCAACTGCTGGGATCCCGCCCCCGGACCCCGATATGATACGACCATAACCTGTTCGCCGGGAAGGCTCCGCATCACCGCCTGTCCCTAGGCTTGAGCCAGCTCATCCTCCCGGCCCCCGACAGAAAGGACCGATCACCATGTCCACCCGCATTGAAAAGGCCGAGGTCTTCGTCACCTCCCCTTCGCGCAACTTCGTCACCCTGAAGATCACCACCTCCGACGGTGTGACCGGCATCGGCGACGCCACCCTCAACGGCCGTGAACTCGCCGTGGCCACCTACCTGAAGGAACACGTCTGCCAGCTCCTGCTCGACCGTGACCCCTCCACCATCGAGGACACCTGGCAGTTCCTCTACCGCGCCGCCTACTGGCGCCGCGGGCCGGTCACCATGGCCGCCATCGCGGCCGTCGACATGGCCCTGTGGGACATCAAGGGCAAGATGGCCGGCATGCCGGTCTACGAGCTGCTCGGTGGGGCGTCGCGACGCGGTTGCCGCGCCTACGGTCACGCCTCCGGCACCGACCTGCCCTCCCTCTTCGACTCCATCCGCGCGGAGCTCGAGCACGGCTACAAGTCCATCCGCGTGCAGACCTCCGTGCCGGGCATCGAGAAGCTCTACGGCGTGGCCGCCCAGGTCCAGTCCACCGGCGAGCGCTACGACTTCGAGCCCGCCAACCGCGGTGCCCAGCCGGTCGAGGAGGACTG
>CAYSIP010000114.1:0-8257 GCA_964431055.1 uncultured Corynebacterium sp. | reverse complement strand
GTTGAAGGCCAGCACATACGGCAGGACCGTGGCATGGGTCTGCGCGTGCGGCAGGTTGAACGTCCCACCCAGGATATGGCAGAGCTTGTGGTGCATGCCCGAGCCCGCGGACGCGAAGGACACCGCCGCGAGATACGCGCCGTACAGCGCAAGGTCCCGGCCCTGGATGGAGCGCGGGTCCCCGACGATCTGCGGCAGCCCCTCGTTGAGTGCGCGCACCCCCTCACCGGCCAGCGCGGCGTTGATCGGATCCGCTCGAGGCGCCCACAACGAGTCCACGCAATGCGCCACGGCGTTGAGCCCGGACGCCACCGACAACCCCACCGGCAGGGACAGCGTCAACTCGGAGTCGTAGATCACCGTCACCGGCAGCACCTTCTCGTCCGAACCGGTGGTCTTGCGTTCGTCCTCGGTCATGCCCCACACGTTCGTGGCCTCCGACCCGGCGTAGGTGGTGGGCACCGTCACGATGGGGATGCCCGTGGTCAGGGCGACCGCCTTCGCCAGTCCGGTGGCGGATCCACCGCCGACGCACACCAGCAGGTCGGCGTCGTGCCGCTGCGCGACATCGCGGGCGGTCTCCGCCACCTCCACCGGCACGTGCATGACCACCTCCGAGTGCCACGCCACCACCGTGATGCCGGCGGTGAGCTCCCGTGCCCGGTCCAGTTCACGGGCACCGGTGATGACCATCACCCGTTCAGCGCCCAGCCGCGCCGCCTCGGCCGTGAGGTGCTCCCCGGCCTTCCCTGCGCCGAACAACACCCGCTGCGGCAGCGTCACATGATTGAATTCCAGGCCCACGCCCATCACTCCCCGACTGTATTCATCCGTCATCCATCGTCAGTGATCTACAGTGCCCCAGACCGCGGTCCCCCGGGGGACGAACGCCGGAACCGCCCGGGGGACGCCAGGTGATTCGGCGTCCCCCGGGCGGTTCCGGGAATGGTGCGGCGGGCGGGTCAGACCGGCTGGGGCATGCCCTCGGCGTCGGTGACGCCGGCCGCCGGAGTGGAGGCCAGAGTGGAGGCCAGAGTGGAGGCCGGGACGGGCTGGTCGACCTCAATCTGCGCCGAGTGGCGGTCCCGCAGGCCGATGACCACGAGGAGGGCGCAGGCGGCGGCGGCGATGGCGCAGACCAGGAAGGCGGTGGCGAAACCGCTGCCCAGCGAGGTCATGGCCAGCTCGGTGGCGGCGAAACCGGGGGCCTCCGATGTCAGGGAGTTCAGCCCGATCGGGCCACCCTGCTCGAAGACCGCCTGCGCCGGGGCCAGCTGCTCGGCCGGGAGCGCGGAGGTCGCCAGTCCCTCGCCGACCTGCCGGGCGGCACCGGACAGCGCGATGGCGCCGACCAGGACCGGGCCCAGGGAGAAGCCGAGGTCGCGCAACAGGTTGGTGGTGGCCGAGGCCATGCCGGCCTCAGCCCGCGGAACGGTGTTGATGGCCAGTGCGGTCATCGGGCTCAGGGTCAGGGCGAATCCGAGGCCGATCAACAGCGCCGGGAGGATGAACTGGCCCAGGCCCAGGTCGGCCACGTCCAGTCGGGAGCCGAGGAAGGCGCCGACGGCCAGGATGCTGAAACCGGTGGACAGCAGCCAGCGGGGGCTGACCATCGTCATCAGCCGGGAGATCACCGGGATGAGCAGGAAGGCCGGGCCCTGCAGGAGCAGGAACAGCAGGCCGATGTACATCGGGTTCTGGTGCTGGACCGGGCCCAGCCACATGGAGAAGGAGAAACAGGCGCCGAGGAAGGCGAACATGCCGACCACCGCGACCGCCGAGGAGATGGAGAAGCCGACGTTGCGGAACAGGCTCAGGCGCAGCAGCGGTTCACTGACCCGCCGTTCGATGAAGATGAAGGCGACCAGCAGGGCGACGCCGATGAGCAGGGCGCCCGCCACACGCGGGGTGGCCCAGCCCTCCTCCGGGCCCTGCACCAGAGCGAAGAGGACGAGGATGAGACCCAGGGCGAAGGTGATCTGACCGGGTAGGTCGACCTTCTTGCCGGTGTTGGCAGTGTATTCGACGGCCAGCAGGCTGGCGGCGGCGACGAGCAGGCCGAGGATGATGACGGCGGCGTAGGCGAACTGCCAGCGCCCGGCGGCGGCGAATGCGCCACCCATGAGGGGGGCGACCACGGCGCCGGCGGAGAGACAACCGGCCCACAGGGTGATCGCCTTCGCACGCTCGGCGACGGTGTGGGTCACCGCCGCGACCAGGGCGAGGGAGGCCGGGTACATCGCGCCTGCGCCCAGGCCGTTGATGGCCGATCCGACCCACAGCATCTGCACGCTGGGGGCCAGCGCACAGACCAGGGAGCCGGCGGCGATGGTGATCGCGCCGAACAGGACCAGGCGGCGGTGGCCGAAGCGGTCGCCGAGCAGTCCGAAGGTGAGCTCGAAGACCACCACGGGGATCATGAAGGCCGCGGTGATCCAGGTCAGCTGGGAGCCCACGGTGCCGAAGTACTGCTGGAAGGTGCCGTTGAGCACTCCGGGCAGGGCATTGGCCAGCTGTGCGACGAGAACCGCGGCGGAGGCGGCGAAAAGGGTGCCGCGGATGGCGGAGCGACTGTGGGAGACAGTCGGAGGTGCGGTGGTCATGACATCTGTTCCTCTACGGTGCTGACAGGGCGGGGAGTGAGATTTCTGCGGTGAGGTCCGAAAATGTGTTCCGCACCACTCGGGTGGTTGGAGGATAGTATCCCCACTCACTAGACAGATTGTCAAGTGATTTTCGTGACTGTCGTCACGCAGGGCCTTTCGGTCGTGCCTATCTCACTCTCGGGAAGTCGCCGAAACGGTCTCGCCACCACCCCTCCGACACGGGTTAGCCCGTCAAATCCGCCCCCCTTCCCGACCCGTGACCGCCCAGCGAAAGAGGAAGAGCTGCCGCACGGTGGGTGCGGCAGCTCTGGGGCGGGAGGGGGCGTCGAGAAGCGCCCCGCCTCGGCGGTCACTCCTCGCAGAGGAGCGTGACCCACGACCGGGTCATCTGCTCGAGGAGGACGTCACGGTCGACGACCCAGCCGTTGCGGAACCAGCGCTGCGAGGCGAAGACGAGCTGACCGAAGGCCAGGCCACAACGCGTGCGCCGGCTCCCGGAATCGAAACGACCGGTGGCGTCCAGGCCCTCGGCCAGGGCGCCGATGGCGCGGTCGTACCAGGAATCCATCGCGGCCTGCACGTCCGGCTCCTCGGCCGCGGCCTGCAGCGTGATCAGCATGTAGGGCTTGATCTCCGGCCACTGGTCGAATTTCCGCCTCAGGTAGGCCCGGATCATGTCCGGATCGTTCGCGGCCACCATCTCAGGCAGGGGCGGATCATCGGTACTGGTGAGCATCTCGTCCGTCCGCTCGACGATGTGGCTCACCAGATCCGCCTTGGAGGAGAAGTGGAGGTAGAACGTCGCCCGGGTCGCCCCGGCGCGGGAGGCGATCTGGTCGATCGTGGTGGCCGCGTACCCCCGCCCGCCCATGACCTCCACGCCGGCCTCCAGGAGGAGCCGGCGAGTCAGGGCCTTCTGCGCCTGGCGGAGGTTGGTCATGCCCCCAACCCTAGTCACCGGGCGGGATCACCCCTCGGTGGCCACGATGTCGGTGATCTCGATGGACGCGTAGGGGCGGGTGAAGTTGTTCATCCGCGGGACGACCTCACCGACCCGGTAGCTGTCCACCTGCCCGACCCAGGCCTCGAGCATGCCGTGAATCTCCAGCTTGGCCAGGCCCTGGCCGGCGCAGGCGTGGATGCCGTAACCGAAGCCGAGGTGGTCGACCGGGTTGCGGGTGATGTCGAAGACCTCAGGGTTCTCGAACTTGCGGGGGTCCATGTTGCCGGAGCCGTAGAGGAGGGCGACCTGGGAGCCTTCGGGAATGAGCGTTCCACCGACCTCGACGTCGCGGGTGGTGCCGCGGCCGAAGACCGGGGCGGGGGTCTTGATCCGCAGAACCTCGGCGAGCGCGGAGGGAATCAGTGTGGGATCCTCCTTCAGCTTGGCGAACTGCTCAGGGTGTTGGCCCAGCAGCGCCAGGGTGTTGCCGATGGTGGTGATGGTGGTGTCCATGCCGGCGGCCAGGATCTGGTGGACGATGTAGCCGAAGCTGTCGTGCGAGATGTCACCGCGCTCCGCGGCCTCCCAGATGTTGCGGCCGATGCTGCCCTCGGCGAGGTCCTCGCCGCGCATCTCCTCGTGGGTCCACTTGAACAGTTCACCGGCGACCGGGAAACTCTCCTGGGCGCGCTGGTTGAGGGGGCCGAGCAGGTTGAAGGCGGCCTCACCCCAGGGCAGGATCTTCGCGCGCAGGTCACCCTGGACACCGATGAGGTCGAGGACGATGGAGACCGGCAGAGCCACGGCCAGATCGGCCATGCCATCAAAACTGCCCCTGGTGACGAGCTCGCGGACCATCCCGTCGGCCTTGGCGTAGATGCCGCCCTTCATCTTGCGCATGGCACGCGGGGACAGGTTGTCGGTGAGCACGGCGCGCAGGTCGCCGTGCTGCGGCGGGTCGGCGGCCAGGCTGGTGCCGGAGAGGATGTCGTTCATCTGCGGGTTGAACGCGACCGACTTCGAGGAGAAGGTGGCGGGATCCCCCAGGGCGTCGCGGACGTCCTCGTAGCGGGTGATGGCCCAACACTCGTTGGCCGGCAGATAGACGACGGGGGCCAGTTCCCGCAGTTCGGCGAAGACGGCCTCGGTGTTCTTCAGGGTTTCATCGGAGAACAGGTCGGTGGTGGATGTGACGGGCGCTGCGACAGTCATGACGCACCTCTCTGGGGCAGTGGGTACTTGATCTGCGTCACAGTTAAGCGCAGCCCCGACTATCAGACAAATGAATATTGCTAATCTTCTTCATTCATCCACTGCATGTCGCAGGCGCGGTACAGCAGATCACCCAGCCACCGCCGGAAAGCCTGGTCCCCCAACCACGGGTTCCATACCGTGTCCACCCCCAGACCGAGGATGGGGAAGGGGAAATCCGCGACGTACAGCGGATAGGAACGCGCCATCTGCTCCACCACCCGACGGCGATGCAGCCCGATCTTGCGCACCCCGGCAACGAACTGCGGCAGCAGGAGATAGTCGTTGACCCGTACCTGGACCTTCACGTCCACGCCGCGGTGGCGCAGCACCTCATAGGGGCGGGTGACGCGTTCCGAATCGAGCGCGACATGCGGCCAGTCCTGCAACCGGGAGATGACGTCACCCTCCAGCAGCTCCGGCACGCCACCGATGACCACCCACTCGTCGTCGAAGAGCCGTTCGCGGGGGTGATCCGTCTCATACCCCTCAGCCAGCAGCAGGACGTCGGCGCCCCGCTCGATGAACACGGCGTCGGAGATGTCCGAGGTCGCCAGAATGCGCAACCCCATCCAGGGAGCCTCCTCCTCGAGCAGGTGTGTGACCGCCCGGCCGAGGATGTAGGACACGCTCGGCGACATCGCGATGGTCACCGTGCGCCGACTCGTCTCCGGATCGAAAGTCTCGCCGCCGAGCAGCCCGGAGGCACGGTAGAGGACGTCGCGTAACGGCCCCACCAGCTCCTGCGCCCGCGGGGTGAGCACGCTGCGGGAACCCTGCCGGATGAGAATCTCATCCCCGAAGAGCTTCCGGATCCGGCGCAGTGCGTGGCTCATCGCCGGCTGGGACAGGCCCACCCGGTCAGCGGCGGCGGTGACGGAACGTTCCTCCAGGACCGCGTGGAGGGAGACGAGCAGGTTGAGGTCAACGGCGGCGAGATTCACGCCGAAGGGGCGGGCAGATGCAGGGAGATCCCGGCGACCATTCATGACATGAATACTACCCATTTTATTTATTCATTAGACACATTGTCTCGCGATCTGACATGCTCTAGCCCACAGAAGCATGACGGGCATCACATCTCCCGCCTGCCGGACACCTTTCACACAGGAGGACCCCCTCATGAGCACCGCCACCCATCTCATCGAACTCGACCGTCCCCGCTGCGAGGGCCACGGCCTCTGCGAGGAAGCCGCCCCGGACCTGATGCACCTCGACGATGACGGCGAGCTGATCATCGACCGGGCCGAAGTCGGCCCCGAGGATCTGCGGGCCGCCCAGGACGCCGTCCGCGTCTGCCCTGTCGCCGCACTGAAGCTGGTCTGATCATGAACCCCCTGAAGCACATCGTCATCGCCGGCAACGGCGTCGCCGGTCTGACCGCCGGCGACACCCTCCGTCGCCTCGGGCACGAGGGTCCGATCACGATTGTCGGTGAGGAACGCCACGCCACCTACAGCCGCCCCGCCCTGTCCAAGGCTGCGCTGGCTCCCGGCGATGAGATGGAGATCAACTTCCTCCCCGAGGCCACCCACGGCGGCACCGAACTGCTCGGCCGCAGCGCCACCGCGCTCGACCCGGCGGCGCGGACCCTCACCCTCGACGACGGCACCGAACTGGCCTACGACGGCCTGATCATCGCCACCGGCACCCACGCCCGCCGCTTCACCGACTCGGAGCGCGAGTACACGCTGCGCTCGCTCGACGACGCCGCTGCGCTCCGCGAGTGCCTCACGACCGGCCCGAAGGTCACCATCATCGGCGGCGGACCGCTAGGCATGGAGGTCGCATCCGGCGCCCTCGGCCTGGGCTGCGAGGTCACTCTCATCCACCCCGGCACCCCGATGCTCCCCCACATCGGCCCCCTGCTGGCCGGCATCCTCACCGAGGTCGCCGTCGAGCACGGCCTCACGCTCGTCGACGACCTCGTCTCGGCCGTCCGCGAGACCACCGACGGCATGGCCGTCACGCTGACCTCCGGTGAGGAGATCGTCTCCGACGTCGTGATCTCCGCGGCCGGCGACATCCCCAACGATGGCTGGCTGGCCGACTCCGGGTTACTCGCCGGCGGCCGCCTGGTCACCGACGCCCGCTGCCGCGTGCGCGACAACATCGTCGCCGCCGGTGACGTCGCCTGGATCGACGGGGTGGACGGACCGCGCCGCAGCCCGATCTGGACAGCCGCCATCGAACAGGCCAAGACCGCCGCCGCCACGCTGCTCAACGGCGATGACGCGGCACCGCTGGATTTCCAGTCCTATTTCTGGACCGACCAGTGGGGCATGAACCTGAAGGTCAGTGGCCCCGTCCCTCACGGCGACGAGCAACCGGTCGTCGTCAAGGGTTCGCTCGAGGAGCGCTCCGCGGTCCTGCACTGGCCGGGCCAGGGCTCGGCCGCCGCGCTGAACCTGCGGACGCCCATCCCGCGGCTGCACAAGCTGGCCAAGTCCGAACCGGCCACGGTCTGACCACCGTCCCGGCGCGGACGGGACCGGGGACCGTGAACCACCGACGCGCGGAAAACCGGGCGCGCTCGTCCGGCACCCGCACGGATCCGGCCGCCCGGCGGATCACCGCGCGGCCGCGCCCACCGAAGTAGTAGGGCGCGGCCCCCCGGGGCGTCGGCACGCGTCCTACTCCACGGTGACGGACTTGGCGAGGTTGCGCGGCTTGTCGATGTCGTCGTTGCCGCACTCGCGGGCGATGTCCACGGCCAGGAACTGCAGCGGCACGGTCGCCAGCAGCGGCTGCATGATCGACGAGGTCTGCGGGATGCGGATCAGCCAGTTGGCGTAGGGCTCGACCGCAGTGTCCCCCTCCTCGGCGATGACGATCGTCTTGGCGCCACGGGCACGGATCTCCTGGATGTTGGAGACGATCTTGGAGTGCAGCAGCTTCACCCCGCGCGGCGACGGCACGACGACGACCACCGGCAGGTCATCCTCGATCAGCGCGATCGGACCGTGCTTGAGCTCACCTGCCGGGAAACCCTCGGCGTGGATGTAGGCCAGCTCCTTGAGCTTGAGTGCGCCCTCCAGGGCGACGGGATAACCCACGCCGCGGCCCAGGAACAGCATGGTGGGGATGGGACCGAGGAAACTCGCGACCTGACCGACCTGCTCCTTGACCTCCAGCAGCTGCTCGATCTTGCCCGGGATCTCCTCCAGCGCGTCCCAGATCTCCCGGATCTCATCCGGGTACTTGGTGCCCTTCGCCTGGGCCAGCGCCAGACCGACGATGTAGTTCGCGGCGACCTGGGCGAGGAACGCCTTGGTCGACGCCACACCGATCTCCGGTCCGGCGTGGGTGTAGAGCACGGCGTCGGACTCACGCGGGATCTGGGAGCCGTTGGTGTTGCACACCGCCAGCACCTTCGCGCCCTGCGTCTTGGCGTGGCGCACCGCCTCCAGGGTGTCGGCGGTCTCACCCGACTGGGAGATGGCCAGCACCAGGGTCC
>CAYSIP010000113.1:0-8334 GCA_964431055.1 uncultured Corynebacterium sp. | reverse complement strand
GTCGAAGACGACCTGCTCAATGCCGGCGGCCTTGGCGCGCTCAGCGATCAGCTCTCCGACCTTGGCGCCCTTGGCCTTCTTGTCGCCCTCGATGGAGCGAACGTCCGGCTCCATGGTGGAGGCGGCGGCCAGGGTGTGTCCGGCGACATCGTCGATGACCTGGACGTGCATGTGGCGGGAGGTGCGGTGGACGACCAGACGCGGCGACTCGGGAGTGCCACGCAGGGTCTTGCGGATACGGAAGTGACGGCGGGCACGGGCCTCGCGGCGGCGGGTGGAGATATCCTTGCCGACCGGGGTGCGCTTCTGATTCTCTGCGGTGTTGCTCATGCTTACTTACCCGTCTTTCCGACCTTGCGGCGGACCTGCTCACCCTCGTAGCGGATGCCCTTACCCTTATAGGGATCGTCCTTCCGCAGACGACGGATGTTGGCAGCGATCTGCCCAACGACCTGCTTGTCAATACCAGTGATGGAGAACTTGGTGTTGCCGTCAACCGCGAAGGTGACGCCCTCCGGAGCCTCGATCAGGACCGGGTGGGAGAAGCCCAGGGCGAACTCGAGGTTCTTGCCCTTGAGCTGGACGCGGTAACCCACGCCGAAGATCTCCATCTTGATGGTGTAGCCCTCGGTGACGCCAACAACGAGGTTGTTGACGAGCGACCGGGACAGACCGTGCAGAGCACGGTTCTTGCGGTGGTCATCCGGACGGGAGACCACGAGCTGGTCGTCCTGGACGGCGACGGTGATCGGCTCCGGAAGGTTCAGGGACAGGGTGCCCTTCGGCCCCTTGACCTCGACGTTCTGGCCGTCGATCGTGGTCTGCACGCCGGACGGGATGGTAATCGGGTTTTTACCGATACGCGACATAGTGTTTCAATCCTCCCTTACCAGACGTAGGCGAGAACTTCTCCGCCTACACCCTTCTCGGTAGCCTGGCGGTCGGTCAGGAGACCCTGGGACGTGGAGATGATCGCCACGCCCAGGCCACCGAGGACCTGCGGCAGTTCGGTGGACTTCGTGTACACGCGCAGACCCGGCTTGGAGACGCGACGGACGCCGGCGATGGAACGCTGGCGCGACGGGCCGTACTTCAGCTGGAGAGTCAGGGTCTTGCCGACCTTGGTGTCTTCCACGGTGTAGCTCTCGATGTAGCCCTCCTGCTGGAGGATGTCGGCGATGTTCGCCTTGAGCTTCGAGGAGGGCATCGCGACGACGTCGTGGTGCGCATGGTTTGCGTTGCGCACGCGCGACAGCATGTCGGCGATAGGATCAGTCATGGTCATAAGGTGACCTGGTGCCTTTCTCGCTGCGGTTCCCGTTCCCACCTGAGCGATAGCCGCGTGTTCCATCGGGCCACTTACGCTCCCCGGACTCAGTAGCCCGGGGCGCTCGCTGCCGCTTTCCACGCGGTCGCCGGATTGGCGGGGGGCCTACAACAAAGTAGGAATGTTCAGTGTTCTTTTCCGGAGAAGTGCGGCTCCCCATACGGGGCGCACAAGTCCAACGGCCAAGCCTACCGTCTCACCCGTCGAGAACAAAATACGTTCTCTATCACAATGCGCGGTCCGCGCGGGAGTGGGGTACGGGCAGACGCGGGAGGCACCCGGCCGAGCGTTAGACTGACGGTCATCGCAGCAACCTGAAGGAGAGAACGCCGACCATGAGCAGCGAGCACAAGGGCCAGGACCGTAGCCTGGCCTCCGCCCACGAGTGGCTGCATGAGGCTGCCCTGGAACTCGGGGTCGATCCGGACAGCATCCGTCCGCTGGTCAAGGATCTGCTGGACCTCACCCGCGACGTGGCCCACGGCCCCTCCCGCCCGGCTGCTCCACTGACCGCCTTCCTCGTGGGTCTCGCGGCGGGTGGCCCGGGTGATGCCGGTGATCCCGACGACGTCGTCAAGCGGGTGCGCGAACGAATCCGGGCCATCGAGGGGTTGTTGGCGGAGCACGCGCGCCAACGCGGGGAAGATTCCCCGCCGCGGTAGTTTCCCCTGGTCAATCACCGGTCGGGGGCCTCGCCCGGAAGCTCGACACGGGAAACGTGACGGATAGGCTGGGAGGCATGACCAAAGCCAACGAGGTATCCGCCGTCAACCCCGTCGCCAACGAATTCGATGATCCGGAGGTCGGCGACCCCACCACCGCGGCCGCCGGGCTGGAGGGCGTCTACCACGCCATGCGACACGCGATGCCCAACCGTGGCGTGCTCCCGCTGCTCACGATGAACAAGCACGGTGGCGTCGACTGCCCCGGTTGCGCCTGGCCGGAACCGGAGCAGAGCGATCTCGGCATCGTCGAGTTCTGTGAGAACGGCGCCAAGGCCATCGCCGAGGAGACCACCCCGGACCGCGCCGACGTGGATTTCTGGGCCAGCCACACCGTCCAGGACCTACGCGAGAAGACCGACCACTGGCTCGGCAAGCAGGGACGCATCACCACTCCCCTGCTCTACGACCGCTCCTCGGGAGATGAGCATTACCGCCCCATCTCCTGGGACGAGGCCTTCGACCTGGTCGCCGGGCAGCTGAAGAAGACCGAGCCGGAGAAGGCCGTGTTCTACACCTCCGGTCGCGCCTCCAACGAGGCGGCCTACGCCTTCCAGCTGCTGGGCCGCCGCATGGGTTCCAACAACCTTCCCGACTGCGGCAACATGTGCCACGAATCCACCGGCAGCGCGCTGTCAGAGACCGTGGGCCTGGGCAAGGGTTCGGTGACCATGAAGGACTTCGAGACCACCGACCTGTTGTTCTCCGTCGGCCAGAATCCGGGCACCAACCACCCGCGGGCGCTGTCCACGTTCACCAGGCTCAAACACAACGGTGGGAAAATCATCGCCGTCAACCCGATCCCGGAGACCGGCCTGATGAAGTTCAAGGAGCCACAGTCGGTCAAGGGCGTGCTCAACATCTCCGAGAAGTTGGCCGACGAATTCGTGCAGGTCCGCCTCGACGGCGACCGGGCGTTCTTCCAGGCGCTGAACAAGGAGCTCATCCGCCGCGACGCCATCGACCACGCGTTCCTGGACAAGTTCTGCTCCGGCGTCGACGAGACCATTGAGCACCTCAGGGGTCTGGACGATGCGGAGCTGGAGCGCGGATCCGGCATTCCGACGTCGCAGGTGTGCAAGGTCGCCGACATGGTGGAGAAGGCCGGCAGCATCATCGTCTCCTGGACGCTCGGCGTCACCCAGCACAAGAACGCCGTGTACACCATCCGCGAGATGGTGAACTTCCTGCTGCTGACCGGCAACATCGGCAAGCCCGGCGCGGGCACCGCCCCGCTGCGCGGCCACTCCAACGTGCAGGGCAACCGCACGGTGGGTATCTGGGAGAAGATGCCGCCCAGTTTCCTGCAGGCGCTCGAGGACCACTTTGGTTTCGACGTCCCCCGCGAGGACGGCCTCGACACCGTTGACGCGCTGCGTTCCATGCGCGACGGGAACAACAGGTTCTTCATGTCGCTCGGCGGCAACCTGGTGCGTGTGGCCTCGGACACCACCGCCTGCGAGAAGGGCATGTCCCAGCAGGAGATGACGGTCCACCTGTCGACCAAGCCGAACGGCTCGCACGCCTGGCCGGGTGAGAAGTCGCTGATCCTGCCGGTGCTGGCACGCACGGACGTCGACAGGCAGGCCTCCGGCCCGCAGAAGATCACCGTGGAGAACTCCGCCGGCGTCGTCTCCGCCTCCGAGGGGCACCGTCGGGCCAACAGGGACCTCAACTTGAAGTCCGAGGTCGAGATCATCTGCTCGATCGCCGAGCGCACCTTCGGCGACGATTTCTGGCGCCCCATGATCGATGACTACTCCGTCATCCGCGACCACATTGAGTCCACCGTCCCGGGCTTCGAGCGCTATAACGAGCGTATCGGGAACCCGGGCGGGTTTCCCCTGCCCAACGGCCCCCGCGAGCGCGTGTTCGACACCTCCGACGGCAAGGCCCAGCTGACCGTCAACGAGACCGACGTCATCGACCTGCCCGCGGGTCACCTGCTGATGAACACGGTGCGCTCCCACGACCAGTTCAACTCCACCATCTACGGCCTGGACGACCGTTACCGCGGCGTCCGGGGCGGGCGTCGCGTGGTGTTCGTCAACCCGGAGGACTGCCGGGAGCGCGGTCTGCGCGACGGCGACCTGGTGGACATCGTCTCGGTGTGGAAGGACGGCGAGCGCCGCGCCCCGAATTTCCGGGTCGTGGAGTACGATTCCGCCAAGGATTGCGTCACCACCTATTTCCCGGAGGCCAACGTGCTGGTTCCCATGGACATGGTCGCCGAGAGGTCCAACACCCCGGTCTCTAAGTCGGTGCCCGTGCGTCTCGAGCCGCTGGGCCGCAATGTGGCGGACTTGAAGGACCGGACCGGGAACGAGGTCGGGGTCTAGATGGGCCGCATCACCCAGAATTACGCTGTCACCCGGGTGAACCTGGGTGGCGAGACCGTCACGGTGGACACCCGGGCGGACACCGTCACGGTGGAGGAGCCGTTGGAGATCCGCGTGGGTGGGCCCACTCTGACCACCACCATGCGCACCCCGGGCAACGACATCGAGCTCGTCCATGGTTTCCTGCACGGCGAGGGGTTGATCACCTCCGCCGCGCAGGTCGACACGGCGCGCTACTGCGCGGGGGCGACCGGGCCCGACGGGGCGAACACCTACAACTTGCTGGAGGTGGACCTGGCCACGGGCGTGCGCGCCCCGGGGCCGGAGTCCCTCCGCCTGACCACCACGACGTCGGCGTGCGGGGTCTGCGGTTCGACCTCCATCGACCAGATCATGGACAAGGCCATCCACCGGATCACCCCGGTGGAGCTTGACCCGCAGATCGTGGTGTCCCTGCCGGAAAAATTGCGGGAGGGGCAGAAGCAGTTCCGCAAGACCGGTGGCGTCCACGCCGCCGGGGCCTTCACCCTCGACGGCGAGCCAGTGGTCATCCGCGAGGACATCGGCCGGCACAACGCCGCCGACAAGGTCATCGGGCATCTACTGCTCGAGGGTCGGTTGCCTGCCGATGATCTCATCCTGGTGATGAGTTCCCGGGCGTCGTTTGAGCTGGTGCAGAAGGCCGTCATGGCAGGCTTCCCCGCGCTGGTGGCAGTGTCCGCGGCATCGTCCCTGGCGGTGGATCTGGCCCGCGAGGCGGGAATGGCGCTGACCGGGTTCACCCGGGACAACCGCTTCAACCTGTACTCGGGGCAGTTGAAGCAGGCCCCCGCCGAAGACCCGGCCGTCTAGAACTCAACCACCTGCCATGCCCCCGATGCGCGTCTAACCTCGGGGGCATGGCCATTTCATTGCCCACCATCGGGCTCGGAACCTATTCACTGCGCGGCAGCGAGGGCGCGAAGGCTGTCGCCTCCGCCATCGCCGACGGCTACCGGCTGATCGACACCGCCTACAACTACGAGAACGAGGGCGCGGTCGGGCGCGGCATCGCCACCTCCGGTGTCGACCGCGACGAGCTCGTGGTGACCAGCAAACTGCCGGGCCGCTACCAGGGGCGGGGTGAGGTGAGAACCGCCATCGAGGAATCCATCCACCGGCTCGGACTCGAACACCTGGACCTGTATCTCATCCACTGGCCGAACCCGAGGCGCGGCACGTTCATCGAGGCGTGGGAGGGGCTTGTCGACGCCCGCGACACCGGGCTGGTGCGCCACATCGGCGTCTCCAATTTCCTGCCCGCCCACATCGAGGCGGTCGAGGAGGCCACCGGCGTGCGCCCGGAGGTCAATCAGGTGGAGCTGCACCCGCTGTTCCCCCAGCCCGAGCTGTTGACCTGGCACGCCGAGCGCGACATCACCGTGGAGGCATGGAGCCCCCTGGGCCGGGGTGACCTGCTGGACCACCCGGCGATCGTGGAACTGGCCGCGCGTGAGGGGCTCAGCCCCGGCGCTCTGATCCTCGCCTGGCACGCGACCATCGGCACGGTTCCGTTGCCGCGTTCGACATCCGCGGAGCGCCGGCGGGAGAATCTCGGGGCCGTCAGCAGGCGGTTGCCGGCGGAGACTGTCACGGCCCTGGGTGCCATCGCCGAGGACGGCGGGCGGCGTTTGTGGGACCAGGACCCGGCGGTCTATGAGGAGATGTGACCACGGGGTATGCTATGGATCACATGAATCTCTCCCGAGGAGATGCGATGACCGATGCCAGCTACCTGCAGTCTGAGCCTCGCTCGGACGTGGAGATTTTCGACGTCCCCGCAGTATCCACCGTGGTCCAGAAGGTGACGGACCAGCCCTTGTCCGTGATGGCGGAGGTGTTCGACTCCACCTTCACCGCCTTGTTCCCCCTCCTTGAATCCCGCGGCATCACGCCGACGGGCCCGGGTTTCTCCCTGCACCACCGCATGCCCGACGAGACCGCCACCTTCGAGGTCGGCATTCCCGTCGATCGGCCCCTCGACGGGGAGGTCACCGCCGACAACGGGGTGGTGTTCTCCCCCTCCACCCTGCCCGCGGGGCACATCGCGACGGTCTCCCACCTGGGCCCCTACGACGGGCTCAGTGACGCGTGGGGCGCCTTCCTGCAGCGGGTCTCCGACGGCGGGTCACGCCCGCAGCTGCCGTTCTGGGAGGTCTACGTTTCGGAACCCGGCCCGGAGGCGGATCCGGCAACACTGCGCACGGACCTGTACACCGTGATCGCGGAAACCGGGGAAGTTTAGTCGCGGTAGTTCTCGCTGCCCCGGTTGAGCCAGGCGTAGACCCCGCCCATGAGGAAGCCACCGCCGATGACGTTGCCGATCCACACGACAATCCAGTTGACGGCGACATTGCCGGGATTCAACGAGTCGACCATCGGGTCAGCGGCGAACATGACGATGGACATGACGGAGAAGTTCGCGATGATGTGCTCGAGACCCAGGCCGACGAAGATCGCGATGATGAACACGACGGTGAGGAACTTGCCCGCGTAGTCCTTGGCGAAGATCGCGCCCATCACAGCCATGTTGACCACGAAGTTGGCTACGGCGCCCTCGATGAGCAGCTGCAGGATGTCCTTGTTGAGCTTGCCGTCGGTGATCGTGGCCGCGAGATGATCCGGGCCCATCCCCATGAACACGGTCGACTGCGAGAGCAGGAAACCGATCAGGAGACACCCCACGAGGTTGAACAGAGTGGACACCCCGAGGACCAGGAAGGCCTTGCCCCAGGAGACGGCCTTCTGCACGGCGGCGTAGACCATGTACATCATGTTGCCGGTGGCCAGCTCCGCCCCGAGGATGATGATGCTGTAGAGGCCGAGGCCGAAGAGCAGCGCGAACACCAACGCCCCGAGCCCGACGCCGGGAGCCAGATCCTCGGCCACCTGCCCGGCGACGAGCGCGAAGGCGGTGCCCAAGGTGAGATACACGCCGGCCAGCACAGACCGCGCGGCGTAGCGCCCGAAGTCCTTCTCGAGCAGATCGACCTTCTTCCGCGCGGCTCCCGCGGCTGTCTCGTTCAGGCTCATGGGTGCACACTTTCCTTTCCTGGGACATGGGGTCTTCCGGTAATTTCATCACCTTTGTTCCAGAAATGCCCACCGGAGACGCGCTTGCCGGCGCCCGCCGAGCACCTTGGCAGCGTCCCCGGCCACGGCTGCGGTACTCGAAAACGCCTGTTTGCAGGCGCTCCCCTTGCATTTAAAGATCATTCTATTACTATGACTGTGGTCCCGGGCACGAGCCCGCGGAGCGCACACCAGTGCGCAGAACATACTCGACGAGACGCCTCTCGCGAGCAGGCGCCAGAGCAGAACCCGGGTGGGGGCCCGGCCTGTGGGGGAGGGACGCGCCGCCGCGAGACGATTTTCGTTTCAGCCGGCCCTGCGGGCCGACGGGAGCGACGGAAAGTGGGTTTTATGGCTGAGTCCAAGGACTTCAGCATGGATCGGAAGGAACAGACGCGACGCGCGGTCAATGAGACCCTGAGCGGTGACCGCGAACGCACGAAACGCGAAATCAACCGTAACGAGAATCGACCTCCCTCTTCCTCGAAAGAACTGCTCAAGGGCCAGACCGAGGTGGCCAAGGGAACCGGCATCCGCGTCAACTGGCAGGTGCTGGGCATCTCCTCGGCCATCATCGTGGCCTTCTCCATCTGGGCGATCGTCGCCCCCACCAACGCCTCCAGCACGATGCAGTCGGTGGTCTACTGGATCGCCGAGAACCTCGGCTGGTTCTACGTCCTGACCGTCACCATCGTCATCGGTTTCGTGATCTGGGTGGCAGTGTCCCGGGAGGGCAGCGTCCGGCTGGGACCGGACCACTCCCGACCCCAGTACAAGCTCGTGACCTGGGTCGCGATGCTCTTCGCCGCCGGCGTGGGCATCGACATGCTCTTCT
>CAYSIP010000112.1:0-8463 GCA_964431055.1 uncultured Corynebacterium sp. | reverse complement strand
GGTGATCATGCTTGTGGAACTTTAGGTGCTCGGTCAGGGTGTTGATGCGGTTGGTCAGCATCGCGACCTGTACCTCGGGGGAACCGGTGTCGGTCTCGTGCAGACCGAACTCGGCGAGGATCGACTTCTTCTTCTCGGAAGAAAGTGCCATGGGATTATCTCCTGATGGTTGTTTCAGTCCACATGAAATGACTCCGCCTGAGCGGAGGGCGCAACTGCTGTGGACCGCAGTCGCATTAAGCCTCAGGAAACGTTACCGGTCCCCGTCGCACCGACCAAATCATTGGTCTGGGTGGTGCCCGCCGCCAGGCGGGTCAGCCGCTCCATGAATTCGCCCAGGAAACGACCGGCGTCGACGCCGACGGCGACGTGCGCGGTCTTGACCGGGTCGTTGAGCCGGGTCTCATCGGCGATGGTGCGACCGCGGGTCTCCCCCTCGGTGTCGACCTTGAGGTTGAGAGCGAGCGTGGTCACCAGCGACGGATCCGCGGCGACCGCGACGGCCAACGGGTCATGCAGGCCACAACCACCCAGGTGCGGGGAATTCGTCTCGTAGGACTTGATGTAGTAGTCCGTGGCCACACCGAGGAAGTCACCGCCGGCGGTGCCCAGGTCGTGCCAGGTCTTCGTCTCCTCGTAGGTCAGCAGGGTCTGCAGCGTGACGTCCAGGCCGATCATGGTGACGTCCTGCGCGGCACGGAAGAGCTTGTCCGAGGCGTCCGGGTCCTGGTTGACGTTGGCCTCCGCCCAGGGGCTGACATTGCCCGGCACGGTGAGCGCGCCACCCATCATGATGATGTGGGCGTTCCCGGCGAAGGATGAGTCCTTCTCGATGGCCGCCGCGATGGTGGTCGACGGGCCGGTCGGGATGATGATCAGATCATCGCCGTACTTCTTGACCGACTCGATGAGAAAGTCGACCGCCTCGCCTTCCTGGACCCTGCCCTCCGGTTCCGGCAGCTCGGCCTCGCCGACGCCGTTGACGCCGTGAATGAACTCGGAGACCGGCAGCACCTCGAAGGATTCCTTCGTCGAGGCGTGCGGGACGCCCGCGTAGACGGGGACGTCCGGGCGGCCGAAGAGCTCGAGGATAGCCAGCGCGTTACGCACGCCGGTCTCCACGAGCACATTGCCGTAGGTGCCGGTCACGCCGATGAGCTCCAGCTCCGGGGAGGCTAGGGCGTAGGCTAGGGCGAGGGCATCGTCGATGCCGGTGTCGAGGTCCAGGATGATTTTCTTGGGCACGGTTTCTCCTTGGGAATTTCGCGGATGCCTTCCCGAGTGTAGTGACCGGGTCAAACCCCCAGAATCCGCCGGGTCGTCGCGACGTCGCGTTCGATGGCGTCCATCAGCTCCTCCACGGAGTTGAATTTCACCATGCCCCGGATGTGCGCGACGAAGGACACGTCGGCGGTGTGGCCGTACAGGTCGGCCTCCCGGTCGAGGAGGAAGGACTCCACGCTGCGCGGCTCGGTTCCGAACGTGGGGTTGGTGCCCACCGAGATCGCCGCCGGGTACGCCACGTCGCGCTCCATGTTGCCGTCGATGGGGCGGCCGTCACGGATGGTGAACCAGCCGGCGTAGACCCCGTCTGCGGGCAGCGCCATCGATTCCGGGAAATACTGGTTGGCGGTGGGATACCCCAGAGCCCGCCCGCCACGACCCGCCCCGTGGACGATCTCGCCGGTGACGGTGAAGTGCCGGCCGAGCGCCCAGGCGGCGCGTTCCACGTCACTGCCGGAGAGGAATTCCCGGATCGCGGACGAACAGATCCGGATCTGCTCGTCCACGAGCAGATCGACGATGCGCACATCCACGCCGTGCTCCCCGCCCAGCTCGCGCAGGGTCTCCACGGTGCCGGCCGCGTTGTTACCGAAGGTGAAGTTCTGCCCCACCACCACCGACTGCGCCTTGAGGGCGTTGAGCAGCAGGGTGCGGAAGTACTCGTCGGGTTCCAGGCCGGCCAGCTCCCGCCGGAAATCCACCACCAGCACCCCGTTGACGCCCATCTCCATCGCCAGGCGCAACCGCTGCTCCAACGGGATGAGCAACGTGGGGGTGCGTTCGGGAAGAAACACCGACAGCGGGTGCGGGTCAAAGGTGACCATCACACACGGCACACCCTTTGATCGGGCCACCCGGACCGCTTCCTCGATGAGGGTGCGGTGCCCGCGGTGCACCCCGTCAAAGACACCGATGGTGACCACCGAAGCGCCCAGGTCAGCGGGGACGTCGTCTATTCCGTGCCAAACAATCACCGCTTCAGACTACGGCATAAGCTTTCGGTATGACTGATGCGCTTTCCCGTTCCGGCCTCGTGATCGTCGATAAACCGGCGGGTATGACCTCACATGACGTCGTCTCCCGCCTGCGTCGCTTCTTCCACACCAAGCGGGTCGGCCACGCCGGCACCCTCGACCCCATGGCCACGGGCGTGCTGGTGGTCGGGTTGGAGCGGGGCACGAAATTCCTCGCCCACCTCGTGGCCACCACGAAGGCCTACGACGCGACGATCCGGCTCGGCGCGGCCACCACCACCGACGACGCGGAGGGTGAGCGGATCTGGGGTGAATCCGCCGCCTCACTGACCGGGGAGGCCGTGGGCTCGGCCGTGGCGGAACTGACCGGGGAGATCATGCAGCGTCCCGCCTCGGTGAGCGCGATCAAGATCGCCGGGCGACGCGCCCATGAGCTGGTGCGCGAGGGCGAGACGGTGGAGATCCCGGCCCGCCCGGTGACCGTCATGGCCTTCGACGTCCACGAGTCACGGCGCGAGGACGGGTTCCTGGACCTGGACGTGTCCGTGGCGTGTTCCTCCGGCACCTACATCCGCTCCCTGGCGCGCGACCTGGGTGAGGCCCTGGGAGTCGGGGGGCACCTGACCGCGCTGCGACGCACCGAGGTCGGACCGTTCACACTGTCCGACGCGGTGGCGCTCGATGCGCTGGAGGGGGAACCGCGGCTGTCGCTGTCCCTGGACGAGGCGCTGATCCGCTCCTACCCGGTGCTCGACGTGACGGCCGAGGAGGGCGCGGCGCTGGCCATGGGCAAGTGGCTTGAACCACGCGGGCTGGAAGGGGTGCACGCGGCGGTCGACCCGGAGGGCAGGGCGATCGCCCTGATCAAGGAGAAGGGAAAGCGGCTGGCCACGGTGTTCGTGGCCCGGCCGTCCACGCTCTAGCCGCCCGGCCTGCTCACGTCACGGTGGCCGCGGCGACGACATAACCGTCGCGCAGCATCCAGCGCCCGTCGATGAAGGGCACCGGGGTGGGTCGCACCAGCAGGTAGGAAATGAAGGTCCCGTCCTCACGCAGGTCGATCTCGGCCTGCTCGAATCCGAGCCACCGCTGCGTCATCGGGAACCACGCCTTGTAGGTTGCCTCCTTCGCACAGAACAGCAGCCGGTCGGCGCAGGTGACGCCGTTGGCGCGCAACCTGTCCAGCTGGGCGAACTCCCCCACCCGCGCGATCGAGCCGACCACCCCCTCGGGCAGCGGCTCGGCCGGTTCTGCGTCCAGCCCCATGGAGCGCACCTGGGAGCGTGGGGCCACCACGGCGGCACGGAAACCCTCGGTGTGCGTCAGCGAACCGGTCACGTTCTCCGGCCACAGGGGCATGCCCCGCTCACCCCGCAGGATGGGCTGATTGCCCGGGTAACCGAGATCCCGCAACGCCTGGTGCGCGCACCAGCGGGCGTCGCCGAACTCGGCCTTGCGGATGTCCACCGAGTGGGACACCAGCGCCTGCTCCAGCGGGTGCAGGTGCCGGAAATTCTGCAGATCGGGATCGCTACGGGACGTCTTGACGTAACAGAAACGCGCGGAAGGGGGAAAGAGCGATTCGTCAAGCATCGCTCTCCTCCCGCCTGAGCACCGGATAGGGCCACGGGGTGCCCCCGGGGTGGCGTTCCCATTCCCGCGGATAACCCAGCGAAACCTCGATGTGCGGCACGCCGCGCACCTCCGTGACGCCGGGCATGTGCAGATGCCCGTAGATGACGGCCTGCGCGTTGTAGCGTTCCGCCCAGGTGCGGGTGTGCCGGGTGCCACACCACAGGCCGATCTCCGCCCACCGCATCCTGAAGGTCGGCTCCTGCACCAGCGGCCAGTGATTTATGAGGATGGTGGGGCCGTTGATGCGGCTGAGCCGTTTGATGGAATAGGCCAACCGATCCCAGCACCATGCGCGGATGTCCACGAACGGGGCGATGGCGAACTCGTCGGTCATCATGATCTGCTTCTCGCGCGCGGCCTCGACAGCCTGTTCCACGGTCATGCCCGGCCCGCGGAAGCTGTAGTCGTAGAGGGTGAACAGCGGGACGATGGTCACCCCGTCGAAGACGGGGTACGGGTCCTCCGGGGTGAGCACGTCGATGCTGCGGCACCCGGCGACCAGTTCGGCGTACTTGTCGCGCCCCTTGCAGCGGTCGGCGGAGCGGGAGAACAGCTCATGGTTGCCCGGCACCCAGATCACGCGGGCGAAACGGCGGCGCAGGCGTTCGAGGACGCGCAGCACCAGGTCGGTGCGTTCGGCGACGTCCCCGGCGACGATCAACCAGTCGGAGGGGTCCTCCGGCTGAATGCCGTCGATCCTGCTGCCGTTGGCCTTGACCGCCGCATGGAGGTCGGACACGGCCCAGAGCGTGGTGGTCACCTGTGTCCCCCTCTCACGATTTACCTTCCACATTATGTACCACAGCCCAACGCATCGACCGGAATCGCAACACGACCGCGACCATCCGGATGACGATGAACGCCAGCAGGCCCACCCAGATGCCCGTCAGCCCGCCGTCGACGGCGTAGGAGATCCACACGCCGGGCAGGAAACCGAACACCACCGAGGCGATGGTGATGGTGCGCAGGTAACCGGCGTCCCCCGCCCCCAGCAGCACGCCGTCGAGGGCGAATACGACGCCGCCGAGGATGATCATCACGACCATCAACCACCACGGCGAGGCCAGTGCGTCCAGCACCGCCGCGTCCGAGGTGAAGATGCGCGGAATCACCCCGGCCAGTGCCGCGAAGACCAGGCCGATGAACCCGGCGAAGATCATCGAGTAGACGGTCACCCGGACGCCGACCCGCTTGGCGACGTCGACCGTGCCCCGGCCGAGCGCCGCACCGGTCAGCGCCTGCGCGGCGATGGCCAGGGAGTCGAGCACCAGGGTGATGAAATTCCACAACTGCAGCATGATCTGGTGGGCGGCCAGGGAGGAGGTGCCGAATCGGGCCGCGACGGCCGCGGCGGAGACGAAGGCGACCTGGAAGGACAGGGAACGGAGAATCAGGTCCCTGCCCAGGACCAGCTGCCGGCGGATGACCCGCCACCGGGGCCGCCAGTCGCCGTCGTGTTCACGCATCAGGGCGAGGAGGAAACAGGAGGCGGTGATGGCCACGCCGACGACGTTGGCCCCGGCCGAACCGACCAGCCCGAAACGCGCCACCAGGATGGGCACCAGAATGGCGCCGGGAATCACCCCGGCGAGGGTGAACCACAGTGGCCGCCGGGTGTCCTGCACGCCGCGCAGCCAACCGTTGCCCGCCATGACCACCAGGGTCAGGGGGATGGCGAAGGCGGCGACGCGCAACCAGCGGGCGGACTCGGCCGCCGTGGCCTCGTCCCCGGTCAACCACAGGGCGATGTTCCCAGCGAACAGCCATATGACGCTGGCGATGAGCAGCCCCACGAAAACTCCCACCCAGGTGGCCTGCACACCCTCCGCGACGGCCTCGGCCCGGCGCCCCGAGCCGTAGAGGCGGGAGGCGCGGGCGGTGGTGCCGTAGGAGAGGAAGGTCAGCTGGGTGGTCACCGTCGACTGGACGGTCGTGCCCGCAGCCAGGGCGGCGAGTTCGAAGGCGCCGAGCCTGCCGACGACCGCGGTGTCGAGCAGCAGGTACAGCGGGGTCGCCGCGAGCACCCCGAGCGCCGGGAAGGCCAGGGCGAAGATCTGGCGGGCGGTGACCTGCCCGGTGTCCGCCCGCCGGTTCACGGGGCTGCTCAAGGTGCGCTTCCCAGCGCCCCCAGCAGCTCACGGACGACGTCGTCGATCGCGCCGGTGGTCGTGTAGCCCGCCGCCGGGACGTGGCCGCCGCCCCCCAGGGAACCGGCGACCAGGCTGACGTCGATGACGGTGGAGCGCAGCGAGACCGCCCACCGTCCCGGGAGGGTCTCCTTGAACACGGCGCCCAGATCGGTGCCGTGGAGCGCGCGCACAAAGTCAACGAGGCTCTCCACGGCGGTGTCCGAGTGTCCGGCGGTGCTCTCCCGGTCTGCCACCAGCACGGCGACGGAACAACCGGGGGCGTGTTCGACCCGCAGCCGGGACAGGACGTCACCGACCATGCGCAGGTCTGCGGGGGTGGTGCCGTCGATGAGGTCCACGGCGATCTGGCGGGTGTCCAGGCCGTGGGACATCAGCTCGACGGCCAGGGCGTGCATCCGCGGCCGCCCCCAGCGGAAACTGCCGGTGTCGGTGACCAGACCCGCGTACAGGCAGTGGGCGATGTCGTGGTCGACGGTCACCCGCAGCTCGTCGAAGAGGCGGGCGAGGACGGTCGTGGTGGATTCCGCGGAGTCGTCGATGAGGTCGACCACCCCGAAACCAGGGTTCGAGGCGTGGTGGTCGATGACCAGCACCCGCGCCCGGGCCGCCGCGATCTCGTTCGCGAGCATCCCGGTGCGGTCGAGGGAACCGCAGTCGACGGTGATGATCAGGTCCTCCCCGCCGGGCAACCGGTCCACGACCCGTAGTTCGTCGGCTCCGGGGATGGTCAGGAGGCTCTGCGGGATGGGCATCGGCTGCCCCACCACCGCCCGCGCCTGCTTGCCGAGCTGGCGCAGGGCGGCGACGGTCGCGCACGCCGAACCCACGGCGTCGGCGTCGGGACGCAGATGGGCGACGACGGTGACCGACCGGGCGGCCTTGATCATCCGCGCGGCGGCCGCGAAATCCGGCACTAGTCCTCGCTTCCGTCGGTCCTGTAGGGGTTGGCCTCCCCCGCCGGGGTGGCGTTCTCTTTCAGGCGTGCCAGCTCCTCGTCACGGGCACGGGCGCGGGCCAGCAGCTCCTCCATGTGGGCGGAGGCCTCCGGGACAGTGTCGAGCTCGAAGGACAGGGTGGGCGTGTAGCGCACGCTGAGTTCCGATCCGACGATCTTGCGCAGCTGTCCGCGTGCGCGGTGGAGGGCCTCCGCCGCGGCCTCGAGGTCCGGAGCCTCGTCGATGGTGCGGCCACGGACGGTGTAGAAGACGGTCGCGTCGTGGAGGTCACCGGTGACCCGCGTGTCGGTGACGGTGACGAGCTCCAGTCGTTGGTCCTTGACCTCGTGGTCGATGGCGGAAGCCACGATCGTCTGGATGCGCTTGGCCATGCGGGCGGCGCGGGCGTTGTCAACCATGTCGTCCCCTTTCGCGGTGGTGAACTGTACGGGCTAATCCTACCCAAGGCCTCCAGGGGTGGAAACGGCGGCAGGCCCCGCTCCCCCACGTCGTGACGGGGGAACGGGGCCTGCCGGTTCAGCCGGGTGGGCCAGAGGTGCGCTTAGGTGCGCGGCACCTCGACCTGCTCGTAGACCTGAACCTTGTCTCCGACCTCGATATTCGGGTAGGACAGCACCATACCGCACTCGTAACCGGCGCTGACCTCGGTGGCATCGTCCTTCTCGCGACGCAGCGACGTGATCTTCACGTTGTCGGCGATGACGTTGCCGTCCCGGACCAGGCGGGCAGAGGCGTTGCGACGCACCTTGCCGGACTCGACCATGCAGCCTGCGATGAGGCCGACGGAGGAGGCCTTGAAGATCGCGCGGATCTCCGCGGTGCCGACCTCACGGTCCTCGTAGATCGGCTTGAGCATGCCCGTGAGAGCCTGCTCGACCTCTTCGATGGCGTTGTAGATCACCGTGTAGTAACGGATGTCGACGCCCTCGGTATTGGCCTCTTCCGTGGCCTTGCCTTCCGCACGGACGTTGAACGCGATGATCACGGCGTTCGAGGCGGAGGCCAGCGTCACGTTGGTCTGCGTGACGGCGCCAACGCCGCGGTCGATGATGTTGAGCTCGACCTCGTCGTCCATCTCGATCTTCAGGAGCGATTCCTCCAGCGCCTCCACGGAGCCGGCGTTGTCGCCCTTGAGGATGAGGTTCAGGGTGCTGGTTTCCTTCAGCACCGCATCCAGATCGGCGAGGGAGACCCGCTTGCGGGAGCGCGCCTGCTGGGCGCTGCGCTTGCGGGCGTCGCGCTGCGCGGCGATCTGGCGTGCCACGCGGTCATCCTCGACGACGAGCAGGTTGTCACCGGCGCCGGGGACGCCGTTGAGGCCCTGCATCTGGACCGGGCGGGACGGACCCGCCTCCTCGACGTCGTTGCCGTACTCGTCGACCATGCGACGGACACGTCCGAAGGTGTCACCGACCACGATCGAGTCACCGACGTGGAGGGTACCGCGCTGGACGATGACCGTGG